>CAZEBH010000129.1:0-1523 GCA_964510425.1 uncultured archaeon | reverse complement strand
CCTGACTTCGCCAGTTTCTACTGATTTTTGAAGTATTCTTTTGAGAAGTGAGGATTACGTTCTCTAGGTGGTATCCTATGAGAAACGTAACCTTCAGTATTGGAAGCATCGGAATAGTTGAAAAAATTAACGAAAAGTACAATTTGCTTGAATCTTTGTTTGGAGCGGGTTTTGGCAGAGCCAAAAACATCAAGGAAACTGCCAAATTGCTCATAGCAAACAGGCTTGATAAATCTGCAAGCGTGCACCGCTTGCAGGAACTTTACCCGGAAGAATTCTTCAAGGAAATCGGATTCAAACAAATTCCGAAAGAGAGGAACATTTACCGCGGTATTGAGCGCATTGGAATGAGGTTCAATGCGCTCGTGGAAAAATACCAGTCAATCATTAAAAAATGCGGGTTGGTGAGCGACAAACAACTCGTGGATTTTTCAAGCAGTTATTTTGAAGGGACTAAAAGCGCCATTGGAGCGTTTGGTTATTCGCGCGATTCGCAGCCCGGGAAAAAACAGTTCGTTTGGGGTATAAGTACAGGCATCAACGGCATTCCAAGCGCTCTCACAGTGCAAAAAGGAAACCTTGTGGATAAAAGTCATTGGAGGATAATTTTCAAATCTCTTGCGAAAATATTGGAAAAAGGAACGCTCCTCATTTTTGATTGCGGAGCCAACACGAAAAAGAACAAGGAAAAAATCTTGGAAAAAGGCTTCAATTACCTTACTCTCAAGCCAAAGAAAAAATCACCATACGCGAAGTGCATCAAAATATTCCGCGAGTCTGAAAAGGAAAAAATATTTGCCAATGAAGTAGAATACGAATCCGTGAAAATTAAAGAGGAATTGGAATTTCAGTACATTTTCTTTTCCGAAAAATTGAAGCGCGACCAATTGCGGAAGAAAAGGAAAAAATTCAAGCGCGAATTAGAGAAAAACCATCCTCTGATTTCCAAAGCAAAGCGCGGCAAGGAATTGGCAAAACACCCAACTGACGAGGGTTATGTAATTGCGCGCGGGGAATTACAGAAAACCCTCAAAAAAATCAAGAACCCATTCATTACCGGATTAGAGGGTTTTTTCATCCTTGAATCCAGTGTTGATGCGGAACCTGAAAAAATTTTGGCGCTTTACAAGCAGAGGGATAAAGCCGAGAAACTGATTCGTGACATGAAGGAGGGAACGGAGTTGCGGCCTGTGCGGCACTGGAACAAATTCACCATTTTGGGGTATATGTTCATTGTTTTCCTCACAAACGCCATGCTCAGTTTGTCACAATTTTTGAGTACGAATCCCCTCGTAAAAAACGTTAAGCTCCTCAAAAAATATTTATCGAATTTGACACTTACCATAGTGTACCCGAAAAAAGCGTTCCAAATTCGATTGTTATCGAACATTTCCCCTGAAATCGAAGCGATTTTTGGGAAATCCATCAACAAATACGGCCAAACAAGCATAGATTTACGCTGGTAAAGCACAAAAGACAAATCAGGTTAGAGCCATCAGGCCGCCAAAAGTGGCGAAGTTAAG
>CAZEBH010000128.1:0-1653 GCA_964510425.1 uncultured archaeon | reverse complement strand
TGTCATCAGGCGACATATTGCTTGTTAGTTTCAAATTTTCTAAATATCGATTCTGCCCAGAACCAGAAATGAAGAACTCTTTTTTCGCCTTAGGGGTAGCAGCCTTTTGCGCTCCGCATAACGTTTCATGCCCAGAGCAAAGTAGAATTGTCGCAAAGATATAAAAATCAATACTGTGAACAGATTGGCTTAACATGGGTAAGAGATAGTGCCGAGATTAATAAGCTCTTCGTAAATCGGAGTCGATTTAATTTTATCCAGGTCCAATTGTAAAGTTGAAAAAATGCTCTGGATCATCATTTCGTTATGGTTTTTTACTTTTGAACTAAGCATGGAGAAGGGTGCGCGCGAGTCACACTGTGAATAGGTAAGCGCATGCTCAACTTTAATAGAATTAAGAGCGGCCAGGCTTGTGTTAACGTGAAAATCAAGGCGCTCTTTCACAATGCTCTGACAATCTGAAAGTCCCGTATGTTGCTTTGCATCTCTAATGACGAACTCTATTTGAAACCGTGTTTTGTAGTAACGCAAGATGTTGAGTGCGGATAATTCGGTATCCGTTGAGTACAAAAGCGCACAGCGCTCTTTGCCATTTGCCAAAGGTTGCACAAGCCAAACAATTCGAAGGTTGCACCGCAGCGCAATGCTATAAACTATGCATGTGTAAAGCATCAAATTTGATTCATCGCTTTTGATACAATCAAAACTGCTCAAGTCGTCAAGGCGCACTGCGGCACTATACTTTTTGCGGCGCCCGCGCGCCTTTTGTTCCCCGTCATACAGGTGCCGCATGCGTGCATTAATGCGTAATTTACTTACCACGTGCAACCCGGCTTTACGCATACTACTGACAAATTTTTCTGAGTAAAAAAAGGCATCCATAAGCATGTATTTCACATTTTCAGTGACTTTGCTGACGACCTCTATAATGTGATCGATATAGCAATCCATCCGGTTCCTTTCGGTGCCTTTGAGGTTATTTGGCGTTTGCCTTGCAGATAGCGGATATGCAACGTTTCTTGCAATATCAACAAGCGCAACCAACCCAAACTCCAGGCCCTTTTCTGATCTGCCTGCTGAACCGTTCCAAAAAGAATCCTTCCCATAACTTTTATCACCCGCTTTTGAGCTGAAAAATGGATCAAAGGCAAATGCAAGAAGCGCCCCGCCCCCCACTGCTTTTTTTGCCATAAGAAAGTTCAATTTCAAAAACGGAAAAAACTTGCTAAATTGCCTCGAAATAGTTTTCTCATGCATCGCAACATAACGACTTATGTTTCTGAAATTCAGCTTGCCAGTGATGCCCAAAAAGCCCGCAATAATAGCCTTAAAGAACTTTTTTTGCCATTTGCCTATTTCGGGTAATTCGTCTATAATCATTGCAATGAGCTTCATTTGTGATCTCCTGATCCAGAAGTGTTTTTGAACTATATCTTCTAGTTTAGCGAGATTACAATGATGCTCAAGTCTATATCTGATTTTTATCTAAAATCTGTTCACAGTATTGTTATCAAGTTCTTCTGTCATACGAGCAAGCTTTACAAAAACGGTTCCTCTGATGCGTGGTGCCGAGGGCAGTCCTGAGCTATAGAGAGGAGACGCAAATGGTTCTCGAGGCGTAGGAAGCATGGCAATTTTCTTGTGCGTTTTTTT
>CAZEBH010000127.1:0-1679 GCA_964510425.1 uncultured archaeon | reverse complement strand
TGGATGATTTCCTTGCTGTGGGGACACAGACAAAAACGGAGCGGCCGGGAAAGAGCGCGGAGATGTTTCCGGTTGATAGCATCGAAGGCCCCATTGTAATGCTTGTGAGCGGGGAGGTTCGCAAAATTAGTTCGGCACAGGAGGCAATAAAAATCCGCGCCGCGGTCAAAGAAGTCCTTTTCCTTGGTGACATGTTAATAGCCCTTGGGGATTTCCGGAAAACCGCGCACCCGCTTATGCCTGCCGGGTATTGTGAGGAGTGGTGGAAACTGGAGCTGCGAAACATCGCCGCAGAGCACACAGGAAAGGAAGGAATATTCAATTTTGAAACAATGCTCGCAAACCCCAATAGCGTTGATCAGAACACCGCAATCGAGCTCTCGCTGCAGACCGCAATTGCACTGCACCCGAAATATTTGCACTATTACACCGCACTTTCATCTGATGAGGCTGCCGGGCTTGTGCGCGAGGTTCGCAAGTCAAACAAGGTTTTTGCCGGGACTGAAATTGAAGAGATTTCAATGGAAAACACCGGCCAAACAAAGGCGCTGCTTGAAAAAATAGGCCTGCCGCACACGCTGCGCGATTCGGAAATTGTAATAGGCCCTGAATATGCATACTCTTTTTTCAAAACATTTGGGGGGCTAAGCGGGGAGGAGCCCAAAAAAGGGCCGGATGTGCTTGAGATGCTCTCGGTGCTCTCCGGCATTAGAATTAGGGACAAGGCCGGGACATTTATCGGGTGCAGAATGGGTCGGCCGGAGGCTGCAAAGCCGCGCAAGATGGTTGGCGACCCCATGACGCTTTTCCCAATAGGCACCACGGGCGGGAATATCCGCTCGATAAACAAGGCGGCGGAAAATTTCGGCACGGTGGAATCCGAAATCGCGTATTTTATCAACCCGGAAACTGAAACAGTCGAAGACCAGCCATACTCGAATGAAAGCGCAATCAGAAACGAATCCGTACGCAAATGCCCCAAGTGCCTAAAGTTTAACAGGGCGGAAAAATGCACAAGATGCGGCACTGAAACTGAGGCGTTCAGCAAAAGAAAAATAGATTTACGCAAAATTTTCAGCGGGGCGGCAAAGAGCCTCGGGGTCAGCGCCCCCGCACTTGTCAAGGGCGTAAAGGGGCTCATAAATGCCGAGAAGATGCCAGAGCCCCTTGAGAAGGGGATACTGCGTGCACGGCAAAATTTGCACATCTTCAGGGATGCAACAATCCGCTTCGAACTTCTCAATGCCCCGCTAACGCACTTCAAGCCCTCGGAAATTGGAATGAGCGTGCAGAAGGCGCACGAGCTTGGATACTTGCTCGATTTTGAGGGAAGAGAACTTGTGAACGCAAACCAGCTGTGCGAAATTTTTGTGCAGGACATTATTGCAAATGAGAATGCCGGAAACTTTTTTGTGCGCGTGGCAAAATTTGTTGACGAGGAGCTTACGCGCTTTTACGGGATGGAGGCGCGCTACAATGTGAACACCAAAGAGGAACTTGTGGGCGAACTGTTTTTGGGCCTTGCGCCGCACACATCAGCCGCGGTTGTTTGCAGGATAATTGGCTACACAAAGGCGAAGGTGTGCTTTGCGCACCCATATTTTCACCTGGCAAAAAGAAGAAATTGCGACGGCGATCAGGATTCGGTGATGCTCCTGATGGACGCCCTTCTTAATTTT
>CAZEBH010000126.1:0-1707 GCA_964510425.1 uncultured archaeon | reverse complement strand
GAGGCGCGTGGGTGGCAAATTTTTAGGTTTGTATATATAATGTTGGGTTTGGAAATATTGAGAATGTGAAACCGGTTCCGCATGATGGGTGTAGGTGCAAGAAAAGGCATAGGTGCAAGAAGGAGTGATTGGAAATGGATGAAATCAAGGTGTTGCAGGAAAAGGAAAACTAGGCAAAGATACTGATTAAGGGCTCGAACACCGCGTTCGTGAATGCAATCAGGCGCCAGATGATGGTCGGCACCCCGGTGCTTGCAATTGAGGATGTGCATATTTATGAGAACAACGGCGTAATGCCGGATGAAATGCTAACGCACAGGCTTGCAATGGTGCCCATGAAAATGGACACCAAAAAATACAGGGAGGGGGACATCGTGAAGTTGGTGCTCGAAAGGGAAGGCCCGTGCACGGTTTATAGCAGGGACATAAAGGGCACGGACCCGAAAATCGAGCCGGCAGCGCTCAACATTCCACTGACAAAACTCTCTGAGGGACAGAGGCTCAAAATTGAAATGGATGCAACGGTTGGCACCGGGGAAAAGCACTCAAAATGGCAGCCCGCAATTGTTTCATACATGGAGCTCCCAATAATAGTTAACGACAGGGGCGCCAAGGACAAGAGCTACAAGGCGGATGTCATTGAAATGCTTCTTGATGAGAAGCACCGCGACATTATACTTAAGGAAAACCAGGGCATAGATTATGACCCCTCCACATTCGTGTTCAATGTGGAGAGCCACGGCAACTTATCGCCAAAAGAGCTGTTTGAGGCCGCGGTGGAAGAACTCACTAAACGCACGGGGGAATTTCGCAAAGAGTTAAAGAATTTAAGTTGATTGCAGTTCAAAGGCATCTGGAGCGCAGGGGTACCCAAGCGGTCAACGGGGCAGGACTTAAGCGACCTTTTCCTTTTCTTGCGAGAAAAGCAAAACGTCGACGAAAAGGAAAAGAACAATGTTCTTTCTTTTTCCCGCGGGGTTTTTCTTTCTTCCTGCAGAAGAAAGAAAAAGGTCGAAGTGATCCTGTGGCTTAGTGCCTTCGAGAGTTCGAATCTCTCCCCCTGCATTTCAGCCCTTTTCTTTCTCTTTAGAAGAGAAATAAAATCGCTGGCGGAAAAGAAAGAGAAACAAAAAAAGTTGATATTATGAGAACCGGGCCAACAAACGAAATGACAAGAGAAATAATTGTGGACCTTGAAAAGGAAGGCAAAAAGACCGGTAAGAAGGTCTGGGGCGAGATAGCTTCGCGGCTTTCAAAACCCACGCGCTCAAGGGCGGAAATTAATGTTTACTCATTAAATGTGCTTGCAAAGAAAAACGAAGGCTGCATTTTGGTGGTTCCCGGAAAAGTTCTCGCAACAGGCAGCGCGGATACAAAAATCGATGTCGCGTGCTTTGCATGCTCGGAGAAGGCGAGAAAAACAATCCACGGCGCAAAAGGGAAGGTAATGAATCTAAAAGAGCTTATTGAATCAAAAACAGCTTCAAACAAAATGGTGATTGTGCAATGATTGCAGTTAAAGTCAACGGAGTAAGTCAAGTGCATACGAAGTATGCACTGTCGCTCCCAAATCGCCGAAAGGATTGAGGTGGTGGTGCAATGACTGTAATCGACGGAAGCAATTCGGTGCTCGGAAGGCTTGCAAGCAATGTTGCAAAAAGGCTTCTCAAAAGGGAAGTTATACATATAGTAAATGCAGAGCAGATT
>CAZEBH010000125.1:0-1934 GCA_964510425.1 uncultured archaeon | reverse complement strand
CCATTTCGGCACAAATCTGGCAAGGCACGGTCCCGGTTCAGCCGCCCATTCCGCAGGTGATAAAAACCAAATCAGAGTCGCCAATCATTTCCGCGAGTTCCTCAAATGATTCCTGCGCGGAAGCTTCGCCAACCGATGGGTCAGAACCCGCACCCAGGCCCCGTGTAAGTTTCTTTCCAATAAGAAGTTTCATGTCTGCCTTGACCTTTAGCAGATCCTGCGCATCCGTGTTGATTGCCACTGTTTCGGCGCCGAGTATTCCGACTTCGGTCATCCTATTTATGGTATTGCAGCCCCCTCCGCCGCATCCAACAACCCTTATTTTTGCCTTGCTCGCTTCGAGCATATCAATCAGTTCCTGATCGTTGTGCCCGATTTTTTTCTTCCCCGTTTGCTGCGAGGAACCCTTGGGCTTTGCACCCTCTTCTTTTGCCAGCTTTATGGCTTTATTGACTAAATTCTTCATTAAAACACCCCTTCTTAAAAAGCGAAAAACGCCTAAAACTCGCTATAATATACGCCCCATAAAAGTAATATAAAACATTGCGTGGCAAATTGCCCCAAAAATGCCTTTAAAGGGCTTCAATTTGGCAGGAAAATATTTATTCTCCAAAAACCTAATTTTGCAATGATTGTTTTCCCCATGCAAGCCAGTCTTTCGCTTGGAGCGGCGGTTGCAAAAAAAGCCAGCGCCAAGCCCGGGAAGTTGAAAACCGAACGGTTCTCTGACGGCGAAATACACCTGCAGTTCCTAAATGATGTGCGCGGCGAGGATGTGGTGCTTGTGCAGACACTGCACCCGAACCCAAACGATGCCCTAATTCAGCTTGTTTTTGCAGCAAGAACAGCAAAGGATCTTGGCGCGCGAAAAGTAATTGGTGCTGTCCCTTATATGGCATATTTGCGCCAGGACAAAATGTTTCATCCGGGCGAGTGCGTTTCAAACAAAATCGCGGCGCAGCTTCTTAATCTGAGCCTTGACAAAATAATAACAGTCGACCCTCACCTTCACCGTGTGAAGGACCTTGCGGAGCTCTTCCACATCGAGCGCAAAAAACTCTCCGCGAATGCGGCGATAGCGGAGTACATCAAAAAGAAATTCTCCGCCAAAACCGCGGTGATTGCAGGCCCCGATATTGAGAGCAGCCAGTGGGCAAAAACGATTGCCGATTCGATTGGCTTTGAATCAACAATTTTTACAAAAAAGAGATTCAGCTCGCATCATGTAAAGGTAAGCGTTACCAAAGAACTTGCATGGAAGGGAAAAGAAGTGATAATTATTGATGATATAATAAGCGCCGGGCACACAATGGTTGAGGCGATAACAGAAATTAAAAAACGCAAACCAAAGGAGGTTCACTGCATATGTGTTCACGGAATTTTTGCACAGAACGCGTATGAAAAAATAAAAAAAGCCGGGGCAAAAACAATTGTTAGCTGCAATACAATTTCACACCCTAGCAATAAGATAGATTTATCTGCACTGATTGCAAAGGAACTCTGAAAGAGGTTTAAAATGCTACCCGAAATTCGCATATTTACAAAAAACCCGAACCCTGTTGAGAAACGGCTCAGACAGTCTGCTGGAATGCTAGTATGGAAAAACCACATAGGAGGAAAAATCCGCAAACTTGGAAATCCGAATGCCACTATTAAAAAATTTGAGGCAAAGATTGCAATATCTCTTTTTCCTAAGAGCCGCATACGCTTAATTCTTCTGAAAAAAGTGGCCTCAGCAGAGGTAAAGGCGCAAAAAATAGCCGGTTTACTTTTACAGGAGCACAAAAAAAGTCCAGAAATGGCTGTGCGGGAAGCGTGGGAATTTGCTAAAGAAATGAGATCAATGCCATATAAAATATCATGCAATGATGAAAACAGCTGTCTTATCCCGAATTAATGTCCTTCGTAAAATAGCTTCTGGACAGCCAGAAGTT
>CAZEBH010000124.1:0-1943 GCA_964510425.1 uncultured archaeon | reverse complement strand
ACTCATTGTCTTGATGGGAGGGCGCGCTGCAAAAGAGCTTTTCGTAGAAGACATCTCTTCTGGTGCTCAGCATGACATCGTACAAGCGACCAAAATTGCTCGCAGCATGGTGTGCGAATGGGGGATGAGCGATCAGCTTGGCACCGTGACCTATGATGAACGGACCGAATCCGGCCAATATCTCGGTTTCTCAGGGTCCCAAGAGAAAAAATATTCTAATGAAACTGCCTGCCAAATCGACAAAGCAGTCCGCAACCTCATCGACGATGCCCATAAGCAAGCCCTAGAGATTCTCAAGCAACACAAAGAACATTTGGAGCTGATGGCGCAAATGCTCATGGAATTCGAAACACTCGATGCATTGGATGTGGGCGCTATTATGGACGGCAGTTGGAGTGCGGAAAAAAAGAGAGCACGCCTGAAAGCTGCAGATGAACTCCAGAAAAAAGTGCCCCCTCCAGCGCCAGGGCAAACACCTCCGGTCTCTGTAAAGCCAAGCTCCCAGCCAGATGTGCAGCTGGGTTAATACCCTTTATATGAATACCAAAAGATCATTTTTGTTTTTTTGCTAGAGGAGCCAACTCCTCTACAGGAACAATCTGAATACTTTGCGAAGTGAGTTTAACGGGCACGATCTGCTGATCTTGCCAATAAGCAGGTCCATAATTCATCAAAAGTTGACACCCAGGCTGAATACGTTTGGTCGCAATCAGTACAATTTGCGCATTGTGATGTTCTGTTTGCATTAGCTGCGGAGAAACATTGGCATTCTTAGAATTCCCATGGTTGATAAATCGGGTGAAATTTCCTTCCAGTTGAGCATCTACTACAATATTGTCAGCGACCGAAAAGGCATACAGACTGTCGTGCTGGTTTTCTGGTGTCATTCGCACAACTCCAGAATAAATTCCAATAAAATCACCCTTATTCATTCGGGGAGAGTTGCAGTTCACAAAAACTCCTTTTCCTAGGTTGCCGTAAAATTCTTGAACCACCAACGAATTTGGAATATGCTTTTTCGAAATAACATTCTGAAAATCATCAATAGATTGCATCCATTGATTTTCTTCTAATGATATTGTTATAGCATTATGAATAATATTTTGAATACGTTGGTCTTCAGGCCATATTGTATAAGGGAGCCTAAAATTTTTAGGAATTGGACATGGTTGCACAGCAATTTTCTCAAAAAAATGATTGCAGCCGGAGAATGTATGCACATGAGACCAATGATTTCTAGGTAGATTACGCGTACGTAATTCATAGGGGCGCTTATTAGAACCGGATGGAACAACTTCCTGGCAATCAGAAAGAGATGTATTAATTTTCATATCTTAAAATATCCTTACTATTCGTTTTATTACACACTATTTTACAAAGAATTTATATTTAAATTAAATTAAAAAGTGTAAAAAAATAACTATACTGCGCGCGGTAAGGTTTTGAACTTTTTGACCCAAGCGAGACACAGCCAAATTGGGCTGAACGAGGAGCACCATTCCCAATAGGGAAGGGCGACGAGGAAGCTCGATTTGGCAAAGTCGCAGCCGGTCAAAAAGTTAAAAACCTTCCCGAGCGCAGTATGTCCTCGAATTTTATCCAACACTCCGTTATAACTGTATGGGGTGATTTTCAAGGAAATGAAAGAATCAATCAAACAGGCGCCCTTTTCAAAATGGAGAGAACGCCTTTGGCCCATTCACGGGTATGAACTTAAAAAATTCATTCCCCTTCTTTTAATGAAGTTTTTTATTTCCTTGAATTACGGGGTTCTCACCAGCATGAAAGATGCCCTTGTCGTCACGGCGCGAGGAGGCGGCGCTGAGGTGATTCCGGTCCTCAAAGGTTGGGTTGTCCTTCCCATTGCCCTTGGCGCTGCGCTCCTCTACTCCAAACTGTCCAACTTATTTCAAAGATCAACGCTCTTCTACGGCACAGTCTCT
>CAZEBH010000123.1:0-2027 GCA_964510425.1 uncultured archaeon | reverse complement strand
GGTTCGGCCCCTTTCAATAATTCGTGCTTCACCGTGTGAACTTTCTTTTTCACCATCATATGCTGCCTCAATTATAATATTTTGCGAAGCATTGGCCCCGCCAATCGAAGAGAGCGGAGCGGCCTTTAAATCCATTCCCGCGGGGAAATGGCCAATCGGCACTATTTCAAATGAGAGCGATCTAATAGCCTGCTTTGATTTGTTGTTTAATGCAACTGTTTGCGTGCCATTCTTTTTGCCTTTTGCAATCGGGATATACAGTTCGTTTGAGCCAAATTCAAGAATTCCCGTTTTTGTAATCTCAATTGTGCCGGCAAGCAATCTAAAGCCCTGTGAACCTGCCTCGTATTTTATGGTGCCGGCATCAAATGAATTTTTAATCGTGTATCTGCCGTTTTGTCCCAGTTTTGATGAGCCATTCCCGATAATGGTTTCAAGATGCGTGCCGTTTTTTGACTCCAGTTTTATCTGCGCGTTTTCAATCGGATTGCCATCCTCATCCTGCAGAAGGAGAACGAAATCCTGCCCAAATACGATATTATCCGGGACAGTTTTGAGGGAAATATTCTTTTGCGTGTAAATGCCAAAATAAAACTGCCTGTTAATTACCGTTTCGCCGGAAATAAGCTGGAGCGTGATGCCGCTGTTTTCAATTTCATTTGCCTTGAAATAAAGCCGCACGCCGGTCGCCTCTTTTTGGTCAAGTGTTACATTTGTGACCTCTATTGAAGTGTCGCTGCTGTTGGTGTCGGGAAAACCCGAGAAATTATCAACGCCAAAGCCCTGAAACCCGATTTTTGGCCTGAGTTTTGTTGTGGATGCCTTCACCGTGACTTTTTTTGCCTGTGATGGGGAAAGGCCAATTTCAAGCGCGTACAAATCCCCAAGTACAGCCCTGAAAGAATCAATCTGGTACTCCGAACCGTCGCTTCGCACGAACTTGTAGGATGCGCACAATTCATTCGAGCATGTCGAACCCGGTTCGAGAATTTTTATATTTTCAATGAGCGTTTCTGCATACAAAGAAGTTTTTGTAGCCGAATACTCATCAAGCCCAAGGCCGGTGTCCGCGGGGTTGCGGTACTTGCGGTCGGCGATTTCACTCCATGCCCGATAGTGCAATTCTATTTCAGGGTATTTTGCGGTTTCCTTTGCCTTTGCCCGAATCTTTACAATTTTTTCCCCGCCGGATAAAAAGTATAATTCAATCCACTTGTTGTATTCCCCGACAGTTCCCGAATTCTGGAAATCAAGCGCCTCGAAGCCGGGGTCCGGAAGCGGCGAGTAGCTCCTGCCGTAGAATGCCCCCGCGCCCGCAGCCGAGTAGCCCAGAATTCCCGCGTCCTGGGAATCCACGAAATTAACGCTATCCAATCCAAGCCTTACATGCAACCCGTTCTTGTTGTTGCCTGCCGGATACACAGCATTGAACTTGAGGAAATAATCAACGCCCTTTGAAATGCCGGTGGATTTTGTCCCGTCAATTCCGTAAACGCCCAAAAATTCAACCGTGGGCGTGGTGCCGTTTGAATTCTTCCCGCCAGGCGTTACAGAAACCTCATTCAAATCCTTTACAAAAACCTCTTCGGTAAATGCCCTGCCATCGTTTGCGCTGTAAGAAATTGTGACATAGTCATATCCGCTGCGGTTAAATATTACCCCGCCACTGGTGTAGGCGCCTTCGCTTAGGGCATCCTTCCCGCCCATAATTGTCAGAATGCCGCCGGACATTTCCCTGCCAGAATCATCAAGAACTTTTAGCAGCACACCGGATGAATGCTCTGTGAGAACCACTATTGTCTCGTTTTTGAAGGTCTGTGAAATTGTCACGGCCTGCGTTCCTTCCAGATTGCCCCTAAGCGCCTTCACAATAATTTTTGCGCCCAGGGGCGCGAGCAGGTCAAATTTTCCCGTCACATCAGTTTTCTGTGGCGGCACTCCAAGCGGCACAAGGCCATTTTCATCATCCGATTTGAAAAAATTCAGCGTGGCATCGCCAAGAGATGAACTCTTCTCGTCCACTATAT
>CAZEBH010000122.1:0-2093 GCA_964510425.1 uncultured archaeon | reverse complement strand
CAGGGGAAAAGCCTGTTCACAACCCTAAAAACAGCCATAAGCTGTTAGCAGTTACAATCGAACAAACGAATAAATAAGGGGAATTGACCTTATTTTGTCCTTATGCAAAAGGCACAGGGCGCTCTTGAATATTTGCTTCTTTTGGGAGGCACGCTTGTTGTTGCATCGGTTATTATCATACTTCTTTTAAATCTGCAACAAATCGGGGCGTTCACTGCCAAGGGCTCTTTTTACAGGGGAGAAATAAAAAAGCTGGAGATTTTGCTTAAAATTGATTTATCCCAAACACGGTCCAGATACCAGTTTGAGAACAATGTAATTGACACCGGCGGGAGCGGATATGATGGCACAATAATAAATGGAACCTTGAGCTATGCCCCCGGAAAAATCGGGCAGGCAATACAATTTACTGGAGTAGGGCCAAAGGTTAGTGTGAACCCAAAAGCACTTAGCGGGCTTGGTGACTTTACCATAATGGGCTGGTTCAGGCTTGACTCATCTTCTACTGGGTATATGGACATATTCACAGGTAGATCGGGGGTGGATGAGGGGGTTATACTTCAAGTAAATAGTTCGCTTACAGATATTAAGACTACTTTAACCAATTCAAATGAGCGAAATTATAATTACCTTGCTGAAAGCCCGCCTGCAGCATTGACAAGTTGGCGGCACATAGCCTGGACAAGATCAGGAGGAACAGAAACAGTATATCTGGACTGCAAACTAATTGATACGCCAAGCACAGTAACTAGTACACCAACAGGAGCGAACACTATAACCCTTGATCTTGGAGTAAATAGTGCGATGGATGATTTCTGGATAATTGGCAAGGCAATGCCGGCAAATGATATTAGAATCCTTGCACAAGGCTGCCCATAAGCCGCCCGCAAAAACCAAAACCAATGCTTTAAAAACGTTTTCGAGAAGAATTGAGTAACTTCTAATTCTTTGAATTGGGAGTTTTTTCATTTCGCGGCAAATAAGCGCAATGAATTAAAACATTCAACTTTCTCCGAAAGGAGATTAAAAAGTTGAAATCCAAAAAAAAGTTTTGATTTTATGGGAATTTACGACGTGCCGGCAGGAATGCTAATTGAAGAGGCTGCAAAGGACTTCAAAACACGCATAAAAAAGCCCGCATTCACCGATTACGCAAAAACAGGTGCGCACAAAGAAAGGGCGCCAAATAACCCCGATTGGTTTTATACAAGAATGGCGGCAGTTTTGTACAGGGCATACAAGGAAGGCAACCTTGGAACCGGAAGGCTTCGCACATACTTTGGTGGAAGGAAAAACCGCGGAGTAAAGCCTGAAAGGAAAGTTAAGGCGTCCGGAAAAATCCTGCGAACATGCCTTCAGATGCTTGAAAAAGAAGGCTTTGTAAAGAAGGAAAAAAATGGCAGAAAAATTACAGGAAAAGGCGAGAAGTTTTTGTTTGAAAAATCGGCAATAGCACAGAAGATTTTTGAGGAAACGAAGAATCGGAAAAAAGTTACAATTGAAGAGGATGCCAAGAGGCGCATTGCAAACAGGGCAAAACTTGAGCAGCAGAAAACCCAGGCCCCTGAATTGCAGAAAGGCGCAAAGCCGCAGCCAAGACCGGTGCAGGCACAACCAGTGCCGGTAAAAACCAGGCAGGCACATGCAGACCCAACCGATTCTGCAAAAGCGCAAGAGGCGCACCCTGCACAGCACAACAAGGGCAATGACGATGGACGAGCAGGACCTGAAGCAAAAAAAGCTTGAGGAATTGCAGCAGCAATACCTAAAGCAAAAGGGGGAAGAGGAAAAAAGAATTGAAACTGAAAACAGGATGCAATCACTCATAAGCAGGTTTTTGGAGGATGATGCAAGGCAAAGGCTTGCAAATGTCCGGCTTGTGAACAGGGAATTGCACATGAATGCTTTCAAGGCAATCATCTCACTTGTGCAAAAAGGGCATGTGCAAGTAAATCTCTCGGATGCACAGATGCAGGAATTTCTGCGCCAGCTCGGGGGAAGAATGGAGATAAAAATAGATTTTCGAATAAAGTGATTTGTATGGGAAGAAAGGAACAGGAAGAAAAAGAATTCCTCATTTCAACGAGGAAAAA
>CAZEBH010000121.1:0-2098 GCA_964510425.1 uncultured archaeon | reverse complement strand
GCAAATAGTCTTAGGTAAGGACAAACTGGGGCGCTTACATGGGTTTATTTAAGTTTATATCTGAAAAGATTGGAAGTTTTATTGGAAAGAGGCCGGCTGGGCAAATGCGAAAAGAAAACGGCGCGCAGGATGATAGTTCTATTTTAAAGTCGCCTGAACCAATTCAGGACTCTGCAGAGACATTTGGCACGCCGGCAGAAAAGGATGTTCCTGCAAACATTGAAACTTTCCCGGTGTCATCTGTTGAAGTTATGAAAAAGACTGCAATGCACAGGCAGAGGCATGTAAAGGCAAAAAAGCACAGTGCAAAAAAAGCAAAAAGTCACGGGAAGAGGCGCCATGGCACGGTGGCAAAACGCGCGGTGCTGCACGGGCATTATGGCGACAAAATCGGAAGGCTAAGCGAAGATGCGTCTGTTCTTCGCCATGAAAAATCTGAAAATCGAACATCTGCAGGAAATATGCTTCTGCAGGTTAAGGACATTTACAGGGAAATATTGGAACGCGAATTCAAAATCGAAAGCGAGATGCGAAATACCAAGGTGCAGGTAGATTCGCTTGAAAACAAATTCCTTGCCAGAAAAATAGATGACAGGGCGTTCACCGCCAAAATGAAGGAATTTAATGAGGGGCTAAATAAGCTCGCGGACCGCAAAAAAGAAATCGGGAAGCAAAAACAGGCGCTCTCAAGGGCGGTGCAAAAAATCCCCGCCAAAAACAAGCTGAGCCTTGAAGAAATATCAGGTACGGATGAGGTTACAGGACTTTTGGGCACAGCAGAACCCGTAAAAAAAATATGGCACGAGCCACAGGCACCCTCAGAGCGGGCGGCAGTTGGCGCCGCTACAAAAATGGCTCCCGTGGGTGCAGAACAAAACGACCGGCAGTATCTTGCGAAAGGCAAAATCGCGGCGCCACTGCAATCACCGGCACAAATTGTTTCAGTTGGCAAAAACACGCAAAAAAAAATCGGCGTAATTGAGGGCTTATTTCGCTCAAGGCCAAAGCGGCAGATTGAGGGGCAGAAGCTTAATGAATTTTTGCGGAAAAAATCCGCGGGCACGGTTAAGGGGGAGCAGCTTGAAGAACTTGACCGCAGGCTTGATACGCTCATGAAAAAATACAGCCTTTCAGAGCAGGAGCTTGAGGGCAAAATCGGCGGTGCGGACAGCGCCAACATGATGGATTCAATGAACAGGCTAATTGGCGTACTGGAGGCGGAAAAGCGCAAAAACCAGCCCGGCACCGAGAGGATTGAAACGGCAATCAAGATGACCGGATTCATGCAAAAGATGGAAACGAAAGCGGTTGGTGTGGATACTGAGATTAAAAAGAACGTCATAGTAACTGATTTTGACAGGGTATACCTGCTTGTAAATGAACGTGGCAAAATAAGCATCGGGGAAATTGCACAGGAGCTGCACATGCCAAAGCAAAAAGTTGAGGAATGCTGTTTCATATTGAGGCGCGAAAAGCAGCTTGATGTTGTCTACCCGCCTTTTGGCGATGGGTTTGCACAGGTCCTGGATTACCAGATGAGATTTGAAGCTGAAAAACTAAAGAAGAAAAAACTAGGTGGGAAGAAATGACGCAGAGGCTTGCACGGTCAGTTCTACCGAGCCCGGGTGAGATAGTACTCTTCCAATCGACAGGTTCCCGAAGGGTAAGAGCAGTTCTGGCGAAGCAAGTCCTACCGAAGGTGGACGCTCCCTCCCGACGAGCATGGTCGGGATGGGAAGAAATGACTGAGAGGTTTGCAAAATGACTGATAAGCTGTTCAAAGAATATACGGTGGATTCAGAAGGCATGAAGGTTGATGTCAAGATTGTATACCGCGAGGGCGAATTTGTAAAGGCGTACATTCTTGATATTCCCGAGTACGGAACAGGCACAAAGGCACTGCTTGAAACGCTAAAACGCCAGATAGTAATGGATTCAGACATTCGGGCCGATAAGCTGCTTGACCCCAAATTCATTGATGCGCTAAAGGCACAGGGCTGCTAATAGGGCGGAAATATCCTCAAAAAAGAACGGCCAAACATGTCACAGGACACTGAAAATGCGCTCATAGGGATACTGATACATGAAATGCTCGGCC
>CAZEBH010000120.1:0-2128 GCA_964510425.1 uncultured archaeon | reverse complement strand
GCTTGCCGTTCCGAGAATGGATACCGGATTGCGCCAAAAAGTTTGAGATGTCTTCGAGGCGCGAGCTATTTTTTGCGTAGAGCGTAAAGGCCTTGCGAATTATCACGCTTCGTTTTTTGTCCACAACCACAGTTTTCGTCCGCACATCGTTGATATATCCCACTGGCGCAAGGCCGGGATATTCTCCGCGCCTCACTTTTTGGCGCAATCCTCGTTTGGTATTCTCGGCAAGCGAATCCACATAGTATTTGCTTTGACCAAAAGCGATATTGAGCATGAACTTTCCTTGCGAGGTGTTTTCGCACCAGAATTGTGGAAATTTGAGGTCAGCAAGTCCACCGCCGTCAAGCAGGTAGATTATTTTTCCACCATCCACAGAATTGCGCGCCAATCTGTCGGGGTGCCAAGCAAGAATAGCGTTTGCATCGCCGTGTTCAATACGCGAAATCATTTTATTAAATATCGGACGACCGGTAACTTTTGCAGAGCGTTTTTCAATCAGCTCCTCGGCGATATGCAAACCCTCTTGCTTGGCAAAGGCGCGCAATTCTGTGATCTGCGCTTCAATAGATAAAACCTGCTTGTCCTCCACATCGGTGGACTTGCGGGCATACAAAAAGAATTTTTGCGGTGATAAATTTTCCATAGTCATAAACTTTAAAGGCCGCCCTAGTTGCGTACAACTCAAGTCGCCTCGAATTGGCTAGGACGGCCATCAAAAAAGACGACTTCGGAAAGGTTGTACGCACTTTCAGTATAGCAAAAATTCTTTTTGTCGGGCAAATCAAATCCGAGACAGAATTTAAAATCGTACAAGAGCGAACCTCGTTTTGGCCAACCGCGAGGCGCGCCTGCGCGCGCCGAGCGGAGAGGATTCATCAGGGCAAACTCAATGGGCGGCACTTCGTGCCGCCCATCAAATGGCTTCCAAAAAGCCGTCTAGTTTTATCTTGGTGCATTTATACAACCATGCTCGAACCTATTTTAGCAGAAATTTCTGACAGAAACCAACTGCCCCGCCGCCGCTCGCTGACGCTCGCCGCCAAGCAAAATACTCTTTACGATTTCTTCTTTACGCGTGCCACCAATTTTTCTTCTAAGGAAAAGAGTATTTTGCTTGGCTCTGCCCCTAACGAGTCAGGCGGCGGGGCTGGCCTCTATTTTTTTGCCCGCTCGCTCCAGTCGGAAATCTTTATAGGATGGACGAAGAACCACAAATATATACACGAAATAAAGTTTGTGATAAACTTCAATCATGGAAAATGAAATTGAAGCAACATTTCTCTCAATCAATAAAGATGCTACGCGAGACAGGCTCAAGGCGGCTGGGTTTAAATTAAAAACTTCGGAGTATTTAATGCGCAGAAAAACATTTGATTTTTCTCGCGTTGCGCCGGGTCACAATAAATGGGGACGTGTTCGACAAGAATCCGATAAGGTAACAATGACTGTTAAAGAGGTTCGCGGGTCGGGCATTAACGACACGTATAAGGTTGAACTTATAGTTAACGACTTTGAAACTGCCGCGGATTTTTTTGAAGCATGTGATATACCCGCAAAAGCATACCAGGAAAATATGCGTGAGGTGTGGGAGCGTGACAGAGTAGAGGTAACGATTGATACATGGCCGGGATTAAATCCTTTTGTAGAAGTTGAAGGGAAAGATGAGAAAGTGGTGCGAGAAATCTCTAAAGAACTGGGCTTTGATTTTGAAAAAGCGGTTTTCGGCAGCATCGATCTTGTATATGAGAAAGAACTTGGTATACCGGCACAGACCATAATTCGATTGCCAGAAATCACTTTTGCAAATCCGCCAAAGAAAAACGCCGCGTGAGCTTGTAAGCTTGGTACGCGGCGTTGGGCTATTCCTTTTTCAGCAAGGATGCCCGGATTTTGGGGTACACGAACTCGCCTGGTTCTTCCATGCACCATCCCTGTTGAGCACCCGGCACTCTACAATTGAAGTTGCAGAACGGCGTCACGGTTAGGCGCAACGGAGCCGTTGCGAGAAGACCACTGACATCTATGTTCCAGAACACTTCCCTCATTTTCTGCTTCAACGCCTCTGGCCTTCCGAAGTATTCAGGCACTTGGAATCCCAAATCACGGCGCATATAGCAGAAGTAAA
>CAZEBH010000119.1:0-2133 GCA_964510425.1 uncultured archaeon | reverse complement strand
AGATGGTTCAATTCATTGAATAAATCCTGCTTAACCCCTGCAGGAATTTCCATCACGGCAACCAGGCTGCAATCATTTTGCCATTCTTCTGTTTTCCCGCCGAATTTGTGTAGCACAACCGATGCCTTTCCCGAGTACTGCGCGGGAATTTTTATCGCAAGATTCAATTTTTCCATTGAAATCGGAATCAGTTTTTTTATCTCCTTTATTGCCAAATTCACCTGTTCGTTCACCGGCCTGCTTATATCGACCGTGAATTTTATTTCCTCCAGCGCATTTTCAATCCTCTGGACCGGATGCGGGGCGTTTGTCTGCGGGTTCATTGCATTGCGCGAAATGTAGTTTATGATTTCCTTCTTCTTTCGCTCCGCAATCTCGCGCCTCTGCTGTGTGGTTAACTGTATTTCCCCGTCAACGAGAATTTTTTTCACTATCTGCCGCACATCTGTTGTCCCGAAGACCTTGCGCAGGCTCTCCTCATTTTTCGCCTCGCCCTTGTGCGCGTCCTTGAAAATCTGGTCTATTAACATCAAATCCTCAAAGTCGACTTCCTTGCCGTGCTTTGCATCCATTGCAATATGCGGGTCAACAAGTATTTCAAACTTTTCGCCAGCGTGCTCAAATTTTGCTATTACGGCATCTTCTGTCCTTACCATATATAACATCCCATCTCGCAAAAAAAACTTCAGACAACACTTTTGTTTTTCGCCGATACTTTTTTCGTCGACATTTTTTCTTTTCCGCAGAAAAGGAAAAAAGCCGTTATCGAGTATGCCATTCATTCTTTCTTGGTAAAATATGCCTTCAGTTCATCCTGCGAAACAGGCATGAATTTTCTGGCAGAGTCGATAAACGTAAACTGCAATCTCTTGATATCAAGCTTTTCTTTCTCATCAAGGCCGAACTCAAGCGCGCGCAGCATTATTTTTATTGTGGCATCCTTTGACATGTTCTCCTTCCAGTCCTTTTCGAACAGTTCCATTGCCTTGTTCTTGTTCTTGCCAATTGCAATTGCCTGGTACTCGGCAAGCGCCCCGGAAGGCTCTGTTTCAAAGAGCCTCTTGCCGGTGTTGTCAACTCCGCCAATAATAAATGAAACCCCAAAAGGCCTCATGCCGCCGTACTGGGTGAAGACCTGCATTACGTTCGAAATTTCCTTGACAAGATTTTCAACCTGTGTGGGCTCTTCATAATATGTCCGGTTCTCCTGCGCCTTCTGCCTTGCAATTCCCACAAGCCTTCGCGCATCCCCGACAAGCCCTGCCGAAACCGCAACAATATGATCATCAATCGGGAAAATCTTCTCAATTGAATCTGGCAAAAGCAGCCTGCTTGTAATCTTCTTGTCGGCACCAAAAAGTATGCCATCTGCGTACTTGCACGCAACACCCATTGTGCCCTGTGAGACTATTTTTGAGGCATATTCGACCTGATAGAGCCTGCCGTCAGGCGAGAACATGGTTGCCGCGCGGTCGTAATTTGCAGGTTGACTAGAACTTGGATACAAAATAACCCCTCTTATTTCCCTGAGTTAATAGTATTTCTTAATCAGTAAGGAATATAAAGGCGACTTTAAAAGCGCCCAAGATGTGCAAAAAGCCAAATAGAATCTTAGAAGCGGTCGGTTTTGTCCCTCAAATCTGAGAGGATTTCTTCGCGTGTATAATGCCTCTTTCTTGCAAGGAAACCCGCCATTGATTTTCGCAATGTATCTTGAGCATTAACTTTCATATAATTTGCACCCCGTCCAACCCCTTAAAGTGTAAATCCATTGTCACAAGCTGCGCATTATTTTCAAGTGCAGTACGATAAATTATTGAATCTGCAAAATGCAATTTGTGGCGCACGGAGTCATCGGCACTTTTTTCACAAATCTCTTCCCCGGCATCAATTACAATGCACCTCTCTTTCAAGAGATTAAGAGCTCTATAGGCATCGGATCCCAGATGGTCACTTTTGAGGAACTTCTTTTTCACTTCAAAGATTGAGATTGCTGAACAAAAAAGCGTGAATTTGCCAGTTTCGATATATTCTTTAGTGCGCTCATCTGCTCCAAAAAAATAGTTTATCCAGACAGAAGAGTCGAGCAAAACATTAGAACCGGTCATGCTCATCCCTCAAATCCTTTAGAAT
>CAZEBH010000118.1:0-2200 GCA_964510425.1 uncultured archaeon | reverse complement strand
AGCTCAATGCAATGATGATTATCCCAAAAACCCCTTATTTGAAAATGCAGGAGGCAATCCAAAGCATAATACCCCTAGCCCAGGACAAGCTGCGCATCCAAAGAAACATACCCTCAAACGCCCTTGCCGCATGTTTTCCCTTTACTTCCAGTTTTTTGAAGCTGGAGAAAAGCGGGATAATGTTCGGCCTCAACAAGGACAACAACATACCAATAATTCTTGATCCCTACAAACTCCAGAATTACAATGGCCTTGTGCTCGGAACCTCTGGCGGAGGAAAAAGTTTTTTCGTCAAATTGTATATTCTTAGGAATTTGCTTAAAAACGTGAAAACAATTATTGTTGACCCACAGGGCGAGTATGTGGAGCTGTGCAAAACTTATGGCGGGCAATTAATTGAAATTTCACAGGAAAGCGACACAATCATCAACCCACTTGATTTGATGGACCGGGATTTTGGGGACAAAATGCTATCCCTAATGGATTTGTTCAAAATAATGTGCGGAGAACTCACCGAACCCCAAAAAAATATCCTTGACAGGTGCCTACTGCACATTTACGCCGAGAAAGGCATCCACCCAAAGGACAAAGACACATGGAAAAGGGAACCGCCAGTACTCAAAGACCTCTATAGGGCGCTGCAGCAAGAGAAAAAAACGGCTTCTCGCATCGAACAAATGACATATGACGCGCTCCTAAACAGGATTGGAATTTATGCGGAAGGCTCGTTTTCATTCCTCAACAAGAAAACCAATTTGGATTTGAACAACAAATTGATTTGTTTCAATATTGTGAACATGCCTGCACAGGTCAAGCCGACAATAATGTATTTGATACTCGATTTTGTGCACAAAAAAATGCAAAAAGACCACGAAAGAAAACTACTGGTGATTGACGAGGCGTGGACGCTGCTCCGCTACAGCGAACAGGCAAACTACCTATTCGAACTCATAAAAACATCCAGAAAATTCGGGTTAGGACTTGTGATAATCACCCAAGAGGTTAACGATTTGCTTGCGCGAAGGGCCGGAAAAACAATACTCGCAAACTGCGCATGGAAATTGCTGCTCCGCCAAGAACCCACAGTAATCAAGGAAATTTCAGAGCAATTCAACCTCAACCAAGAAGAACAAAACTACATCCTGACTGCGAGCACAGGGGAAGGCCTGCTCTTTGCGATGAACGACCACATTCCACTCAAAGTGGTGTCAAGCGAAAAAGAATACGAGATTATTACCACCAACCCGGATGATTTGCGCGAAAAACAATCAAAGAAAGCAAAAGACGAAACAAACGCGGAACTCTCAGAAGAAGTGCAAAAACTCTCGAAAGACTTCTACCCACGCAACGGCCTCGAAGAACACCAAATCAATTATTTGAAAAGCCACGGATACAAAGAAGAGAGACTGGTCGGATTGGAAAAAGGCGGAGCACAAATCTACCTCATAAAAAAACCCGAAACCAACGAATCAATCGAGCATTTCTTCCTAACCAAATGCATAGCGGAAGAAATACGCAAATACACCGAAAACATCGTCGAATACAGCACCTTCGGCCCCGACATCATGTTCCAGGCAAAAGACGCAAAAGACTGGCACGCAATAGAAGTTGAAACCGGAAAAACACTCGAAAAAAACCCGACAGCGCTACGCGAAAAAATCGAAAGGAACAACCACGTCGACCACCTAAAATCATGGTTCTTCATCCTAACAGACGCAGGCCTCAAGCCCGAATACGAACAACTGCACGAAACCTACACACGAACGGAAATAAAAGAAAAAATCGTGGAACTTTTCAAAGGATAACTCCCTCCAGCCCCGAGTTTTTTTCTATACTTTTGGCTTAAGGTATATCAAAGCAATCTTCTGTGTTGTAGACTGAGCACCGGTTTATTCGTTGTATTGTTTTTATCCAGCCGGTGATGAAACCATGTTTTTCTAGTGCTTGTATTGCATATTGTGAGCAACTTGGGTAGAATCGGCAGAGTTTATGTCTTTTGTTTAATTCTGGGGAGATATGTTTTTGGTGGATGTTATTTATGACCCAGATTGAAAATTTAACTAGAGGATTGTTTTCTTTTTTCATAGTTATCAAAGGTTATTTCTGCTTCTTGAAAATTTGTTGAGCCACATTTTGGGCATTTTTTCTATATGACGAAGTATTTTCCTTTTGAGTTCTTGTTGCTGCTCTGGCGTGAGCG
>CAZEBH010000117.1:0-2275 GCA_964510425.1 uncultured archaeon | reverse complement strand
GGTTGTTGGAAAATATTTTATTGAAGTTTGGAAAGCTTCTGGAATGGACCTAGATGGAGTTGACTTTGTTTGGGCTAGCGACTTTATGACTGACGATGAGTACTGGAAAATTGTAATGAATGTTGCTAGAAAATCTACACTAAATCGGATTGTTAGATGTAGTCAGATAATGGGCCGAAATGAAAAGGATTCATTAAGCGCTGCTCAAATTATGTACCCTTGTATGCAGACTGCTGACATCTTTTACTTAAAGGCTGACGTTTGCCAACTTGGAATGGACCAGAGAAAGGTTAACGTATTTGCACGCGAAATTGCTGACAAATTCAAGTGGAAAAAACCTGTTGCAGTGCACCACCACATGCTAATGGGCCTAACTCCAATTGACACCAGTGCAGAAGGGCTTGAGCGAAAAATTGAACTTAAAATGTCCAAATCAAAGCCGGATTCCGCGATTTTTATGACTGATTCAATTGAGGATGTTGGGCGCAAAATCAAAAAGGCATACTGCCCCGAAAAGGCAGTTGAGGACAACCCGGTGCTTGAATACTGCAAATACATTATTTTTGAAAAATTCAGGGCCGTCAAAATCGAGCGGCCCGAAAGGTTCGGGGGCGATGTCACTTATAATTCCTATTCCGAACTTGAATCTGATTATGTATCGGGGAAATTGCATCCAATGGACCTCAAGGGTGCAGCGGCAGCGCATGTGAATGAAATCTTAGAGCCTGTCCGCAAGCATTTTGAGAAAAATTCAAGGGCAAAAAAACTGCTTGAGCAGGTCAATTCGTTTTCATAAAATGCAAAAATTTCTGGCAAAATACCGGGGCATTTTTTGTTCCACTTTTTGGCTAAAGTGGTACATTTTTTGTTCCGCTTTAGAAAGGTTTATAATTTGAATGCCGGCAGTTTTTTGCATGGACCGGGATTCTTTGCGTTTTGTGCTCAATGACCAGCAGAAGGCATTCGAATCTGAAGACCCTTTTGTCATAAGGGAAGAACTAACAGCCCTTAAAACTCTGTTGCCTTTGAAAATGCCACTAGTTATAGTCGGGGTCAGGCGCTGCGGCAAGTCTTTCTTAATGAAGCAATTCAAGGACTATCTTGGGCTTGGGCAGAGACAATTTCTTTATGTCGATTTTAATGACGAGCGGCTATCCGGTTTCACTGTGAAGGATTTCCAGTCTATAATGGATTTTTTAGTTGAGAATGAGTATGAAGAAAATTGTTTTCTTTTTTTGGATGAAATTCAGGAAGTTGATGGTTGGGAAAAATGGGTTGACAGGGTAAAATCAAAATTTCGGATTGTTATTACCGGGTCAAATTCAAAACTCACAAGTTCGGAAATTTCTTCTACGCTAACCGGTAGGGCATTGACCCTGAAAATGTTTCCGTTCAGCTTCAAAGAATATTTAAATGCAAAAAAGATTGATTATTCTAAATACAATTCTGATTTCGAGGTTAAGGCAAAGGTTGTCTCGGCATTTTCAAAATACCTTGTAGCCGGGGGGTTTCCGTTGTATGTTTTGAGTGAGAAGGCGGTTGTTTTGAAGGATCTTTTTGAAAACATTCTTTACAAGGACATAATAAAGCGATTCGGGAAAAACGAAAAACAATTGCGGGAGTTATCTTCTTTCTTTTTATCCAACCCCTCAGGCATGTTTAGTTATCGGGGCATTTCTGATTTGATTGGGGTAAAAAACAGGGGGACGGTAAAAAGTTTCATTTCCGCTTTTGAAAACTCATTGACATTTTTCTATCTGCCAAAATTCGATTATTCCATAAAAAAACAGGTTCAAAACCCGCAAAAGACCTATTGCATTGACAACGGTTTCCTTTCAAAGTTGGGATTTCGGTTCAGTGACAACGAAGGCAAGTTACTGGAAAATCTAGTTGCCGTTGAATTAAAAAGGAGGGGAAAAGAAATTTTTTATTTCAGTGATTCTAAGGAATGTGACTTTGTAATAAGGGAAGGCAGCAAAATAACACAGGCAATACAAGTATCATGGAAAATTCACGAAAAAAACAGGAAAAGAGAATTATTGGGGCTGGCTGTCGCAATGGATAAATTCAAGCTAAAAAAAGGCCTCATAATAACCAGCGACCAGGAAGAAACAATAACCGCTGAAGGAAAAATTATACAAATACAACCCGCATGGAAATGGCTGCTAGAACACACTCTTACTTTGTAAGAAGAAACTATTGCTGAAAAAGTGAAATTTCGTAAGCATGCAGGTGCAGGCAAATCCCAATATAAAGCGCCAAAAGAGCCATTAAA
>CAZEBH010000116.1:0-2295 GCA_964510425.1 uncultured archaeon | reverse complement strand
CCTCACTTCTCAAAAGAATACTTCAAAAATCAGTAGAAACTGGCGAAGTCAGGTTCATATTCTTCAAATATTTTCTTCTCGATTGCGGGTCATTCGGAATTTTTCTGCGCTTGCGAAATGCCATTGGCAAATTATTGTTTCTATTATTGCCTTGCTATATCAGCCAAGTACCCATACTTTCTTTCGAGTGTACTCATGACTGCGTAGAAATAGTTTTCATCGCCAGGCTTGATGCTTTCACCTACAATGCTTATGGTACTGCCATCAATCTCATCGTGCTTCCAGATTAGCTCATCCATTTTGGAAATCTCCCCCCAATCCTTCTTCAGCTGCTCTATGGCTGGATTCGATCCTTCGACAAAAAGACTGGCATGATTAGATTTGTCGAAATTGATGGTTCCGATTCGCCCGGCATTTGATTTTGATATGATGAGTTGTATGCTGGCAGGTTTTTCCGCTCCAGCCGAGGCTAATAATTGCCGCCCCTTTTCATATTTGTAAATTGCTTCGTTGGTTCCAACTGATGTCTCAAGGACTGTTGCAATGCCATCAGAGATATTTACAATAACTGGGGCATAACCGTCCGGATTCAGGCCATTCTGAGGGAGTTTGGTTTGCGCATATTTTTTGGTTGTAAAAAAGAAAATCCATCCGATGTCGTGCTGCGGGGTGTTAAATTGCCTCTGATAGCTTTTGTCTTCAAGAAACACCAAATCATTGCCAAACCCAGATTTCGCGCTTTCTTTTTTGGCTATTTTTAGTGCCTGCTCTTTTGCCAAATCGTTTGTGAACAGGACTTCAAGCGTTTTTTCATCAATCTGCTTTGTGATGCGGAACTTAAACCCTTCATAATTGACCCCGTTCAATGAATAGCGCATTGCCTCATTAGGCATGCCTGAATTTTGCGGGTCAAATACTATTTTTTCCGCCCTTGCCCCGCTTTTGAGGCTTAGGCGGTAGAATAGCCTGCTGCCCGGTGCACTGTTTTTTGCGGGTTCGATTGAATCAAGCGTAATTTTCAGTGTTTGCCCCTGGGAATTTTTCCAGGCCACAGGCTTGCCGATTTTCAGGACCTGTGGATTTGCTGCCATATCATCGCCTTGCAGCAGTGAGTTATTATTGTTTTCGTTTTGTGCGGCAGGCGGGCTTGTCGCGCACCCCGTAGTTATTATCGCTGCAACAATTAAAACCAGGAAATATTTTCTTTTGCCCATTTTTGGCATATACCTAAGGCGTCTTGTACCCGAATGGTACAAGGCTAACTCTCCATTTCGACCAAAGGTGCCCGCAATGCGAGAATGGCCTGTGGGGTTACTGCTGCATAAACTGCTCATAGTGCTCATGATTGAACCTGTAGAGAAATCTCTTTATTCGTGAGCCGTTGAATGAGTACTTGTCAAGTATTTCCTTCTTCTCGCCGCAATATTGCTCGAACGACTTTTTTTGTATGGGGTCCAGAAGGAAGTGCCTGCCATTTATTTCAGTCATCACAAATGCGTGCGTGGCGGAATTTTCAAGTTCTGCTATGATGCACCCGGCCAATTCATCGCCGAGCGTATAGAGGAGAGAACAGAGCAGCACTGCCTGATCTTCATCATCGCCCATTTTTTCGGAAACGATTTCTCTTGGTGTTAGCCAGAAAGAAACGTCAAGATCGGAATCAATATGCATTATTTCATCTCTGACATAATTGTATGCTTTTTGCGCCGCCTCGCGGTAGTGGCTTTCGAATTTGTAATTTTCCGCGTGGAATGTTTCTGCAACGGATTGTATTGTAAGATCGGATTTGGTGACAAGGGCCTTAATCTCGCCCACTGTTTTTTCCTCCCTTTCGCTTATGAGATTGCCATACCGTGCAAAAATTAGCTTATGCAATCGCAGGTTAAGCGCAATATCTTCGTACCTTGGTTCGGTTGTGCCGCCTTGTGTTGAAGTGCCATTTGGCCCTTTTGCAAAATCCGGCTCTTTTTTGGGTTTGGCGTTTTCAAGCCAGGGGCCTGCGTATGTTTTTTTGGATGTGTGTGAGAGTATGCTTTTGAGTTCACTTAGCTGCGAGTGGAGGGCATCTTTAGCTACTGCATCAGATTCAGTGGAATAGCTCTCTTCGAGCGCGCTGATGCTTCGGAGAAGCTCCTTTTCTGCAATGGTTCTTGTGAGATTTTGCTTTTGTGTGGTGCGCAGCACCATAAAAACCTATACATAATTGCATGGGTTGTAGCTAAAAACCTATTGAAAGTTAAGTGTGAACTACCTGCCGCTGAAGCGGCAGGCGTCCTTGGGTCAGCCTGCATAATC
>CAZEBH010000115.1:0-2413 GCA_964510425.1 uncultured archaeon | reverse complement strand
GAGAGGTCAATGCCGGTGCGAACAAAAAAAACATTATAATTAAGGGGAACATTTCACTGTTCCACTTAACAACCCCTTCACGATAACTCCGATTCATCTATCCCCTAAAGGGGATAAGGGTTCTCGGAGCCAGCGCCTAAAATTTTCGTTACGTATACTCCTTAACTGGCCCTGTGAGATTGTTTTTTCTCACGCCAAAATCATGAACCAAATCAACGCACTTTAACAGGTGCGCCTCAACTGAATTTCCTTTGCCATTAAAGCCCGCGGCTCCCGGATGCCCCCCGCCGTTGCCATCAAAAAAGGAACCGAGGCGAACAAAACAATCCCGCGCCAGATCAAACCCATTCTCGCGCATCCAGTAATTGTTCACCCTGCCGCTAATTCTAATTTCGCCCTTTTCAGAGTAACCGCAAATTGCAACATCGGCTCCCGCACGCACAAGCGCGCCTGCGGCACTTGCCTCGAATGCGCCAATATCTGAAATTGCAATTACTGTTTCTCCCGAGCGAAATATCCGGCAGCGCTTTGCCGCCTTTAGGCACGCAACTTTCTCGGAAAAATCCCTGCCAACTGAAAAACGCGAAAGTATTGTGCTATATGGGGCGTTTGCCTTTTGCATAACCTCTGCCATGATATAAAATGTCTCATGATCGGCTATAGTAAAGGAAGCGGAATCTGAAATAATTCCCGCAGCTATGCATTCATATGCTTTTTTTGGAATTTTTACTTTTGTTGCCTTTAGCATATCGTGCACAATTTCTGTTGTTGAAATCGCATCTTTACGAGAACACGTGTTATTAGCCCGCGTTATTTTTTCTTTTCCACTTCTGTGATGGTCAATTAAATATTTCACGCCCCGAAATTCGAGAAATTTTTCGCGCATCGAACCTAACATTGCGGATTCGTTAAAATCAAGGCACACTACAGCATCAAAGCCGCTAAATTGAGGGTTTATTGCAAATGGAATTTCAAGATTTTTTGCAAGCTTGTTTGCCTGGAGATTCATATGGTCTGGAATTCCAATGGTGATTTTGATTTTTTTTGAAAGGGAGAAATAGATTGCCGCCGCACTTGCAAGCGCGTCGATATCACAGCCTGAATGGGTGAGAAAAAGGACTTTCTTTTTGAAAAAGCTAGAAAAGCTGCTAAATGACATTTATTTTGCCTCTGCGGCTTTACCATCCCCTTTTCCAAGAGCCTTCTGTTCTGATTCTATTTCAGATTTGAGCTTGTTGAGCTTTTCTAGCATTGCCTCTTCCTGCTTTTTTACGGTTTTTACGCGAAGGTCAATCGACTCTTTCTGCTCTGCAAGTTCCTTTTCCATTTTCTTTACATCAGTAAGAATTAGTATGCTTCCAACCGCTTTGTAGGCCTTTTTCTCCTTTGTTTCACCGAGTTCTTTTAGCGCTTCAGTGAGCATTTTTCCCTGCATCCCTAGGCTTTGGGCCTGGCTTTCAATTGCCGAGAGCGAAACCCTGCTTCTTTCGAATTCCTGTATTGCCCTGTTCATGTCCGCCATTCAAAATTCCTCCAAAACCAATTCATTGCAAAGCATCAAAAGCCGCGAATAAAAGCCAACTGATGCACCAAGTGCCAATTCATCCTCGGCTAGAACTTTGAGCAAAACAACATTTTTATTCGTTTGTATTGAGCTAGTTGAGCGCTTCTCAAAGGTGTTTTTGAGTTCAACCGAAACTGCCCTGCAGGCTGCGGCAGCATCTTGCTCAGTTTTGAATTCGAAGCGCTTTTCAGAGGAGAACATGATTAAATTTAAGGGTTAAAAGAATAAATTAGTATCTCCACTGGAGCGTCATATTTTCTTCAAGTATTTTTCCATGTCCTTGTAATCCCTTTTCCGCTCAAGCAGGCATGCGATTATTATATTTGGCTCTAAGACAACGTAGATGAGCCTTGTTTCCTTGCCTTGTATACTAAGCCTTACCCTGAATACTTTCCTGAAGCGTTGCGAGTGGATTTTCTTGAAGTGGAACGGGTTTTGCTCAATCAGTTTTATTTTTTCCCAAATGGTTTTTTTGGACCTTTCGTCAAGGGTGCTAAGCTGCTCGACCATCACTGGCGAGAGTTTTATTGCAAAAGTCATTCAAATTCCTTGAAGTAGCCCTTTGCGTCCACAAGCTTGCCGCTTTTGATGCTCTTTTCAATTATCCGGTCAATAAGCCCTATTTCCTCCCCTGAAAAGGATTCGTCAAAGTCGCTTTTCTCGAAAATCTTCTCACGCAAAGAGTCAGCTGCGAGCTCTTGCACGTTTCTGTATCCGTAGCTATCGGCAAAAGACTCAGCCGCAGTGTAGAGCTTATTGGAAAGTTTGAGGTTAATTTGTTTGGTTCCCATAGCTAGCTATAGGCACCCGCCTTTATTTAAATTTAAGCATTTTCAGTACTTCCGTAAG
>CAZEBH010000114.1:0-2499 GCA_964510425.1 uncultured archaeon | reverse complement strand
GGAGAATTGGCATGAAATCCTTTATAACGGACAATAAATCGGGACAACACATTGCCAGAAAACTATCTGCAAAAATATTGACAAAGGATTTCCATATGAAAGGCAAAAACTCGGTTTTTATCGGATAAATGGAGACAAGTTATGAAAACTAAAAAGAAAAGTTATTTTGGAATATATAACCAGAAAAAATATTCTGCATTTAAGAAAGAAGATAGGGCAGATAGCCGAATTTGAAAAAATTATTTCTTTTTAGTTTTGTGCCCAAAGAATTCGTCCCACTTGCCATCGCGAAATTCCTGCTGAACTTCCTTAGCCCTCTTGCCTTCAATTGTAATTGCCATGGAATTGCATGTGCCAATCACTTCTCGTGCCGCGTGGTACAAATCAGTTGAAGAGAGCGCATCGAGTTTTGCTTCCGCGAGCTTTTTTACCTGTTCCATTGAAAGGTTCCCGACTGTGTCAGTTTTCTGGTTTGCGCCGCCCTTTGCAACCTTGGCTTCTTTAGTAATAAGTGCACTCATTGGGGGCGAACCCACAGTAATTGTTATGTTTTTGGATTTGTCAATTTCAATTATAACAGGAACTTTCATTCCGGCATAGCCTTTTGTTTTCTCATTAATTTCCGCAACAATTTTGCCGATGTTAACTCCCAGGGGTCCGAGTGCTGGTCCGAGTGGGGCACCTGCTGTTGCCTTTCCACCTTCAACCAAAGCGCTGATTTCTACCATTTTTCCAACCCCTCAAAAAATCATTCGTTTATGATGCGGATGTGCTCCGCGTGAATTGTGACCGGGATTTTAACTGCGGCTTCCACAAGTTCAACTGTAACTTCCTCTTTAGGGTCATTTACCCTCATAACCTTTGCCCTTTCGCCCTTAAATGGACCTGCGATTATTTCAACCTTCATGCCTTCCTTAATGCTCTTCATCAGTGGCTTTGCATCAAGTAGGCCGGAGAGCTCTTCGACTTTAACTTCCCCGCCAACTATTCCTCTTCCTTTGACATGCGAAGTGTTTGCAAGCCCCCTGCGGATGGTAACTTCATTATCGCCCTCGATTAGGATGTAACCCTTTAAGCCGGGGATTACTGAAATTGAGTAGATGTTGAGTTCCTCTTTTCTTATCTTGTTTGAGAGTATGTCAACAACCAGGCTTTCCTGCCCAACAGTAGTTCTTACCGTAAAAATCATCTTAAATCACTCGAAAACCCATTATTGAAAATTTGACATATAAAAATTAAGTCAAAATATAATGAAAATCACTTGAAAATGTTTTAAAAAGGTAACTAAAGGACCCCTTATAGCTTGATTACCCCGTCAAGCACGAGCTTTACCAAAAAGCCTATTATGCCAATCAGAATTATCCCGATGCCGGTTACTTTTGCAATGACCTTATATTCGGCCCAACCGGGCTTGCGCGAGACGTTGAAAATTCTCACGGATGATTGCACAAACTCTCCCCAGTCAAACATTGCAAAATCAGATTAATTCAACCAGAAAATGATTTTAAAGGGATGCCATCAGCAATTCCGGAATAATGTGATTTCAGCCTTCGGGAAAACTTTTTATAGGATAGGCAGCACATTTCAGACAGTCAAACAAAAAAGACAAATTTTTGGGAATTGTGCAACAAGGCAAACCCCATCCGCTCAATTTTGTCGAACGTTTTGGGAAGAATGTCCCTGTGGGTTTGTCCTTGCCAAGCTTTTCAAGTTGATGTAATATAACGCCGTCAAAAATCAAGCCATAAGTTTTTGCATCTTCCACGCCAATCAACTTTTGCATTTTACCGCACTAAAAAAATAGCACTCAGCAGGCATATGCCTGCTGAAAACTTACAGAACGATTAATCCGCGAACTCTATTCCCAAATCTATCGGCCCCGTGGGCTTTCCGTCATCGTCAAGGTATGGGAACCTTCCGCCCGCAATTACAACCATTGCCTGAATCTGGTTTTTTGGAACCGAATCATCAATCATCGCGCCCCATATGATGTGCGCATTCGAACTTATTTTTGCGGCAACGGCTTCGACAATCATCTCCGCCTCGCGAAGGGTCATATCAGAGCCGCCCACAACATTTATGAGAGCCCTTCCCGCATTGGAGATATCGACATCGAGCAGCGGGGAAGTAAGCGCATTCTCAACCGCTTCGAGTGCGCGTGAATCCGAACTTCCCGCCTGTGTTGTGCTCTCGCCAAGCCCTATCATTGCGGCACCACCGCGCTCAAGAATTGTGCGAAGATCCGCAAAGTCCAGGTTGATTAACCCGGGCTTTGTTATCATTTCTGTAATTCCCTTCACCGCGTTTGTGAGCACCTCATCAGCGACCTTGAATGCCGCATTGATTGGAAGATCCGGTGCAATTTCGAGTATCTTGTCATTCGGGATAACTATTACGGTGTCTGCGTTCTTGCGCAGGTTAGCTAAGCCGTTCATTGCGTTCTCAATTCTCTTCTTGCCCTCAACGCTAAATGGCAGTGTGACAACGCCGATTGTCAGC
>CAZEBH010000113.1:0-2544 GCA_964510425.1 uncultured archaeon | reverse complement strand
CGACAAAACCACGTAGCGAAATGGGTCCAAGAAGCGGACCACGCAGAAATACAAACCCAACAACGGGTACAACTGCAATTATTTTGTCGCTATCCATAACTAAAAATAGAATACCCAAACGGTATTAAAGCGTTTCTTTGCGCCGTTTCAAAGCAAATTTAATAGTTTGCTGCCACATCTTCTGCTGCCCCTATAGTATAGCCTGGATAGAATGCGAGCTTCCGGTCAGCCTTTTTCTTTTCGTTGACACGAAAAGAAAAATCCTGGGGAAAAAGAAAAGTGTAAAAAAAGGAAAAGTGGGCATATACTTTTTCCTTTTTAGTCAACGTTTTTCTTTTTCTTCCAAGAAAAAAAGGCCGGGAATTAGCTTGAGACCTGGGTTCAAATCCCAGTAGGGGCGTTTGAATATGCTCCTCCCCTTTTGGGGCCTTTCGGTCGGAAGGGAGCGTGCGTCGAGGCATCTAACAATGCCTCATAAGGATTTACTAAAAAAGCCCCTTCGCTAATTTCTTTTCTTATCTGCGCGATTTTGACCTGCAAATAAAACAAGTTATGATAGCTCAAATACTTGCCGGCATTCTCCTCTTTTGTCCGAAAGAGGTGGTGGATATAGCCCCGCGAGTGCTTTTTGCAGACAAAGCATTTGCATTCCGCATCAAGAGGCCCGGAGTCTTGCTTGTGCACAGCAGAATCAATATTGATGTTGCCTTTTGTTGTGAACGCGCGCCCATGCCTTGCCGTGCGCGTTGCATAGCAAGAATCAAAGCAATCAATCCCTGCGGCAATTGCACGGCGCAGTTCAATCTCATCGCCAACGCCCATCATATAACGCGGCTTTTCCTGCGGCAGATGCACTATTGCAGCTTCAACTGCGGGAAAGGTTTTTTCTTTGGGTTCTCCTATAACAAGCCCACCGATTGCATATCCGTCAAAATCAATTGCGGCAATTGTTTTGGCGCTTTTTTCCCGAAGTTTTTTGTCAGTTCCGCCCTGACAAATCCCAAAGAGCAGCTGTTTTTTGTTTGAGTGCGCATCTTTGCACCTCTGAGCCCATTTTGTGGTGCGCCCAACCGCTTCGCTAAGTCTTGCGGGTGCGACATTTGATGCTGGAACATCATCAAGGCACATTGCAACATCGCTTCCTAACCTATTTTGTATTTCAATTGACCTTTCGGGCGTGAAAACAATGGATTTTCCAGTGTATGGGTCTCTGAATTTCACCCCATTGTCGGTTAACCCAAGGCAGAACTCCTTGTTAAGGACCTGAAAGCCGCCAGAATCGGTAAAAAGCCCCCTATTCCAATTTATGAATTTGTGCAGTCCGCCCATTTTTTCAATTACTTCAAGGCCGGGCTTCATTGAAAGAATGAATGCATTTGAAATCAGGCACTCTGTGTCAGTGCTTTCAACTTCCTCGTGCGAGAGCAACTTGACCGAACCCTTGGTCGCAACAGGCATCAGGAATGGGGTTTTTATTTTCCCGTGGGCTGTTTGGAGGCTGCCTGCCCTTGCCTTGCCAAAAACCGCCTCAATAGTGAAATTAGACATAACAGAATTTTGTGCCTTGGAATCCATTAAAAAGCCTTTGACTCCCGACCTGCTCGTACCGCGGGCACCTTCGGTCGGGAGGGAGCGTTAACCTTTCGGTAGGACTTATTTTGCGATGCAACGGATATCCATTAAAAAGCCTTTGACTTTTTGTTTATCTTATGCACGCAGAATTTGATTTTACTGATGAATCCAAAGGCAGCCTTTCCGTTCATCTTGTTTATGAGGGCGATGGCAAATTATTCCCGGAAATTCCAGATTCCTTTACTGGAAAAAAGCTTGAATCTGTTCTTTTACACAACAAAAAGGCATTTGTAATCAGTCTTGGGCCAAAGGATAAGATTATTCTCGATTATTACAGGCGCGCAGCGGCAAAGGCGGTCAAAACAGCCGCCTTCCACAAAATGCCGTCAGTTCATTTTGCAGTTAACGGTCTCTTAGCTGAGCACTGTGTAACTATGCTTGAAGGCGCGTTTCTTGCAAATTATTCATTTGATAAATACAAATCGGATGCCGAAAAGACATTTCGCGTAAAAAAATTTACATTTCCCCTATATACAAATAAATTTTTATCATACCTGCAGCATGCTGCAATTGCCTGCAGGAATGTTTCAATGGTTCGCGATCTTGTTTCGGACAACAGCGATGTTGTGACGCCTAAGCTTCTTGAAAAGATTGCCAAGGAAGTTGCGCGCAATGCCGGGATTAAATGCACCGTTCTGCACGAGGGCGAACTCAAAAAACTTGGGCTGAATCTTATTCTAAATGTCGGAAAAGCTGGAACGGAATCCTCGCGGCTTATTGCGCTTGAATACACCGGCGAACCGTCCTCTAATGGCAAAATCCTTTTTGTCGGCAAGGGCGTGTGTTTTGATACCGGCGGGCTCAATATTAAAACAGGGGATTACATGCTCGGAATGCGCATGGATATGGCAGGTGCTGCCACGGTTCTTGGAATAATAAAGGCCGCATCTGAACTCAAAATGAAAAAGAACA
>CAZEBH010000112.1:0-2613 GCA_964510425.1 uncultured archaeon | reverse complement strand
GTTTGAAAAATATGAAATTGGAAATATCAAAACCGTTCTTCTTAGTAAGCACCTCTCAGAACCAAAGGAAAAAATTGCACACATGCTGATTGAAACCGGCATACTTGCAAAGCAGGCAACTTCACGCATGCTTGAGGCAAAAGGCGTAAAGGATGTTGCACAGGCGCTTTCCGGAACAATTTATGGCACGGTGCTTGAAAAGAACATGAAAAAATATGAAAAGGACAAAGATTCCGTCGTGCTGCTCGCGGCGCTTGACCAGTATTATTATTCAAAACTTCCGAAAATCTCAAAGAACCCGTATGGCGATGAGAAAATAATCCTCGGCATGCTCAAGGCGCAGGTTGACGCAAAGAACATCTCAACCGTGCTACGGGGCAAAAAAGACGGGATGAAAGAGAACAAAATAATGGAGATGCTAATTTCCGGCGGAAGTGTTCCGATGGAGAAACTTTTGCAGGCCGCAAATGCAAAGGGGCTTGAGGAGTCGGCAAGGGTTTTTGAAAAAACTTTCAGGCTGGCAAAGGCGCTTGAAATTTATAAGAAAACCGGCAGCCTCATCCCAATTGAAATAGAGGCGGAAAAGGCAATTGCCGCAAAAGGCCTTGGGCTTTTGCGCACAAGCGTCCTGTCAATTGGCGCTATTGCCGGATTTTTATTTTTAAAAGAAGAGGAAGTTTCAAACATCCGGAAAATTGTCCGCGCAAAGGAATTCAACCTTGGAATTGACAAAATTTCGGAGATGATTGTCCAGTATTAATTTTGGTGAAAAAATGGAAAACGAACCAAGACACAGCATAGCGGTGGTGGCGGATGGACCCACATGCATGGGATTTAGGCTCGCGGGAGTTGAACATATTTATCCAATAGAGGCACTTGCAGCAGCGGGCGAGAATAAATCGGCGCAGTTTGCAGCAGAGCAGAAAGTTGAGCAGCTGCTAACTGATGAGCATGTAGGCATTATGATTATCAATGAAAAAACCCTGGGGCAAATGGACTGGCGCCTGAAAAAAAAGATTGAAAAGGCGGCAAGACCTGTGGTTATTGCAATACCGGATAAATCCGGTCCAATGGCGCAGGAAGGGGAATCCTTGCGCAGCATGGTAAAAAGGGCTCTTGGTTTTGAGTTGATGAAATGATGTTTGCAAACGGGGTGGAACTACAATGGCTGAATTGTTAAAAATCGCAGGACCAGTTGTAATAGCAGAGGATATGGCCGGCGCTAGAATGTATGATGTCGTAAAAGTTGGGAAGGAGAGGCTGATTGGAGAAATAATTAAGCTTAGCAATGACCGGGCTACAATACAGGTTTATGAGGACACTTCAGGCCTAAGGCCCGGGGAACCTGTCGAAAACACAGGTCTTCCGCTCAGTGTTGAACTGGGACCCGGACTGCTCGAATCAATTTATGACGGAATACAAAGGCCGCTTCTTGAAATACAAAAGCAGAGCGGAAGCTTTATTGCACGCGGAATTGTCGCAAATTCTATTGACAGGAAGAAAAAATGGGAATTTCGCCCTGTTGCAAAGAAAGGGGACAATGTTTCTGGCGGAGACATCATTGGCGAAGTTGCTGAAACCGAACTCATCATGCACAAAATCATGGTGCCGCATGGAATTAATGGGGAAATTGCGGAAATAAAAAAAGGCAGTTTTACTGTTGAGGAAATTATTGCAATTATAAAAGATGGCAAAGAAAAGCATGAAGTAATGATGATGCAAAAATGGGAAGTCAGAAGGCCAAGGCCATACGGCGAAAAAATGCCGCCAAACACCCCGCTCATTACCGGCCAGCGCATCCTTGACACATTCTTCCCCATTTCAAAGGGCGGAACCGCAGCAATCCCGGGGCCGTTTGGGTCGGGGAAAACCGTAACGCAGCAATCACTTGCAAAATTTAGCGATGCACAGGTAATTGTCTATATCGGATGCGGGGAGCGCGGAAACGAAATGACTGAAGTCTTAACAGAATTCCCTGAGCTTTTGGATCCGAAAACAAAAAAGCCGCTAATGCAGCGAACTGTACTCATTGCAAACACATCCAATATGCCGGTTGCCGCAAGAGAAGCATCGGTATACACCGGAATTACAATTGCCGAGTATTATAGGGACATGGGTTATGATGTTGCACTGATGGCAGATTCAACCTCAAGATGGGCAGAGGCCATGAGGGAAATCTCAGGAAGAATTGAGGAAATGCCAGGCGAAGAAGGATATCCGCCATATCTTGCAAGAAGGCTTGCTGAATTTTACGAGAGAGCGGGAAGAATTGTATGCGCAGGCTCCCCGGAACGCAACGGCTCAATTTCAGTAATAGGCGCTGTATCGCCACCGGGAGGAGACATATCTGAACCTGTTTCGCAAAACACACTGCGCGTAACAAAAGTGTTCTGGGCACTTGATGCAAAGCTTGCCCAAAGAAGGCATTTTCCCGCAATCAACTGGCTCAAGAGCTACTCGCTATACACAAATACTCTTGACAACACCTACGCTAACACTGTTGCCGCGGACTGGGCGGAGAATCGGGCAAAGGCAATGGCGCTATTGCAAAAGGAAGCCGAACTGCAGGAAATTGTACAGTTTTTAAAAGCTCCCAAGAGCTTTTTAGAACTG
>CAZEBH010000111.1:0-2689 GCA_964510425.1 uncultured archaeon | reverse complement strand
GAAGGTAAATGAGTTCAATGAAGTTGAACTCGGAAGTATCAGGCTCTTTTTCGGCGGTGAAATAATAGAGGTAACGGCGGTGAAAATTCCGCGGGTTATAGGTAAGGAAGGCTCGATGCTAAATATTTTGAAGGGCGGAACCGGTTCGAATGTGATAGTCGGCCGCAATGGAAGGATATGGGCCAAGGGAGGCAACATTGACCTTCTGAGAAATGCCATACTGAAAATTGAGCGCGAAGCGCATGTCGACAATCTGACTAATCGGATGTCCGAATACATGAACACGCAGACCGGCGGCAAAAAGCCGCAGGCACCTGTTGCAAGTGAAGAAATGTTTGGAGAAGGTGAACAGTGATGAGTAAGAAAAAGGAAGAACAAAAAGTTTACGTTGACTCGAAGGGCAAGAGGCTTGACGGGAGAAAAGTGGACGAATTAAGGCCGATAAAAATCAGGGCAGGGGTAATTCCCCGCGCTGACGGCTCGGCATATCTGGAATGGGGGCAGAACAAGGTCTTCGCCGCGGTTTACGGGCCGCGCGAATGTCTGCCAAAGCACACGGCATCGCCCTACAAGGCGGTAATAAAGTTTGCATACAGGATGGCGGCATTTAGTGTGCCGGACAGGAAGAACCCAAAGCCCGGAAGGCGGGAGGTCGAGATTTCAAAGGTGTGTGGAGAGGCACTCGAGAAGGCAATTTTTGTCGAGAAATTCCCAAACACCTCAATTGACATCACGGTCGAAATTGTTGACAGCAACGCAGGCTCAAGAATAGCGGCGCTCACTGCGGCTTCGGTTGCGCTCGCGGATGCGGGAATACCGATGAAGGATATGGTCTGTGGCACAAGCGTTGGCAAGGCCGGCGGAAAAATCCTGATTGATTTGGACAAGAACGAAGAGGACGCACCGGATGCGGTTGACATACCGATTGCGCTGCTGCCCAATTCAAAGGAGATTGTGCTATTGCAGCTTGATGGTGTGCTCACAAGAAAGGAATGGGACGAGGCATACAAGCTCGCGGAAGTCGGGGCAATGAAGGTGTACGAGATACAAAAGCAGGCGCTAAAGGCAAAGTACCTTAACTGGGAAGGCGCCGAAGCTGAAAAGAAGGGAGTTGAGGCAAAATGATATCCGCACTTTGGGACTTGAGGGTTGACAAAGTAATAGCCGACCTTAAAGAAGGCAAGAGAATAGACGCTCGCAAGGTTGACGAGCTGCGAAAATGCACAATAACCCACGGCGTCAGTGAAAATGCAGACGGTTCGGCACGCGTAAAGCTTGGCGAAACGGATGTTATCGCCGGAGTAAAAATGGTTCCGGGAATACCGTATCCGGATAGTCCGGGTGAGGGCAGCATAAGTGTCGGGGCGGAATTGCTCCCTATGGCTGATCCGGAGTTCGAGGTAGGCCCTCCTCGCGAGGAGGCAATTGAGTTATCAAGGGTGGTTGACCGCGGAATACGTGAAAGCAAGGCAATCGATTTTAGCGACCTTTGCATAAAGGAAGGCGTTGCCGTATGGATTGGATTTGTTGACATATACATCATAAACAACGACGGAAACCTCTTTGATGCGTGCGGAATCGCGGCCATGAGTTCACTTTTGGAAACCAAGATGCCAAAACTAGAGGACGGTAAAATCGTGAAGGGCGAGTACGCGGGCAAACTTAAGGTAAAGGCAAAGCCGGTGCTCTCCACATTCGCAAAAATCGGCAATGTGATTGTTGCGGACCCTATACTTTCAGAGGAGAAGGCAATGAGTGCGAGATTTTCGGTTACAATGACCGAGGATGACAACATAACCGCGTTCCAGAAAGGGCTTGCCGGCTCATTTAAGGTGGAGGAAATAAATGCCGCAATTGATGTTGCGGGCCGCAACAGCAAACAAATAAGAAAGTTATTGTAGGGGTTTTAGTTGGTATGGGAAATACACAAAAGGTTGCAAGCACGGGCCGATTTGGCTCAAGATATGGTGTGGGAATTCGGCGAAAGCTCCTAAAAGTCGAGCCGCTGCAGTTCCGGCGCCATGTCTGCCCAAATTGCGGCTCACAGAGTGTCAAGCGCAAGAGCAGGGGAATTTTCAACTGCCGCAAGTGCCAGCATTCATTCGTGGGCGGTTCATACGTGCCGCAGACCCTTGCGGGAAGCATAATACACAAGATGGTTTCGCAAAAGATGTTTGCCCCGGAAATTATTGAAACGCTCTCCAAAGCGGGCGAACCTGAACCAAAGGCGCCTTCGCAAACGCCTGCAAAAGTTGATGGCTCAAGGCCTAAAAAAGAGCGCAGGGTGAAATTGGAAGAGCCGGCACCTGTTGAACAAGAGCTAAGAAGTGAAGAAGTTTCTGAAGAGCAAGATTCTGAGGAGGAATCCTGAATGTATAAATGCCTGCAGTGCGGAAAGGAAGTCCAGAATCTGGTCATGGGTTCAATCAGGTGCCCGGGCTGTGGATTTAAGATATTTTCAAAGACAAGAGACGCGATAACAAAGACCGTGAAGGCGCAATAAATTTTTTGGCGCTTTCAAATTCTGTTTTTTAACTTAACTTCGCCACTTTGTGAATTTGTGCCCTAAAGCAATTCGCCACTTTGGCTTTTTGGTCATTGTTTTGACGTAAACCCGCTTATTTTTGGCATTTTTTTCGTTGTCAGCCGTTATTTTCGCCCTGTTTTTGCGCGTTTTTCCCAAACTGTC
>CAZEBH010000110.1:0-2856 GCA_964510425.1 uncultured archaeon | reverse complement strand
CACTAGCCTTCCTTTGAAATTATTGCGTAAACGCTCTTGTCCGCCTTTAGCGTCATTGTGCCCTCGCCCTTTGCATCAAGCGAAACTGTACCAACCTTAAGGCCCGCAACTGTGAAAATATCCGCCCTGGCAAAAGGAATAGGCCTTCCATCCAAATCAAGCGCGCTCACTTTTATTGTTCCTGTGCCGATTACCATGTTCACAACAATTATGTTCTCTTTGGCGGTATCGAGGGTGAACTGCGCCGATTTTGCCTCTGCCGGAAATTTTTGTGCAAGCACTGAATATGTCCCTGCTGCAATATTTGTAAACGCAGAAGTTAATCCGTTATAATCAGTAACTTTCGAGCCATAAGCTGTTTCAACAAACCCGTCCTTGTTTACAATCAGAACGCGTGCATTTTCAACTGGTAATCCATTCTCATCAACAACCCTGCCCCTTAGAGTTCCGCAAATCTCCACGGTGCATTTTTTTATTTTCACAACAAATGTCTGCTCGCTCCCCCGCGCAAATGTGGAAGTGGAAAAGGAGTTCGCATCAGAATTCGGGATATATCCCTCTTTTGAAGCAGAGTAAGAGTACGTTCCGTCATCTTTTAGTAAAAATGTTGTGGCGCCTTCAGGGCCTGTTGTTTGCTGCGCGGCAAGTGTGCCATCAGGATTGTGCAAAAAAACATTTGCGCCAGAAACATTTGCGTTTGCAGAATCCTGCGCCTTTATTTTCGCCCTTAATTTGATGTCCTTTGAAATTTTTACTTCCTTTCGCGCTGTCGCATTTTCAGAAACAGAAATGGCAATGCCCTGTGAAGCAAAATTTGCAAGAGGATCGCTAATAAGGGCAGTGTACTGGCCAATATCAACCCCCGAAAAATTTACTTCCCCGAATGCACTTGCATCCTCAAGGCCTGTTGGAAGATTGTGCGAATCCACAAGTTTTACATTAATGCCATCGGCAAACCTGTTTGTGTCCGCAGCAATAATTCTTATTTCAATGCTCCCCTTTGGCCTATCAATTCCTTCAAAAAATATCTGCTGCTCGCTTCCGAGAACCTGTGCATTTGCGGCCTTAAAACCCGCAGCACTTGCACTTACAAGCACCTTTCCGCACCCTTGCGGAGGCCTTACATTTAATTCCCCGCCCTTTACCAAATATTCGTCTTGGTCAAAAAATCCGTTTCCGGAACACGAGAGCTTCACAGACACTTCTGTTCCATTCAGTTTTTTTGAATCAGGCCCGACAAAAGTTAGTGTGACATCCGCAAAATTATCTTCAACCGTTGCCTGCTTTAGGGCAATGCTTATTTCCAATCCTTTGTAGACAGTAACATCCTGCGAACCTTGGGTATAGCCCTGTTTTTGCGCGCCCACTTTTATTTTTTTTCCAATAGGCGCATTGAATACGGCAACTCCATCCTTGTCCGTTTGAAGGTTCAAATCCTGCTCAAGGCCAATAACAGTTACCTGCGCTCCTTTGACCGCAGCACCCGCTGCATTTTTTACCAATACCTTAACTTCAACGCTCTGCTGTGCGGGCGCAGCAAAAATAAAATATGCCGCAAGGCCTAGCAAAAGCACCAAAAGGGCGGCAAAAATATAGGGGAAATAAGGGATTTTCTCATTTAACGAATCATAAAAGTCGGCGAGTGAATCCTGGATGTCTGAAAAACCCATTTATACCATTAATAATAGGGTTTGGCGGTTATTAAAATTATTGCGGGCGCTTTGCAGCCTGTTTATTGACCGTTCTGTTTCCGACACGACAAGCCCGAATCCCCTGAGCGTTTTATGGGGGTGTCGTGGTAGACCTACATTTTTTTGTCCACTTCTTCCACATCTTGCGGATGGTTATTATTTTACTTTCATCAATGCCGTCATTGCCGGAAAATCCCAGTAAAATATCCTTATTGCCAATTTTGCCAGCTTTCATCAAACTTCCCCCTCTGGCAGTCTTTTCCTTTTCACTTTTTCCGGCTCTTCAAGATAGTTTTCCGGCGTAACAATTTTTTCCCCTGCTGCAATTTCAAGATTCTTTCTAGCATCTCCGGCTATTTTGCCACCCTTTTCCGCCGCCACTTTGTTCTGTGCAAAGCCTTGTGCATCCTTGCTTTTCGCTATTTTTGTTGTGGATGCTTCGCCAAGCATGGTGAAAACAATTTCCAAATCGTTCATATGGTCGCGCAGGTTTTCCCTTTTCAATTTCTTGAATCCTTTGTACTCCTCGATGGTTTTGCCAAAAGTTGCCTTGGTTATTTCATTTGTAAGAATTGCAAATTCTTTGCCCTCGCGCACATTCCTTTTCATCCATTCATCCGTAAGTTCCTCTCTGATGGCAATTCCGCGAACTCTTTTTTCAATCCATTCCTCGGAATATCCCTTTGCCCTGTAGAGTTCTTTCATGCGCCGCTGGGCAAGTTCCGGGTTCTCTATTTCCTGCACCCTTTCATAACCGACCTGTGCAAGCCATTGTTTGAATGGCTCCGCTTTTGGCGAAGGGATGGATTGGATTATCCTGAACATGTTTTTGGTGTTGGCACAGTCGGTTTCATAGTATTTACCATCGGCGGAGGGCAATTTCAGTTGTACCCAAATTGGGGACAACTGGACGTTTATAAATTCCCTGTCTTTTACCTTGCCCCAATATTGCCTTGGTGTAGGGCTGTCAGTGAGTGCTTCAACCACATCAATAACAGAAAAAAACCATTCATTATCGTGCCATATCCGCCTAATCTTTTTGTCTTGGAAAACAACCAGAGCGTTCTGCGAATCCATCAAACAACCCAAAATAATCAGGCGCGCCGACGGTTTTTAAAATAGTGCCGAGAGAAATCTCGCGGGCTTATAGAGCCCGCAGTTGAAT
>CAZEBH010000109.1:0-2924 GCA_964510425.1 uncultured archaeon | reverse complement strand
CCTCACTTCTCAAAAGAATACTTCAAAAATCAGTAGAAACTGGCGAAGTCAGGTATTAAAAAAGAAATTGATTCCCGCAGGAAAATCTCCTGCAGGAAAATTGTGCTTATTCAACCACTATCTGGCCAAATGTTTTTGCAGCGACATGGTCATGGTATGCCCATGATGTTCCCTTTTCATTGAAGGTAAAGCTATAGCTCTTGCCCTCAGAGAGTGCTTTGCAGGAATCAAATATGCTGCTCTCTTGCTCTGTTCCGCATTTTTCAATGCCAGAACCCGGATATTTTGTATGTGTCGGGTGCTGCGCGGACGCTGGCCAGTCTTCCCTTGTTGTGGCCTTGCTAAGCCAAGTTATGGTATCGCCCTGCTTTACTGTTACTTTCTGCGGCACATAGCCTGAATCCGTTATTTCTATTGTGTAGGTCTTCGGAGTGCTTGTGTTTCCCGTTAACCCATTGTCGGTGCTGCCTGTCTGCTGTGCCGGTTGCGGATTTTGCGCGCAGCCTGCAACTAGCAGGGCAAGGAGCATTATTGCTGTCAAAAAAATGATTTTTGTATCCATGCTAAAGATTGAGTAAATTCGTATTTTAAATTTATGCGCAAGGTTAGACGCACAACAAAGTGGTTCTGGTCAAGAAAGGCGGGAGGGGAAATACAGCCTTTTTTTAAGTGATCGAATATCTTGTCTACTAAATGGCAAAAATGTTTGAAGGCGCAATCAAGAACTGGAAATCAGTTTTGATATTTCTTTTATTTTCAGTGATTTTCTGGCTTGCGCAGTTTGCCTGGCAGTATTTTGACCCGGCAAATGCCGGGTTTCCAATCGAAGTTTACAAAATCGCGCTTGTGCGAAGTTTTGCTTTCACCGGAACCACCTTTATAGCAGCAGCACTTCTATCAAGCGTTATTTTCAAATTCAGGCCAAAATTTGCAGTGCACTGGCCAACGCGCAGGAATTTTGGCGTGGTCGGCACATTTTTTGTAATCGCGCACATTTTTGCCGCAACCGGATTATATTTTGCGTTTAATCTGAGCCAGGTTTACTTTTCACTTGACCCTTTTGTAAACCCGATAATATTCGGGGCGCTCGCACTGCCAATCTTTATCATTGTCTCAATTGTTTCAACCGACTGGGTGCAGCAAAAGCTCGGGGCAAACTGGAAAACAGTGCAGCGCCTGGTATACATCGCATTCATGTTCGCCATTTTCCATTTCACCAAGCAAAACCCTGCCGCCCTTGCAGGGCCGCCATGGCTTTTGCTTGCGGCAGTTACAATTCTTGCAATAGTTGGCGAATTGTACTGGTTTATAAAAATTACAATTGACAGAAAAAAAATCACTGCCGGGACATTGATTGGGGCAGCAATCATTTTGCTTTATCTGGCCACTGGTTATTTTTCATTTTTTGCAAAATGAAAATCAGAATTCAAAAAGCCTTTTTTCAAAATCGGCAATTTTCCCATTCTTCACTTTCACGCCTTCTGATGCGAGCAGGCTAATTTTCTTTTTGGTGCCGTGCGCATATCCGCCTATTTTTCCCGAACTTGAAACAATCCGATGGCACGGAACTTCTGGGGCATTGGAGTTTGCATTACACGCATTGCCGATTGCCCGCGCGGCACCCGGGTTTCCAAGTGCAATCGCGATTTGCTTGTATGTTGCCACTTTCCCTTTTGGGATTTTGGCAATCATTTTCCAGACTTTTTTTGAAAATTCCAATTTTTTACCCAAAAGAATTGACTTATCCAAGCATTAAAAGTGCAAGCATCACGCCAATTCCCAGCAAAAACCAAAACAGCTGCACAGCAGATTCACCCGCCTCTGATTCTTTGTGAAGTTCTGGAATCAAATCGGACCCTGCAATGTAAATAAAAGTGCCTGCAGCAAATGGGAGCATGAACAAGGTCAAATCCTGTGCAAAAGAGCCAATTGCAATGGCCACTAGCGCTCCAAGAACTGCAGTGAGCGCAACTAAAAAGTTGAAAAGTATTGCCTTCTGCCGAGAAAATCCCCCGTGCAAGAGCACGCCAAAATCTCCTATTTCCTGCGGGATTTCATGGAATATTACCGCAAGTGTTGTTGCAATTCCTACCTGTACGCTGGCAAGATAGCTTGCCCCGATTATGAGCCCATCGATAAAATTGTGGACTGCATCCCCCATTAAATTCATGAATGCAAGTGGGTGGGGGTGATCGTGTGTTGTTGACAGATGATGGCAGTGCCTCCATCTGATGAATTTTTCTATGATAAATGAGAAAATAATGCCTGAGAGGGTGTAAAGCGCAATTGTTGTTGTAAATCCGCTTGGTTCGGATGCCTCGGGGAGCAGATGTATGAATGCATCCCCGAAAAGTGCGCCCGCCGAAAAACTTACCATGTAAGTTAGAAATTTTCTGGCAGTTTTATTGCCAAGCGGGATTATCAATACCCCCAAAAGTGAAATCAGGCTGATTGCGATAACGCTTCCGATTGCATAAAATAATATATCCATGAACAAAATTGCTGATAGTTAATAATTTTAAACTGATTTGTTAATAACTTTTCTGTGGGCGTTTATATAATGGCTAATAAGGTGATTTTTTGGCAATTGTGAGCATTTCACTTAACAATGAAGCAACAGATGAAATTGATGTGCTGCAAAATGAGCTTGGCATTTCTGGCAGAAGCGAACTTGTTCGCCTTGCTCTGCGCAAACTCTCATCCGAGAGAAAGGAAAAATCGGCCCCAAAGGGCATAATTGATGCAGTGCTTTTAGTGCTTCACTTACACTCATCAACAGATGAGATTTCAAAAATAACGCACAGGCACGGGAAATTAATCAAAACACAGCTCCATAGCCACGTTTCCGGGGAAAAATTCATGGAACTAAGTGTAGTGCATGGGGAATCATCTCTTGTGCGCAAGATGGCGGATGAATTTGATGC
>CAZEBH010000108.1:0-2970 GCA_964510425.1 uncultured archaeon | reverse complement strand
CCGCAATAGCATTTATATAATTGTTCTGCGTGCATTTATGATGCACACTTCAATTCTCACAAGGCTTTTGATAATGCTTTTCGGGGGGCTTTTGCTCGGTTTTGTATTATACTATCTTCTTATGACAGTTACATTTGAGCGGCAAAAAATCAATGACATTGTATCTGCCCTGAAAATTTCCGATAAGCCGGATACGATTGAAACAAAAAACCTTGGCGCAAACCAGGGTAGCACAATTTTGCCGCTTTTTAATTCTTATGGATTACGCCATTTTCATGCTTGCAAAACTTGTCTCCCATGACACAAACTCTGCGCAAAAAAATTACATTGCATGCGCAAAATACATAGCATCCTGTGCAAAAAGGCTCGGGATGAAAACACAGATTATCACCTTAAAAGGAAAGGATGGGTTGGCGCGCCCAAGTGTTCTTGCGACTTGGGATGTGCTGGCAAAAGAAACCGTAATGTTTCTCACGCACTATGATGTGGTTCCTGCCGGCAGTGGCTGGAAGCAGAACCCATTCCGCCTCACAAAAAGTTCGGGAAGGTTTTTTGGCAGGGGCGCAGCAGATGACAAGGCAGGAATCGTTTCGTTTTTTGCGGCGATACATGAAATGCGCGAAAAAAAGCTCAAGCCAACCCGTAATATAAAATTCCTCTGTGTTTGCGATGAGGAAACCGGAGGGGAGGAGGGCATCGGGCTATTGGTTAAGAAAAAGCCAAATCTTTTGCAAGCGGATTTTTGCGCAACACTTGATGGGGATTTGGGGGACATTTCACTTGCATGCTGCGGCATTGTACGAGGATATATTACTGTGAAGGGCAAGAGCGGGCATTCGGCATTTGATTATAAGTCGGATAATATTTTGCAGGGCGGCTCGCAATTTATCTCAGACCTTTTTTTGTACAAAAAAATCAGGCAAAAGGTGAAATCGGTTATTGATGCGCCTCCAAACCCAATCTCGAAAAAAATGTATGGCAGATTCAATATCACAATTCTTGGCGCCGGCACTGCTTTCAATGTTATTCCAGGTGAACTAAAAATCGGGTTTGATTTGCGCACAACCCCCGAGGAAAATGTGCAGCGTGCAAAAAATGATTTTCGCAAATTTGCCATGGCAAAGGCAAAAAAGCGCGCCCTTAAGATAAAATTCGAAGCGCGCACAACAGGCGGGTACTTATCAGAGAGCAAAAAATATGCCCGAATTGTCAAGGGGGCTGCGGAAAAGGCCATGCGCAAAAAACTCCCGCTAACATCCTCCTTTGGCGGTACGGATTCCCGCTATATCAGCCTTCTCAGAATTCCGGCTTACAACTTTGGGCCGGGAGGGAAGAATTTTCACTCAAACACAGAAAGCATCTCTTTACGTGATATTGAAAAGACAAAGGAATTTGCCCTGCGGCTTATTTTGTGAATTTCCCAAAAAATCATTGCCCTCCCAATCTTTAATCCCATTTTTTTGTGTATTTCGGTTTGTTCCTTATGTGTTCGTTCTCATCCAACAGTTTTGCCGTGAGTGCCTTCTTGCCAAGCCTTTCACCAAAATCCGCGCGGTTAAAGTCCTGTATCACCCCAAGGGCAATGCTTCTCATGAACGTAAGCGGTGTGCCATGTTTATTCCTGTCATACCGGTCAAATTCAAGCATTGCCCTGAGCACGCTTTCCTGAGTAACATCCTCAATATGATATTTTGCGGCATAATTTGCTTTCCTTGCCACAAACTTTGCAATCTCAGTATAATGGTTGCCCACAATTTGGCTGATTTCATCCTGCGTCATTGTATTTGCAACGGGGCGTTTTTCAAGCATTTCCTTGTTTTCCCCGCGAATCATCCTTCTGGCAAATTTTCTCCTTGCATTTGCAAGCACAAGGAGCACAAAGTGCCTCTGCGAACACATCTCGGGTGCATATTTTGAAATCCCCAGCCTCAACTGGCCAAGGGCGAATTCCTTGAACTCTTCTCTTAATTCAGGAACAGGGAATAACCTAGCCTTGGCTTGCACCATGCCAATATGCATGTCAAAAATTTGTTTTTGCCGCAGAACCGGAAGGGGCTCGTATTCTAAGCGAAGCCTCTCAGGGTCAAGGCCATACCTTTCACTGGCAGTAATCCCAAAAAGCCTTTTTCCCTTATTTGTAAAAATAGGGCCACGGGTTTTGGATCGAATTGTTGAATAATAAGGGACTGTCCAGTAAATTCCATGTTTGCGTGCAATTGAACTTAGTGGTTCAATGGTTTCAGAAAGGTCCTTAAACAATAATTCCACTTTTTCCGTGCCCTTTATTTGCTGGTACTGTCTCATTTTTGTTTTAGCCCCAAGCCCTTCTTTTCTCAGTCTAGTCATTTCTTGAGAAATATCATTTTCCTTCCCAACTGCCCTCTGGACATCCTGCCCTGTCGCACTGGGGTGCGCGCGAACATATTCCCTCACCCTGTTCATGAGTGAACCGGCTCTATTATTTACATTGCCATGAATTATTGCCCTTTTGCTGCCAGCCATCATAAAGTGTTGCCTTAACACATATAAAACCCTTTATGCATTATTTAAACGGTTCAAATGGATATCGAAACTCGGCTTTCACTCATCCGCGAGGTCGGCGAGGAAATAATAACCGAACAGGATTTGCGTGCGCTGCTTGAAACAAAAAAAACTCCCGTGGCATACGATGGCTTTGAGCCAAGCGGGAAAATCCATATCGCACAGGGGATTTTGCGCGCAATAAATGTCAACAAGATGACACGTGCAGGATGCAAATTCAAATTGCTTGTTGCCGACTGGCATGCTTGGGCAAACAACAAGCTTGACGGGGACATGGAAAAAATAAGGGCAGCAGGGGAATACATGGTTGAAGTCTGGAAGGCCACGGGAATGGATACTGGGCATGTTGAATTCATATGGGCATCAGAGCAAATGGGAAAAAAGGACTACTGGTCGCGCGTGATGAATATTGCCACGCACTCAACGCTT
>CAZEBH010000107.1:0-3217 GCA_964510425.1 uncultured archaeon | reverse complement strand
GGAAGAGACGCGAGAGATTTAATTTAACAGGAACATTATGATGCTCAATTTCGCCAAGCATGAGGCCTTTTTCCAAATCAAAGCCAAGGAACTTTTCAAGCGTTTCGCGCGTTGCAATTCTCGCTTTTGTTCCAGGAGAGGGCGGGAAAGTTGAGCGCTTTATCAAGCCGCCCTGGTAAACCCCGAGCGGACGTGTCTTTGCCACAAGATATTCCCATTCGCCAGCTGGGAACTGCTCGAATAATTTGAACCCCGAACTTTCAAATTCTTTTACACTCTCAAATCTCTCAAAGTATCTGTTTGTCTTGTAAACATTTGTAACAAGGCAGACCATTGTGCCTTCGGAGTAGTCAAGTTCAACATATTGCCCGCGGTGGAGCTTGCCTGAAGTTATAACCAAATCAAGTTCGCTTGGCGATGGGCCTTCAACGCTTGAAATTACCGTGCCTATTTCTTCTTTCAAATCATTTTGAGCCAAACACACCACCAAAAACAAAAACCTGATTTTTCAGAACACATCTTCCATTGCCGGACCTTCGTAGCCGCAGTCAGGGCACTTGTACTGCCGCCCCCTTTGCAGAGGGTTTTCTTTCATCTTTTTTGAACCGCAGTGCGGGCAAATCATGGGGAGCGCCTCCTGCCAATAACGTTTGTCGCACGCAGCTTAAGATTTTTACGTTTTGCCTGTTGGAAAGCCAATTCCTTTTCCACAATATAATGCTTAAGGAACTCGGCAGACCTTATTTCCCCGTATCCGCAATGTACAAGGACTTTCTTCCCGGATTTTCTGGCAGCATTGACTATGCCAATAAAATTGGCAATCATCTGGTTTGGAACCATCTCTCCGTGGCTAAGCGGCCGGAACACAACCTTAAAGCCGTATTCATTTGCCAGGGCGAGAAATTCCGGGTTAGAAGGTTTTGTAAGGGAAAAAATAACCCCAAACCCATGCTGTTTCAGATAATTCAGTTCTGCCCTCCGGGAAGGCTCGGCACTGCCAAAAACAGTTTCATCAATCTGCTGAAATTTTATCGGCTTTTGCATACAATATCACAACGTACAAAAAAATTAAAATGACCTATCGCCCTCCTGGCACATTTTCTTTATATCGGATGATTTTACCCCAAAGACCTTTGGCCATTCCACGCAGGGCCTTTAAAGGGTCTTTTGGTATTTCTATCAGATCATAACAGTAAGGTGTCGGAAAAACCCTGAACCGGGGTGTACCGGAGCGGGTCTTCTTTTGTTCCCGAACTTTTGCCGGAAGCACCAGTTGCCCTTTGGTAGAAAGCTTTGTTTCGTACATCTTACATCACCCATACTATTTCTTACATTTATAGTGAACCGCTTTAATTTTTTGAACATTTCATTGCGGTTCACCAAAATAGCAAACGGCTTGTGAATTGTTCAATTATTTTAAGCAATTTTATATAACTATAAATATCTTACCTCAAAAAGGCCTGTTCTCCCTGCGCATGCGCAATTTCACAGAAGAGCCCAGCTTGTCTAAAATCTTGTTTGAAATTATCTCAATCTCATCGTTCTTGAGCTTTGCGCGAATATCAGCCTCTATTAGAACTGAAGGGAAAGCGTACTCGCGATGCATTGAACTTAGCGCAAACGCAACTGATGAAATCTCATCCGCTAACTGTGAAATATTTGCCCGGCCGGTGCAAATGAATTCGACACGCAGCGGCCTGTCAAACGAAGAGGGCTTCAGATAAAGCCCATATATGGATTTGCTCCACTGCTGCGAAAAATCATGCAGCACGGGATGCTGGTCAATGTTTTTGGTGTAGGTAAAGGCGCAGCTGCGCTCTCCGACAGAGAGGAAATAATCAAGGAACGCGGAATCAAAAAGCCCGTCAAGCGCACCTTTGTCCGCCGCATTTTCATGCGAGAGGATTTCCTCCTGTATCATCTGCGTAAAGCGCGAACCCCTGCTGTCTTCAACTGTTGAAATTAATGTGCAGCCATTTTTTTGCGCAAGCGAGTATAGGGATTCGAATTCGGAAATTATGCCGGAGTAATCCTTTACAAGCCCGGATTCCTTTCGCGGCTTGTCCTGATACTGCGGAACAATTGAGCCGTCAAGGAAAAGGTATTTCGGGCTGTGCAGTTCAATTAGCTTTTTTGCAACACTTACTTCCTCGCGAAGGCGCATCAGGCTCTTGCTCTGCTCAGCCTCGTCCTGTTCAAGTGAACCTGAACTTACGTGAGGCTCTGGAAAGCTGAAAAAATTAGGGTAATATTTTGCGCTTGCGAGCTTTCCGTTTTTGTAATCGAAGAGCACGCCCACGGCGCGTATCAGAATCAAATCAACCGAGGCAAGGCGCTTTGCAACAAACCCCGAATCCACCCCCGCAACAAGCCCCTGCGGAATCCACTTCGCAACTTTAATGGCAAGGCTGCCCTCAACAAGCCCCGAGCCATTGCAATCAAAAACCCTTGATTTTAGCGGAGAGAAACGCTCAGCCGCACTTTTCTTGCGCATTTCGCCCGAATGTATCGCTTTAACGGTCTGCTCGATTACCTGTGAAATCGCCATAATGAACAAATGCTTTGGGCTTTTTAAAAGAAGCGCAGGGTTCGGTGCCGGTGCGGAAAAATTGATTTTTACTCCGATAGTGCGCAAATGCCGTTTCCGGCTAACTATGGCCTTTGCATCCTATGTGGAGAAAAATGTTGTGTGCCGGCCCTTAGACAGTACTTCCGTAAGTGCTTGATTTGGCACACTCTTTGGAAATTCTTCAAAGACTACCCACAGGAATTCTACGAGTGCTACCATAAGCGCTCTGATGTGGAATCCACTTTTCATAGGATAAAGCAAAAGTTCAACGGGTTCCTAATGACAAGAACCTACACTGCAAACACCAATGAGATTCTATGCAAGGTTATTGCCCATAACATTTGCTGTCTAATTTCAGCTTATTTCGAGTTGAAGCTCAAAACCACTTTTTTAACAGAAGCCCAAAAAACAGCCAAAATTTCAATATTACTTTAACTTTTTAAACAAGCCCGACAACGCACAAAAATATTTAAACCCCCGTGCCCTTACTCTTTGCATGAAATCTGTTTTTGAAATACAAACAATCGAGAATGACTGGCAACCCCCATTCAAGAAGACCAATACAGTAAATGATTATGTTGTCGCCGACGGTGAGGCCTTCTATCGCATCCTGGGAAACGGCAATGGTGAACCTGTTTTTAGACTGAC
>CAZEBH010000106.1:0-3285 GCA_964510425.1 uncultured archaeon | reverse complement strand
TTATTATAAGCTAAATGACAATTCGTTTATTTTTAAGGTGGAAATTGGTGCGGTGGGCTCGCAAAGGTTTGCAACCGAAAATGGGGACCGCGAGGTGCAAAGAACACTCATGCAACTGCTCGCGGAAATGGATGGATTTAATGAGGTGAAGGGCGTGAAAATAATTGCGGCAACAAACAGGCTTGATATGCTGGACAGCGCGATTTTAAGGCCCGGGCGCTTTGACAGGATTATTGAAGTACGCTTGCCAAGTAAGGATGCTCGAACGAAGATTTTCGGGATTCACGCCTCAAAAATGACGCTTGATAAAACAATTGATCTGGGCGAACTTGCCGATCTTACTGAGGGGTTTACCGGAGCCGAAATTAGAAATGCATGCATGGAAGCCGGAATGCTTGCAATCCGCAAGAGCAAGAAGAAAATCGATTTGAAGGACTTTAACGAAGCTATTTTGAAAACCACAAGGCAGCCGTTTGAATCGGACAGGCCGAATGAGAAAATGTTTGCGTGAAAATCAAAAGCCACACAACATATATTTAAATATTAAATCATACTAATCTGAATAGTATGATTAGTACGATAAAGCTTAGAACTGTTTCCATGAATGACCGCGGCCAGATAGTAATACCCGAAGACATGAGAAAATCCATGAAGTTTTCAAGCAGGGACATTCTTGTACTCATAGAAAAGGACAACCAGATAGTTATAAAGAAGGAATCTGAAGTCGCCGAAAGGCTGGAAAATGAAGACGAATTCTGGAAAAAGCTTTCAGCAGAATCAATGAAGCACGCCTGGGCAAAAGAGGATGAAATTTGGGATAAGATTGCCAAAGACGTGAAATGATGAAACAACGCGACATTGTTTTCCTGAAATTCCCATACTCTGACTTTTCTGATTTTAAGGCAAGGCCAGCGCTTATCATTTCAAACGACAGATACAACAAAGAAAGCCAGGACATTCTTGTGTGCGCAATCACTTCAAACCTGGAAAAAACACCTTATTCCATTTTCATATCAGGAATTGATGTTGAAGATGGGCAGCTGCCAGTAAAAAGCAAAATACGCGCAGATAAGATTATACAGGCAAGCAAAACCATCATTTTCGGCAAGCTTGCAACACTTGGCAAAAAAAAGTTTTCAGAAACGACGAGCCGGATATCGGAACTTAGCAAATCATAGGCACCCCCTAGGGGTGGAATATGCAATATGGAAAAATGGAAAGCGCATATTTAAAATATGTGAATCACATAATTATGTGGTGATTGACGGTGAATCTCACAATGTCCATTAGCGGTGAAACTGAACAAATTGTCATGAGCAATAAACAAATTAAGTGGACCGAAGTTGCAAGAAGAGCAATACGAGAAGAAGCAATCAAGCTAAAAAAAATGGAACTGCTTGCAAAATACCTGGATAAGAAACCCATAACTGCACAGGAATGGGCGCTCATGGAAAAAATGGATTTTCACCCGGTTGACGAAGTGGAATTAAAGGACGGGTTTGCCCGGCACGTTTTGAAGGCAAGAAGCCAGAAGGGTAGAAAAGCGAACAGTGTAAAAGAATTGTTTGAGTGACACGCTTGCCTTACTCACTTGAATATGTCAAGGATTTTCGAAAAGATTTGCACAAGCTTGCTGATAAAAATCCCCAGTTTCAAAAGGCTGTTGAAAACAAGCTAAAGCAGGTTCTTGAAGACCCGCACAGATTCAAGCCTTTGGGAAACCAGATGCACGGGCTTAGGCGTGTTCACATAATGAAAAGCTTCGTGCTGATTTATGAGATACTTGAAGGGGAAAAAATTGTGAAACTCGTGAAGATTGACCACCATGACAACGCATACAAAATCTGAATGCCCCTATGCAAATAGAAAAGATTTGAATCTAGAAGAAAAGCTGGCAATTACAAAAATCAGCGAGCGAATCATTTGATTATTGGGTTTTGATTTTGGCAAGGACATTGTCATAGAGGTTTTTGTCAATGCGAGCAAGGCACTCGGAGAATGTTTTGCACTCGGTATGAACGATTACAGGAATGGTTGGCTCTTCAGCTAACCTTTTTTCAAAGTCGGCTTTTGTTTGGTTGTATTTGTTAACTCCTTCTGGAAAAGTTACATAGTAATTGTGAAATTCTATTCCTGTACTTTCCTGCTCACTGTCACTTATCACAAATCCATAGGTGTATTCATCGGAAAACTTAGTTTCATTGTTTTTTACCGGCAAGCCAACTGCTTTCCACTCGCCGACAAGTTTATTTGCCGGATTGGAATAATCCTTGATATAGAGCTGTACTTTATAGTTATCTAATACAACTAGTTTTGCAAACTGAAAAAATTTAGACAGAGCTTTGTCAATTACAGGGCTGCGGAAAACAACAGATTCTCCGGGAAGTAAGTCTATGTAGTCTTTATACCACGCATCACTAAAATTGGTTGGAGTAACTCCGTTATATACCACCACATATTTTTCTTTATCAATTGTGGCCTCTGCAAATGCCACCGCAACAAGCAGCAACATACCAACAATTGCAAAAATCTTCTTCAATAAAACACCTTTAAGGTACAATATGAATAGCAATTTGACAATTTAAACCTTAGGTCTCTCAAAAAAACATGCATTTTATGCCATTCTACGGCGCCTAAGTTTTTCCTTAGCTTTAGTTGCTAATGTACGCAGGCCTCTTGCACCTCTACCAATGCCTCTTGCCGCGCCCGGAAGCAGCGGCCATGCAAGACCAGTTACTCCTCCACCAATTGCGCCCTGGCCAATGCGCTTAAAGCCTTTTGGCCCAACAGCAAGATTAGGTGTCCAATTCATGTACTTGTTTGAAGCTAGAAGAACATCGGATTTGCCAATTGAGACCAGATTGCCCGCTTTATCCCGCTTGGTTTTCCACTCTTTTCCAACTGGAATTGGAGCCGGAGATTGTTCGCCCTTAATTTTTTGCCAGGTGGTTCTTCTGTCACGTTCCTTGCGGACATATTCTGCTGACTGTTCATGTGCCGCAAGACTTGATTTGTAAGCGTGTGAAACATTGTCTTCATAACCTGCCGCAAGGCCACCTAAAAGTGCACCCGCAATTAGACCTCTTTTGGTGCGCTTGTACGCATTTCTCATTTTTGAAAAAGACGAAGTGCGCTCTTTGGGAGCAAGCCCGTCAGTACTCTTAGCTTGTTGTTCTGCCATATAGCAAAATTAGGCTTGAAGTGCTATTTAAAGCTGCCGAAAAGATTTTTTAGTGTCTTATCCCGAATTAATGTCCTTCGTAAAATAGCTTCTGGACAGCCAGA
>CAZEBH010000105.1:0-3324 GCA_964510425.1 uncultured archaeon | reverse complement strand
CCAAGCTTTTCAGCATGGTAACGGGCATCGTCCGCAATCATTTGTTGGCGAGCAATTGGATCGGTTGCTTTAGGGATTTCGTCTGAGAGCTTGCCTTGCTCTGCACGCAATGATTCAACAAGCAAAAGAAGCTCTTTTCTTTTTTCTTCTTCAACCAAAAGCTCTTCTACGTCAAAAGATATGTGCTTTTTTCTAGAAGCTTCTTTAATAAGGTCTTTGTTTTCTTTTATGAATTTGATGTCGAGCATATAGAAGTTTTATTTTTATTAAGTATTCCTATAATAGCAAAAATGCTAAAATTATGGAAATGCAAAAAAATGATATAAGAAAAATAGAAGAAGATGAAATTCCCGAGCAGTTGCTTGAAATCCCCGAACCTCCACAAAAATTATATGTGTGCGGGAATTTGCCACCCGAGGGAAACATAATGCTCGCTGTTGTAGGCTCGCGTAAATATACAAATTATGGAAAAGAGGTTTGTGAAAATTTAATCTCGGGTTTAAAAAATTATCCTGTAACAATTGTTTCTGGTCTTGCTTTGGGAATTGATAGCATTGCGCATAATTCGGCACTTGATGCCGGACTTCATACTATGGCAGTTCCCGGCTCGGGACTTTCTGAGCGCGTAATATATCCAGCAACAAACTTAAACTTGGCAAGAAAAATTATTGAAGCGGGTGGATGTTTGCTTTCTGAATTTGAGCCCGACTTTAGAGCAACTGTTTGGTCTTTCCCTAAACGAAACAGAATTATGGCGGGGCTTTGCAAAGCGGTACTAGTAATAGAGGCTGAAGAAAAATCTGGCACGCTAATTACTGCGCGACTTGCACTTGATTACAACAGAGATGTTTTTGCTGTGCCTGGATCAATATTTTCGCCAAATGCAAGTGGTGTGAACAGATTGATAAAAGGCGGAGCAACACCAATTGCAACACCAAAAGATTTGCTCGAGGCTTTGGGTTTTTCTGTGGAGGAAAACTTGCCAATGGGAGTTGAACAAAATTTAACAGATGAAGAAAAGGAAATTTTAGAATTTTTACGCGAGCCGTGTTCGCGCGATGTATTGCTCCGCCAAATCAAACGCTCAACAGCCGAAGCTACGGCAATTCTTTCAATGATGGAAATTGCGGGTTTGATAAAAGAAGAAATGGGAGAAGTGAGGAGGAGTGGGTAGTTTGTAGTGAGTAGTTAGTAGTAAAATACAAGAATCAAATTTCTCCCCGCAAGGCTTCGCCTTGCGGGGAGAAATAAATACAAAAAGCCCCGAACGTAAACGCTCGGGGCTGGGCACAAAAAACTACTTAACTTTCAACCAACGCAAGTGTTGGATTTTTAATTTTAATGAGCATTTGGGCACACTCATCAGCCTCTCTGTTTTTAGAGTTTTCGACACACTTGGTCAATATTACTTCTAGCTCTTCACCAGAAAGTGATACACCTAATCCAGCAGCACATAATCTTGCTTTTGAAAGATTACCCTTCTTTACATTTTTTTCTTTTGCTTGGATTAGCTCTATCTTTGAAGGTTTACGCCCTAACATTTTTGCACAATATTCAATTCCCTCAATAAAGCCTGAATTTACGCAATTAAAAATAAGGCAATTTAATTCTGCTTTAGTGAGAGAGCGCCCCAATAAAGCCATGCAGTCTTCTATGACTTTAAACATGCCTTTTTCAAAGGCATTTGAAAAAATTTCATCTAACTCTTTTTCTGAGAGATCGCGCTTTAATCTACTAGTAGCAAATTTTCTTGCCCTTTCGAGTTCAGCTTTACGGATGAAATCATCTAATGCAATGTTTAAATATTTCTCGCGATTTTGTTCGGTCATTTTATCTATCGCTTTCACGATAGAATGATCAAACTCGAACTCAGAAATGGGTCTTTTAATTATTTCTAAAAATTCATCAGGATTTGATAAAAGTACCGCTTTTTCAAGATCATTTTTTCCTAAAAAGAACTCGATAAAATTTCTCATTTTTATTTAATTTTTGTTGTCTCTTTTCGCAAAACGCAGGGTTCGACATTTCCCTTTTCTTCCTATTTTATAGCATTGTTGGGGTTGTTTGTCAAAGTTTTTCTGAGAATCAGAAAACATCCCTGTTTGCTAATTTTTTGGCAACGTGTTACTAATGAACGCGCGACCGAAGGTCGCGCGTTTCTTTTTTCTGTTCGTATTTTTATACACATACACATACTTATACTTATACCTTATACTACTCAAATGAAATTACTAATCGTCGAATCCCCTTCCAAAGCAAAAACTATCGAAAAATATCTCGGTGGTGCATATACCGTGCGCGCTTCTGTTGGACACGTGCGTGATTTGCCTAAATCAAATAAAAAAGCAATCGACATCGAAGCGGGCTTTGTGCCAAATTATGAAATCTCAAAAGGTAAGGAAAAAGTTGTGCACGAACTCCAAGGATTAGCGCGCGAAGCCAAAGAAATAATGCTCGCAACCGACCCGGACCGCGAAGGAGAAGCCATTTCTTGGCATTTGAAAACCCTGCTCGACGAAGACAAAAAAATCAAAGCTCCTATTAAGCGTGTAACTTTCAACGAAATCACAAAAGAGGCAGTTGAGGAAGCCTTGTCAAAACCTCGTGATATTGATGGAGATCTAGTCAAAGCCCAAGAAGCACGGCGCGTGCTCGACCGCCTTGTTGGATATGATTTGTCGGGCTTGATTTGGAAAAAAGTGCGATACGGACTTTCTGCTGGGCGCGTACAATCCCCAGCACTTCGCATAATAATGGAGCGCGAAAGAGAAATCCGCGCTTTTATTCCTGAAACATATTTTAGAATCTGGGGCAATTTTGAAACAAAGGGAAAATCTATAATCGAGCTTACTTGTTCAAAAGAACCAAGAGAAAAAGAATTGGTTGATGAAATTTTAGAATTTGGCAAGAAAGGAAATTGGGTTGTATCTGACATAAAAGAGTCCGAGCAAAAAAGAAGCGCGCGTGCACCGTTTACAACTTCTACACTACAACAAACAGCAAGCACGCGTTTGGGATTTTCACCTTCTCGCACTATGGGCGTGGCGCAAAAATTGTATGAAGCTGGGCACATTACATATATGCGTACAGATAGTACTCAGGTGGATGGAAGTGCGATTACTGCTTGTCGCAAGGTTATTGAAAAGACGTATGGGGAGAAATATCTTCCTTCAAGTGCTCGTCAGTATAAGACAAAGGCCAAAAATGCTCAGGAAGCCCATGAAGCGATCCGCCCCACGGAATTGGCTCGCAAACCACAGGATGTTTCGCAATATTTAGACAAAGACCTCTTCCGTCTTTATGAACTCATTTGGAAACGGATGA
>CAZEBH010000104.1:0-3416 GCA_964510425.1 uncultured archaeon | reverse complement strand
CAGCCGCAAGCCCTAAGAGAACGCCTGCAATTCCGCCAAAAATTCCGACAAGAATTGACTCGACAATTATCATTAACATGATATTTCCGTTTGTCCAGCCAACTGCCTTAAGCGCCCCTATTTCGCGGAACCTTTCAAGCACGCTCATAAGAATCGTGTTTGCAATGCCAATGCCTGCAATAATGCTGGAAATTATTGCAATGGCAACAGCAAGGAGCCTGAGATTTCCCGTAATTCCATTAAACTGCGCTGAAATATCAGCCTGTGTAAATGTCTTTAAGTCATCGGGGTATTTTAGCTCTATTAATCTGGCTATTCGCTTGTCTTGCGATGTATCGCTAAGAATTACAAGAAAGCTGCTCACCTTGTCAGAGTCAAAACCCGTGACATCGCGCGCATCTGCTAAATTCATTGCAATAATGGTGGAAACCGCATCACTCTCACCCTTCATAATGCCTTTAACCTTGAAAGTTTTGCCGTTGATTTTAATTGTAGAACCTACAAACTTCCCATAATCCTTGGCAATTTTCTTTCCTATAAGAACGGTGCCGGAATCCGAAGACCGCATCTGCGCACCCTCTTCGAGCTCCGTAATCCAGCCTTTTGCATTTGACGAATAATATTGCTGCACATCAAGGCCGTAAATATTTGGCGGGGTAAAAGTGTTACTTCCTACGGATTTTCCATCCACAAAATCCGGCAGCGCCCATATTTCAGGAATTGCAGAACGAACTCCCGCGATTCCCTCAAGCTTTGGGCCGAAAGAATCCTCAAGCCTTGAAAAAAGAGTGTCAGTTGAGTTTTTTTCCAGCACCATAATCCCGCGAAACTGGCTGATGACCTCATCAAACTGGACAGTAAAGCCGTCCACAAGCGAAACCAAAACTATTATTGCGGCAACGCCTATTGCTATTCCTGAGACGGAAAGAAATGTCCTTGTTTTTCGCCGGAACAGGTTCGAAAAAGATAATTTTATCATCGTGATTGCTGCGCCTTTCTAATTGCGAGCTGCCTGAACACAAACCTTACAATAAAATACACAATTGCAAGTGCAACTATTAGAAGTATCAGAATTATAATGTAGAGAACTGGGCTAACCCCGGGCTGCACGTTGACAAAGAGTGAATAATCTGGGTAAATTGTTTTTTTTGCCCTGTTTCATCAGTAAAAGAAACTGTAATGACCCCTTCATGTGCACCGGGCACTGCATCAGCTGTTGCCCTTAAATTATAAACCGCTGCACCGGAATCATCCGGGTTGATGTTGCCAAGAAAGGATTTTGTTGTGCCCTCAATGCCCCTGCCAAAATCAATTGTAACATCAGTCGCCTTGGCTTTTTCCTGGCCAATGTTATCCAACTGGATTGAAAGGGTAAAGTCACTGCCCTGAAATATCTGTTTGTCATTGCCACCGGCAAGCGTATCAACCGAATATTCTATATTTGAAAAAACGAGTTCTGGCTTGCCAAGAACTAAAAATGAAAACTTATTTGAAAATGTCTGGACGCAATCGTCGCAGTTTGCATCAAGCGAGAAAACGTATGTGGAAGCAGCGATTCTATCCGTTAGCAGCACGGAAAATGATACATCCTTAGAACCTAAAGGGGCAATGTCCCCGATTTTTTTGAGTGTCCCTTCAGAAACCACAAACGGGGCTATTGTGCCATTTGAAACAGGCTTTAATTCAACACTGACATTTCTTGCATAAGTTGAGCAGTTATTTTTCACGGAAGCCGAAATATCAAGTAACTCGCCAATGTGTGGAGTTGAGCTGCTTAGAACAATGTCATCAACCTTTAGCACACTGCAAGAGGACAAATCAAGGGTTAATTCATCGTGATGAGTAAGCTTAGTTGATTCGTTAAGATAAGTAATGGAAACTGGAATATTGTAAACTCCGGGAAGAACGTCTTCAAGAGCAGCAAATCGTAAAGATACTGCCTTGGAGCTTTGCGCGGCTATGCGGCCAAGCAACTCAGATGTTTTTATCGGAGTAAAATAACTCAAGTTTAATTCAACAAAAACATTTATGTCATCTGCCGCCTGCCCACCGCCACTGATATTTGAAACATTAAAAGTTACTGTGACAATATCCCCCGGGTAAATGGTTACAGGAATAGTCGAAGCGCTTTCAATGGACAAAATATCAAGCTGACCCGCAAAAGCTACCGTTGGCACGCAAAACAGTGCCAAGACAAATAAAATTTGGAAAAAATTTAGCCTCATTATTATCAAAATCTCTGGAAATCTACTTAAACCTATGCGGAAAAAGTACGCAAGTTAGTGCATTCATGCAGCAACTACAACACAACTTCGCAACAGCTAAACAAGGTATAAATACAAGTTCAAATCACACTATACTGTGAAAAAATGGACCGAATACCTACTGGCATAAATGGCTTTGACGAGCTAATAGAAGGCGGGCTACCTGAAGGCAGAACAATGCTGCTCGCCGGCGGATGCGGAACAGGCAAAACAATTTTTTGCACGCAGTTTCTCTACAACGGCGCCAAAAAATACGACGACCCCGGAATTTATGTAACGCTCGATGAGAGACCGGAACTTTTGCGCCAAGACATGACAAGATTTGGCTGGGATATAAGAAAACTTGAGGAAAACAACAAGATGCACATAATAGACGGCAGCCTTGCAAAACTTGGAATGCCAAGCGAAGAGGAATTTTCAATGCCCGCAAGCGGCTTTGACATTGACAAATTGCTCCTTGAAATCATGCGCGTATCAAAAAGAACAGGCGCAAAAAGACTTGTTATTGATTCGATTCCCGCACTCGGCTTTAATTTCAGCGACGAAAACGAGATTCGAAATGCCATCAGAAAACTCTCATTTTTACTCATGAGAATAGGGGTCACCACAATTATGACAACTGAGATGGGCGAACAGGAAAACAAGTTCGGAAAATTCGGCATAGAAGAATATGTTGTTGACGGCGTTGTTGTGCTGCACTACTCCGGCATCGGAACGCGAAACAACAGGACACTGCACATCCGCAAAATGCGCGCAACAAAGCACTCTGAAGAGCTGCACCCCCTTACAATTGGCGATAAAGGGATAAACATCCACAAAGTTAGTAGAGAATATGAACAGTTATAAATCAATACAGCCGCTTTCAAAAAAAAGATTTTCAAATATAGCAAATGGCTTAAATATAGCAGACCAGTGAAAATAATTCAGTGAAATTTCAATGCCTGCTACCTTGCCCCTTTTGGGACGAGGCCTCGTACCATCTGTGGTACAAGGCCCTAGCAAACCATAACAAATACCAAAAACTTTATGGTTTGCTATAATTGAACAATTCACAGGCCGTTTGCTATTTTAGTGAACCGCAATGAACTGTTCAAAAAAGTGAACTACCTGCCGCTGAAGCGGCAGGCGTCCTTGGGTCAGCCTGCATAATCT
>CAZEBH010000103.1:0-3507 GCA_964510425.1 uncultured archaeon | reverse complement strand
AGGAAGGGGCCAAAGCCCCTGACTTCACCCTCCCGGTGGTTGGGGGCGGGTAGTTCACGCTTTCAGAAGCCCAAGGCAAGAAAAACGTCCTCCTCTATTTCCAGGAAGGGATAATGTGCCCTGCTTGCTGGAACCAGCAGGTTGACATAGAAAAAAGGCAGGCAGAATTTGATGCACTAAATACTGAAGTTGTAATGATAACAGTAGACCCGCCCACTGCCTGGGCTTCGGCAAAGGCGCAGTACGGAATAAATGATACAACACTTTATGACAATAGCCTCACGGTCTCGTCAATGTATGGGGTTTTGCAGGACAGCATGCACCCCGGAGAAAGACCAGGGCATGTCTTTGTGCTCGTAGACAAAGACGGAGTAATCAAGTGGCGCTATAGTGCGTACAAGCCACCTGCAAACGGAGACCACCACTCAGGCGGAACAGGGGCAATGTATGTGCCCGTTGATTTCATTCTAAGCAGCGTGAAAAATGCGCTCCCGGGTCAGGGTGCAGGCTGATGATAGATTTCTTTGCGGCATCAATACTCGCCGCATTCCTGAGCGGCGCAGTGGCCTTTTTTGCACCATGCTGCATAACCTTCCTGCTCCCCGCATACTTTGCATTCGCACTCAAGGAAAAAAAGCACATACTTAAAATGACACTCGTCTTCACGCTTGGCCTTGCCACAATATTAATCCCAATAGGTCTTGGTCTTGCAGGGCTCGGGCAGCTAGCAACGCAGTTCCACACCCAAATATTCATCGCAGGCGGCCTGTTCATGCTGCTCCTTGGCATATTGACGCTTGCAGGAAGGTCAATGGCGATGCCATTCAAGCCAAAAACGCCAAGCATGGAAAAAATGGATGCAATCACGGTTTACCAGCTCGGCCTCTTCTCAGGATTTGCAAGTTCATGCTGCCTGCCAGTACTAGCTGGCGTGCTAACCCTTTCACTAATCAGTGCCTCTTTCATACAGGCATTTTTCCTCGGATGGGCATACGTACTTGGAATGGTGATACCGCTTGTAGCACTTGCACTCTTGTGGGACAAGCACAAGTTCGCGGAAATCCCGCTTATTAAGGGAAAAACTTTCAATCTGCGATTTTTAGGGAAAAACATTGAACTGCATTCAACCAGTTTACTAGCCGGCACAATACTCACCATAATCGGCGCATTCACCCTAATAGCCGCATTCACAAACAAAATCACCGCAGTAACCAGCGAACAAATCGCTTTTGCAATGTGGCTCCAAAGCCTCCAAGGCAAGGTACTGCAGGCGGCAAAAATAATACCTGACTGGATATTCCTTGTCCTCTTGCTCATAACGACACTATACTTGTACAATAGAGTTACCAAGAAAAAGGAGGCGGGAAAATGAACTGCTGTGGAGGCACAGAACACAAGCATGGCGAGAGCGGGCAAAGCAACGGCAAGCATGAGCACAATGGCACAAGCCCAAATTGGCTGCCGACAGCCGCACTGCTCTTAATAGCAGTGTTAGTCAGCGGACTGTTGTTCGCATTATTAAAATAAATTACAAAAATTCTAGCGGAGGTGCGTATAAATGGAAAGAGACCCAGTTTGCGGAATGAACGTAGGGGCGAATTCGCCTAAAAGTCCGTACAACGGAGCAACGTATTACTTCTGTTGCACAGGCTGCAAAGGTACGTTCGACAAGAACCCCAAAAAATTTGTGAAGTGAACCGGAATGAAAAAAGTTTTGATACTCTCAACTCCCGGGTGCGGTCCATGTGCAGTAATCAAGAAAATTCTGGCGCGAATAGCGAAAGATATGCCCGTTGAGGTAGAGGAAATAGATGTCATGGGCCGCCCAGACTTGCTTGCAAAATACAAATTCATGGCAGTGCCCGGAATTGTAATTGACGGTAAGCTGGCGTTTTCCGGGGCGCCAAGCGAAAAAGAACTCAGGGAAAGAATAATAAACAATGAAAAAAATAAGGTAAACAAATAATTGCATTCAACTATAGCAAACGGCTTAAATATAGCAGGCCAATGAAAATAATTCAGTGAAATTTTAATGTCTGCTACCTTGTCCCTTTTGGGACAAGGCCTCGTACCATCTGTGGTACAAGGCCCTAGCAAACCATAACAAATACCAAAAAAACTTTATGGTTTGCTATAATTGAACAATTCACGGAGCCATTTGCTATTTTAGTGAACCGCAATGAACTGTTCAAAAAATTAAAGCGGTTCACTATAACCAAAAAACGCGGATGAGGCAAAGGAAATGCGGCGTATGTTTATGCAATAAATTATTTTGCAGTTTTTGGGAAAAGATTTTATTACGGGCTTCAATCGCATTTGAGGCAGATTCTCTTCACATGCAGAACCGAAGTCGAGCCCTGCGAATTCGGTTCAATCAGGTAGTTCTTGTAAATGTCTCTCACTGCAGGGTTGTCCATCGCCATTCTTATTTTTTCAGAGGCATCAATTGAAAAAAGTGCCTTCCTGCGTGCTGATATTTTTTCCGGTGTGGAACTAGGCTGTCCCGCTCCGCCTACGCATCCTCCGGGGCATGTCATAATTTCAATCACTTGGTATGAATTGAATTTTTCGGCATTGCTCATCAAATCCCTTAGGTTGTTGAGCCCGTCAACAATTGCAATACGAAGGTTTTTCCCGCCAATTTTGACCTCAATGTCCCTAAATCCCGTTTCCCCGCGAACCTGTGGAAAATCAATCCGCGCATTCTTCCCATCAAGCTTCCATGAAACAAAACGCAGCATGGCTTCCGTTACCCCCCCGGTTGTGCCAAATAGCTGCCCCGCACCCGAGCCTTTGCCAAGTATCTGGTCAAATTCTTTTTCCTTTGTCTTTTGCAAATCAACCCCGTGCTGTTTGAGAAGTTGCGCTGCCTCGCGCGTTGTGAGTACCGCATCAACGTGCGGCACGCCATTGAACTCCATTTCAGGGCGCTTAGCCTCCAATTTTTTTACGACACACGGCATTATCGAAACCATGAAAATATTCTTTCGCTGCAGTTTCATTCTCCTCGCATAATGGGTTTTTACAAGTGAACCCATGGATTGCTGCGGGCTTTTTACCGTGCAAAAATGTTCTAAGAATTGCGGAAAATTATTTTCAACGAAAAGAACCGATGCCGGGCAGCAGGATGTCAGAAGCGGCAATTGCTCATTTTCGGAGAGCCTTGTTATCAGCTCCGTTCCTTCCTCGCAAGTGACAATATCTGCGGCAGTTGAGGTGTCGAGCACCCTGTTAAAGCCCGCCTGTTTTAGCGCGCCGGCAAGTTTTTTGGTAAGAATTGTCCCGGGCGCGAAATTGAACTCCTCTCCAATTGAAACCCGCACGCTTGGTGCCACCTGGCAGACAACAAACTTCTTTTTGTCATCAAGTGCTGCGTTTACGTCCTCTATTGCGCCCATAGCCTACTTTGGGCTGTCGTGTCTTATCCCGAATTAATGTCCTTCGTAAAATAGCTTCTGGGCAGCCAGAAGTTATGAAGAAACTGAACCAGCGCAAGATTCGATGGAT
>CAZEBH010000102.1:0-3976 GCA_964510425.1 uncultured archaeon | reverse complement strand
GAAAGAAATCATGACAGGAAAGTGGAAGGAATGGGGCGAACTCACGCCTGAGGATATGAAAGCAAGAATAGATGGCGGAAGAACAGGCGTAAATGCCAAGATAAAATTCGGCGTCAATAACATTGAGCAGGCAATCGATGCGTTAAAAGAGGGTAACTGGGTTTCGCGAAGGTACTGGAGTTCTCTTGATAAACTCTCTGCGCAGGAGGACCAACTTATCAGAATCTACTTTACACTAAAGGGCGGCGCAAAGTGGACAGTGCTCCCGTTCGGCTACTGGTGGGCAAAGAAGGGCTTTGGCATAGATGGCATTAGCCAATACCAGTTGCCCGAGACTTGGCACAGGCTCAAATTCACAATCGGGCAGAACAACATCTACGATTACGCATACCTTGACTTTTTCGCAAATGAAGGGTCTGACCAGGGCGATTTGTTCATGCAGGTAATAAACAAGCTTCCATGGAAACTAATCCTAGATGAGCTCTCGGACAAATATAACCCGGTAAAAAATCTCTACGACGCGCTTACAAAAAACGAGCTGCGCAATGAAACTGAAAATCTTGCATTCTACCTAACCGGCCCCGATGAGTGCGCCAACTGCTCTCTAACGCTTCGCTCTGATGATTTGAAAAATTTCAGGCCGTTCTTTTTCACCGAAAACCAAAAGCTTGTCTCATACATTCTGGAAGACACTGTAAGCGAAAAGGCAAGGGCCAAGGGGCAGACCCTTATAATGTTCGGGAGCCACACAAATCTCGAAGGGCAGAGCGGCGGGGAAAAGGGGGAACCAATTGATCTTGTCAAGGCAGTAAAGGAGAAGAAGACCTGCGCTGATGCGATTGAAGAGCTGAATATTTATGGCCTAAACATCGGAAAAGTTTTGCCGGAAAAACTCAAGAAAAAGGGCGCAGTGGGCGCTGTTCTGGGCGGTCTCGAATCCATAACCTACGGCGCATTTTTCTGGGCCGGAATTTTTGCGACAGCGACAATCCAGATTGTCGTGGCGCCACAGCTACAGGACTGCGTGGATGTGGACGAGGGATATTATGTGCACTATTATATGCCGGTGAAAAAAGAAACAGGCAAGAAGACAAACTCAACCGAGATTTCAACTGAAAAAGTTTCAAACCTTGTGCAAAAATTCCGCTCAAGCTTTGTTGATTCTTTCCAGGGCGACAAGAACAGCCTTACAAAAGATGCGGCGCAGCAGCTTGGCGCCGAACTTGACAAGTTCTCGCGCGACTCAAAAGAGAACAACATATTGCAGGCAACCCTTACAATGGAAGGCCTAAATAGCGGCCAACTGGATTCGACAACGCTCTTCTACTTCTGGTGCGGAAAGGGATGCGAAATGACCCCGGCTTCCTACAAGCAGCAGGGCAAAGAAGAAATACGCGGGCCAAACGGGCTAAATGTCGGAATTGATTTTGCCAAAGGGGAAATTACTGTTAATGGCTCTCCAATAGTGCAAACACCTGACCATGTGCGCATGGCAACCACAAATCTTAACGGCCCGTTTGTAGAAATACCAAATACCCTCACTGAAACATGCCTTGAGAACACAACGGAGAAGGCATTTGAAATCAATGCGCAGGGCGAAGTGCGCGTGCTCAATAAGGATTTGCTAGAATGCATAAAGAAAGGCGTAATAGAGCAAACAGGGCTTACACTTAATTCCGATAAATTAAATGATGCCTTTGGCAAGCTTGATGCAATCATCACAACCACGCACCCCAACATCCGTACTCTTGGCGATAAGATAATAGCTGAAGGGGTCCCGAGAAAAATTGCGGAAGGCAGCAGCGCAAAAATCACAATTCTTGCAAACAAGGACGTTAACATGTCAAGCTCGAACGATGGCTTTACCCAGCTTGGAAAACTGCAAAGCCTGCAGTTTGCAAACGGAGTAATTATTGTAAAGCCAAACGGCTGCTTTCTTACCTGGCTAAAACACCACGAAGAAGGAATCCTCAGCAAGGAGCTTGTAAAGGGGCTTAAAACAGAACTTGAACGTGAGCCAAATGCGCAGACCGGCTGTTCTGACCCGGCAATAAATTTCCAGGTAATTCCAGATCTTGGCTCTGATCTGCAGACCGCAAAGGCGGACAAATTCAACGCCGCCCTTGCCCACCAGGGCCCATTTACCATATTTGAAACCCCGGGCAAAAGATACATTATTTCCTCAGAAAAGGACGCTTCAGGGGTGTGCCAGGACCATTTGAGAGTTGTTGACAAGGAAACCGGCAAGATCACAGATTACACGGGTTCGATTTCGCAAACCCCAGGCGGCTTTAAGATTACAACTCCGGACGGGCAGCAGCATGAAGTTAAGTTCGCAACCAAAGATGGCGCTCCTACAGTGCAATTAGACGGGCAAAAACCAGAGGTTTTAATTTCCGCACAGGGCAAGAACGGCTCGTTCTATTACGATCCGGACAAGGGCTTATGGTTTGCCGAAAACGCGCAGTTGCTGCCGTTAATCGATGCTTTCCGTGAGGGAATTGCGGCAAAAGTGCAGCCAAACGGCGAAGTAACGGCAACTGCACAGGGCAATGTGCTAAACCTCGATCTTGGCAATAAGAAGGACTCGGGCTTTTTGAATTTGCCATCCCTGCCAGAGCAAAAAATCATGCTCCTGATTTTCATGTCGCTTTTAATTGCCTCATTTATCAGCGTCCAGCAATTGCGCAGCAGAAAAAAGGCAAAAAGCAAATGAATATGCCTTGTTGCACAATTCCCAAAAATTTGTCTTTTTTGCTTGACTGCCTAAATTAGCCAAGCACTTATAGGACCGCCCGTAAGGCAAGCCATTGAAGGCCGATTTGCGGTTTTCATAATTATGCAACACAGCAAAATGAATAAGTGTGTGCCCCTTGGCATTGTGTTGCCGGATTTATTTAATCGGATTAGCAGCAACTAATTTTTTTGTGGCATCTGCTTCGGCCATTGCGCGCTCCATAAGTTTTCCACTATCAAGCCCCTCAAGCATTCCTGCCATTTTTTTAAGGTCTTCAATGTAGCGGTTGTACATCTCCTGGTATCCCTCTAAAACCCTGCCGCCCTTCATTGCGGCTGCAACCGCATTCTGCTTTAGATGGGCTCTCTGGCGAAGCAACCTCTGCCTCTCCACCACAAAATCCAAAAATAGTTCAATTTGTTCGGCATCCAGCCTATTTTCAACTCCATATTGCTTGAGCACATCAGGTTCATCAAACTTTTTGTCTCTTCCGTTCTTTGGCAACAAAAGCCGGTCGTGCCTCCATTTCATCATGTGCGCCGACAACTTAAGGTCATTGCCAATAAAATCCTCGCCGTTTGGCCCTACCGTGAAAAAAAACCTGAGGCTGGGGTTGTGCTCAAATTCCCTTATCACTCCCTCATGCGCCTCGAATTCTCCTGCCGCATGCGCCATTTTTGCATTGCTTTTGCGCATTTTTGCAAGCCCGCGCGCTTCAGAAATCTGGTTTAGCAAAAAAAATGGGTTCAATTCCAAAAAGAAACCCAGCCTAAAAAACCCCGCAGGCCCTCTGGCTTCATGCCAGTGGTGTGCCAAACTGTGGCGCAAAATAGAGCCGGTGCTAATTTTTGGCAAATGCTTTGTGTGAGATCCGCCGTGCGTGCCCATAACGCAAATAATGTTCGCAGGAATATAAAAATGTAGCTAGCGTACTTTTGCATTTTTTGGCCACTATTCTGCCCAAAAGTCAATATCTTCAATGCAGCCCTGCGCCTGCGCACCTGCCTGCCTGCAGAGCTCCTTGTTCTTGGTGTTAATTGCAATCCATGCAACGCAGTTATCCCTGCTATCCGCCAGTTTTTCGCAAATGGAAATGTCATTTTTTGCAAGCGCGATTTTGAAATAGCACGTGCTGCCCGCGCTCTTCGCCTTCTCACAAAGCGAGGCATTATTGGTCTGCGTGGCTATTGTATAATAGCAAAACCCGTCAAGCGTTTCAACATTTTCACAAATTGCCGG
>CAZEBH010000101.1:0-4009 GCA_964510425.1 uncultured archaeon | reverse complement strand
AATTGGCGCGTGCTCGTCTCCGTTTGCACCGAAAACAACTTTTCCTTTTTCAAAGCCGGTAAGGAGCACATTGGTGTCAGAGATAGGGTGGTAGACTCCAGCAGTATGGTGCCCAAGTTCAGTTACTGCACGCCTCAGGGCTTCTTTGGTGCATATTGGGTTTGTTCGGGCAAGTTCCTCAAAATACTGTGTTCCTCGTGCAGTTACATGTCCCGAACCGACAATTTCGGCGACGCTTGGGTAGGGGACTTTACGCATGGCGGCATATTCATCGTTAAGCGCATAGGCTACTGGTTTACGTAAAATGTAGAGTTTACTTGGGGTACGTGCGTTGTGCGAATCCACCGTTCTTCGGAGAAGACGGATAAGTTTGGGCGCGGTTATTCCATGCACGCGCTTGATGATGATGTTGCCAATTGATGGATATGTTCTGCTTACGTTGAGTTCACGTACCCTTCCTCCATAAAAGTTGGTTGAGCGGGGTGACCAACTCATAAGCCCCTTGCGGTGATCAGCATTGCGCAGCCGCCCCACAAACTTCTGGTTGCGGTCAATGTTTGGCCATACTGTCTCGATGCGTTCGCCGCGGGCAAATACTTTGCGTAGGCGGGTAACAAGCGGCTTTGGGAGCGTTCCGACCGGCATTGATTTTCACTTCAGAATCGTCTCTTCCCTTCCGGGCCCTACCGAAACAAGTTTTATCGGGGCCTTAAGCCCTTTTTCAATAAATTCAAGATACTTGCGCGCGCCAGCAGGCAAATCCGAATATTTTTTTTCCTTTCCGGAAATTTTAAAACCCTCAAAATCCGCGTACTGCGGCACTGCCTTTTCAAGCCCCTTGTTGCTGTAGGGGAAAAAGTTGATTTCCTTTCCGCCCACCCTGTATGCGGTGCACACCTTTATTTTTTCAAGCCCTGATAGGACGTCAAGCTTTGTTATTGCGAGTTCTGTGAAGCCGTTAAAGCGCATTGAGGTGCGCATCATCGGCAAATCAAGCCATCCCACGCGCCTCTTTCTTCCAGTAGTTGTTCCGTATTCCTGCCCCTTTTCAGTGAGATGCTCTCCAACATTATCAGAAAGTTCAGTTGGAAACGGCCCGAAGCCAACGCGCGTGGTGTATGCCTTTACAATTCCTATCACGCGGGAAATTTTTGAATTTGCAACGCCAACTCCGGTTGAGACTCCCCCGGAGATGGGGTGAGAACTAGTAACATAGGGGTAAGTTCCAAAATCATTGTCCAAAAATGTTCCCTGTGCGCCCTCAAACATCACATTTTTTCCATTTTCTAATGCCTCGTAAACCTCAAGGCTCACATCACAGAGATATTTTGAAAGCTCTTTTCCAAGTGCAGAGTACTCGTCAAAAACATCTTTTTCGGAGAATGGAACTTTAATTGAGTAAACCTTCTCAAGTATAGCTTTTTTTATCGGATAGACTTCTGCGATTTTTTCACGCAATCTCTGCCCCTCAACCAAATCCTCAAATCGAATCCCGATGCGCTCGGCCTTATCTGCATAGCACGGTCCAATGCCGCGCTTTGTTGTCCCGATTTTTGTCCTGCTCCTGCTCTCCTCGCGTCCCTCATCGAGAAGATTGTGCCAGGGCATTATTATGTGTGTGCGTGGATCAACCCCTAATTCAAATTTTTTGCCCCTGATTCCGGCAAGTTCATGTTTGAGAACGCGCGGATCAAGTACAACCCCCGCGCCAATAAGAATTCTTTTGCCCTGCATAACTCCGCTCGGAAGCAGGTGGAATTTGAGGGTTTCATTTCCGACAACAACAGTGTGGCCTGCGTTGTTGCCGCCCTGGTATCGCACCACAAGATCTGAATTCTCGCAGTAAAAATCAGTTACTTTCCCTTTGCCTTCATCGCCGAACTGCGCGCCGATTATAACCGTTCCGCCCATTTGTTCCCCTATGCATTAGCAGGGGTTATTTTTTAAAAGAATTAGGTTCATATAAATTAGTACAAGGGATATTTGCTTAATAAAAATGATAAGGTCTGATGAGATGAGAATCGCGCGTTTAAAAAAAACCGTTGGACGGAAAAAACATACAAACCATATCGGTGATGAGCGCGGTGTTTTAGCAAAATACTTTGCCACGAAGAAAAGGTCTTATGTCGGGACGCCTGCAAAAAGCACTGTAATGTCACAACTGGGTCGCCATAAATGGCATCTGGATTTTTTAAGGGCTCATCGCAGTGAAATAAAGATTTTTGCAGATGTTGGAAGTGCCAGTTCAATTGGGGCGCCTACTACATTTGCTGCAAAGCAAGCACTCGGAAAGAATTCAAATGTGTACGCGGTAGATATATTGAAATTCGATTCAGATGCCGCCGCAACTTTGGTCAAACGACTTAATTCACCTTCTTTTACACATGTGCGTGGAGAATTAAAACTTGCCAAACCAAAATATCTCCTTAATCCTGAAGATGTTATTCCTGTGCAATTAGCTATAAGCCGCAGGTCGCTCACCTATAAAGGCGCTGTGCCATTGTGTGATGCAATCCGGTTTGCAGTAACTTCCGGCTACATGACGCCTGAACATGTTTCGGCTTCGTTGAAAAACATTTCAGCAAGCCTCAAACAAGGCGGCTATTTGCTAAGTGAAGATGTCATTTTACGGAAACTGCCGTCAGGTTGGAGAGTAGTGCAACGAGGCTGAATATTTGCTAATATTCAAAATCATATAAAAACATGTAAAATGTTAGCCTCTCTCAAATGCATCATCTTTCTGTCAGTTAGCCGAACTGTTTGCAGTCGCGCGGAATCTTTTATAAACCGAACCCCATTATTTTCTATTAGTGGGAAAATGGGTTCTGTAAAAAATCTTGTGACCGAAAAGGAAGCGACCGAGGAGCAGATGGGAATCGGTACATTCGAGTTCACGGACGATTATAGTGTTTTTGATTTCGGCAAGATGCCAGATACAATACAGGGCAAGGGCGAGTCGCTTGCGAGAATGGCTGCCCACAATTTCAGGGAACTTGAATCAAAGTTTGGCGTAAAGACCCATTTGCGCAAGTTCATGCCGCCCAATAAGATGCAGGTGAGTTTGGTGCGCGTTCTGATGCCGCAGGACAACCAGATAAAGGAAGAAACCCGCAACTACCTTGTTCCGCTTGAAATAATGTTTAGAAATTCACTCCCTGAAGGAAGCTCGGTTTTCAAACGCCTTGAATCAGGTGAACTTGAGCCATATGATTTGGGTCTTAGCGAAGTTCCGCAGCCGGGTTTTAAGTTTGAAAAGGCGTTTTTGGATGTCAGCACAAAGCTTGAACCGATTGACCGGTACCTTTCATGGGATGAGGCAATGGACATTTCCAAAATCAGCGAGGATCAGCTATATGAAATAAAGGAATTTGCGCTTAACATAAATGATTTCATAACCGAAAAGGCGGTTTCACTAGGTCTTGAGCACGCCGATGGCAAGGTCGAGTTTGGCATAACTCCCAAAAACGAGATAATGCTTGTTGATGTTTGCGGAACGCTTGATGAGAACAGATTCCTCTGGAACGGAATTCATGTAAGTAAGCAGGTGTGCAGGGATTATTACAAGGCCACCACGTGGTATGTCGAGCTTGAGAACGCAAAAAAGAGCAATGTTGAAAAGGCCGACTGGCCAAGGCCACCGCAGCTCCCGACAGAACTTAAGGAAATTGTTTCAAACATGTACAAGGGCGTCTGCGAGGCATGGACCGGCGAAAAAAATTTCAGGGCGCCGAGTGTTGAGGAGACAATGAATGCGTACAAGGCTTTCCTTGAGAAAAGCAGGAACCAGTAATCACGCCTTTTATTTTTGGCTCTGCCCTTTTTTGAAATTTGCCGACATTCGATTGAAATATGCTTCTAGTTCGGCTTCAGTAATCGGTTGCTTGTCTTTCATTTCTAAAGCATGATTTACCTGGTTTACCATTGTTGACATGCCAATGTTACTTTTCCAGTCTTTAAACTTAACTTCGCCACTTTTGGCGGCCTGATGGCTCTAACCTGATTTGTCTTT
>CAZEBH010000100.1:0-4018 GCA_964510425.1 uncultured archaeon | reverse complement strand
TGATTTTCGACATTGCAGGAGCACTTGCGGGAATGGCTATTTTCCAGATACCGCTCTCGCTTTCAACTATTCCGGCGCTTCTGATGATGGTTGGGTACAGCGTTGACACTGACATACTTCTCACTTCAAGGGTGCTAAAGCGCAAGGAAGGGCACCCAACCGAGAGGGCGCACGAGTCCATGATTACCGGTCTTACCATGACCTTTGCAACCATCGGCGCCCTTACAGTAATGATTTCACTTTCATACCTAAGCCAGCTTCAGGTCATTTTTGAAATTTCCGCGGTTCTGCTTTTCGGAATATTTGCAGATCTCATAGCAACATGGCTCATGAATGCGCCCGTGCTGCTCTGGTACTTTGAGCGCAAGGAGGGGAGAAAATGAGAGAAACTCTTTCCAACCCAAAGGTTCTGATGCTTATAGGTGCAGTAATACTTTCGCTGCTCTCGGTGGCTTTAGTCGGGATACAATTCGGGATAGATTTCAAGGGCGGAACGCTCTTCCAGGTCCAGCTTGACGAGAAAACAACCCCGGACAAGCTTGAAACAATCTCCTCTATAATTTCAGAAAGGCTTGACGCGTTCGGATTAAAGGACCTTAAGGTCACTTCACTTGGCGAGGATTCAATTGCCGCGCAGATTGCCGAAACCGACCCACAAAAAATCGAGCAGCTAGAAGCCCTGCTAAAAACACAGGGAAAATTCGAGGCCACTCTTGATGGCAATGTGTTATTTGAAGGAAGCGACATATTAAATATTTCCAAAAACCCGGCGGAAGGGTATGGCGTATCCTCCGGCGGCACGAACCAGCAGACAGGGCAGGGAACTTTTCAGTGGCAGATGCCATTTTTACTGAACCAAAAAGCCGCCGAAAAATTCTCAAAAATGGTCTTCCACAAATGCTCCGCGGTTTCATACAACGTGCAGACAGGAACCGATTACGACTGCGAAAAAACTTTTTTCTTTATAGACCGCCCCCTTGGCGCGGTGCTCATTATCCCCTTCGACCTCTACGCGGCGGATTCGGATTTGCTTGGCAGCGGCAACACGCTCCATAATATACCGCAGTCAACCTCAATCGATTTGCTGCTAAAAAATGCCTCAGTGCCATACATTCTTGCTGATAACAATTCGGTTTTCTCAGAAGAGCAAATGCAGAACCTCTCTTCACAGCTTGCGGCAGGAAACAAGAAGGCGGTTGTGCCAAAGTCACTTTCAGATGGGCGCAAGGAAAAGCTCGTTTCCCTCGGGTTTGTGATTTCAGAAATAGAAGCGCCTGACGGGACAACCCCGTGGATCTGGATTGCAACCGGTTCCCGGCAGGTAATTTCAATAACCGCAGGCATTGCAAACCTTGACCCCTATGTCGCGGATGAGAAAAACGCGAAAATATTTTCCCAGCTTGTAATAACCGGAGCCGGCTCATCACAGGATGATGCCAAAAGGCAGCTAAAGGAAATTACGGTGCTGCTTGAAACCGGTTCTTTGCCAATTGCCATTAAAAGCATTTCAAAGGAAACCATTTCCCCGCTTCTTGGAAAGGAATTTTTGCGCAACGTGCTCCTCATAGGAATTCTGGCAATCATTGCGGTCTCTTTGGTGATTTTCATAAGATACCGCAGGCTTGAACTGGCGGCGCCGATAATTGTCACGGGCGCCAGCGAAATAATAATTATAGTGGGGGTTGCATCTTTTTTGAGAATAAACCTTGACCTTGCGGCAATAGCCGGAATTCTCGCGGCAATCGGCACCGGTGTTGACCACCAGATAATAATTGCGGATGAACTGATGAAAGGCGGCAGTTCCACGGGAGGCGCGGACAGCATCAGTTACGCCTCAAGGCTCAGGAAGGCATTTTTCATAATATTTGCCGCCGCGGCAACCGCAATAGTTACCATGCTTCCGCTCATTGTTTTCAGCTTCGGGTTCGGAAAGCTGCGCGGTTTTGCAATAATGACCGTACTCGGAGCGCTAATCGGGGTTCTAATTACAAGGCGCGCATTCTCGGTTTTCGCCGAGAGTGCACTGAGAAGGCAGGAACAGGCAAAGTGAGCCCCGGGCAAAATATTAATCCCTGAAGCCTTACAAAAAGTGAGAAAAGTTCTTAACTCCGGTAATCTTTTTTGTGAAATAGTGCCACAGTGCAATCACAAACGCCGCCGTGGAAAACCATGAAAGAACATGTGCAATCTGCCCCGCAGCCGGGCTATAATCTTTTGCAATGCCTATCACCAAAAACACCCTGAAGTAATTGAGAATAATCAGAAGCGCCGCGCCAGACAAAAAAATTGCCAGCTTTCTTTTCACATCCGGCTTTTTCAGCGAAAATATTATTGCCGCCAAGATGCCCATGCTGACAAGTCCTGTGCAGGAGGATGTTATCTCGAAAATCCATCCGCCGACAAAAATCAAATTGCCCTGAAATGCAAGTCCGAAGTAACTGGCGGCGCCTTTTGCAATGAAGTTTTCAAGCGCTGAAAAATCGAGCACAAAAAGCAAAAATTCCGCAACCGCAAATATTGCAAAAAACTTTAGCAGGAATTCAATTTCGTTTTTGCGCACCTTTACCACGGCACCTTTTTGAGTTTTATCCTGTAAGCGAGATAATTTGAAAGCCTATGGACAAAAAGCGTCACAAGGGCAATTATTGCAAGTGCAAAAATGCCGGGTATGTACAGCGGCAGTCCGAGTACAACCGCTCCAGCCACGAAGTCAAGCTGGTCAAGAAGAAATGCGGGTTTTCCCGCCTCCATGCCCATTCTCCTTTTGATAAAACTCCCGGCCAAATCCCCCAAAATTGCCCCAAGGGCGAGAAGAAAACCGAGCAGCGGGTAATTGGGGGTTAACATTACACTCTGTTGCGGGAAAAAATAGTTGATTATGAATGCCACTGCTGTTCCAACTGCAGTTCCGAAAAAGAAGCCCCTGAAAGTTTTGCCAGCGCCAAATATCCGGTTGCCATCAGGGAATTTTTTTCCTAAATCAATCGGGGTTTTGCCGCCCAAAAGCATGGCTGAGCTGTTCGCAAAATACATGGGCGCGAGGTAGAGTATTATCCCTGAAATAAATTCCCAAATCAAAGCAATCTATACTCCAAAGTGGTCAAATGCCTATTTAATTATTTAGGCGCTGGCTCCGAGAACCCTATATCACCTTTTAGGGGGTAGATGAATCGGGGCTATCGTCGAGGGGTTGTTAAGGGGAACAGCGAAATGTTCCCACTTAATTATAATGTTTTTTTTGTTCGCACCGGCATTGACCTCTCTTGGGAGGTTTATAAATTTTGGGGGTAATACTTTTTTTGTATGTTGAGTTATGAGTTCAGGTTGTACCCTAACAGTGTTGGGCGGTTTGGTTTGGTGCGTTCGCTTGAGTTTTGCAGGCGAACCTATAATTTTTTGTTGGGTAAATTGAATCAGCAGTCGCTGGCCGGGAAAATTGATGTTGGGGCGATAAAGCATAGTATTGTGGAGTTGAAGTATTTGAAGCCTGAATTTAATGAGGTTTATTCCAAGGCTTTGCAGCCTGAGTGTGACCGGCTTTTTTCGAATCTTCGCTCCTTACGTGCGCTTAAGAGGAAAGGGAAAAAAGTTGGTGCGTTGAGGTTTAAGGGTAGGGATTGGTTCAAGACTTTTTCTTATAATCAATCCGGTTTCCGGCTTGAAATGCTTAAGGGTAAAAAAGGGATTTTGCACCTGAGCAAAATCGGGGGAATTAAAATCAAGGTGCATAGGCAGGTTGAGGGTAAAATTAAGCAGGTTATAGCAAATGGCTTAAATAATTGAACAATTCACAAGCCATTTGCTATCTAGTGAACCGCAATGAAATGTTCAAAAAATTAAAGCGGTTCACTATACTTTGAAGAATCGTTTGGGGAAATGGTTTGCCATCCTCATCACTGACGCAAATCCGAAAAGGGAGTGTGGGGAAAAGGTTCTTGGTTTTGATTTGGGAATCAATAATTATCTTGTGGATAGTGACGGGGTTACGGTTTCCCATCCGCATAACCTTGATAAGTAT
>CAZEBH010000099.1:0-4060 GCA_964510425.1 uncultured archaeon | reverse complement strand
GATTATGCAGGCTGACCCAAGGACGCCTGCCGCTTCAGCGGCAGGTAGTTCACAAGAGAGGGGATTGCATCAAGAAATCGAGGCATGGTTGATGGAAAATCCCGGCAAGCAGCCGCCTCGCAAAAACTTAATGGGCCGTTATGCTGTGAGCAAAGACCGAATTGATTCTATAGCCACACTTGTTGAATCTGCCCACAGTCTTCCAAAAAGACCAAAGGGAGGGAAACACCAGGGTAACTCAGTTTCCTAGAAACCTCCCCAAACGGACTTTAAAACGCGTTTTTATGCCCATTGCTTTTTAAACCTTTTTTCTTTGATTTAATCAGTTTTCCTTTGGGAAAGCATTTTGGGGGTTGTAAAATGGCTGAAGTTTTGGTAGTAGGTTCAAAGATTAAGGATGCAATAAAAAAAGAAGGCTGCAACACCGCCGGAGATGCAGTTGAGGCTCTTAGCGAACATGTTGGGTGGCTTGTTAAGAAGGCTGCGGAAAGGGCAAAGGCAAACGGCAGAAAGACCGTAAGAGGCGTCGACTTTTAGATTTGAAGGATTTTTTCCTTCAAATTTTCTTATTTTTCTTTTTTTGTTTTATTTTACCTCAATCAGTTTTTTCGTGCTATGCGATAGAAGCCTGTATCCGTTTTTTTTCACGAGCACATTATCCTCAATTCTAATTCCAAGTTTTTTTGGCATGTAAATCCCCGGTTCAATTGTCACAATGTCCCCCTCGCGCAAAAACTGCCCCGGCTTTTTACTCAGTCGCGGCTTTGCATGAATAATCTTTTTCAGGCCATGCCCAAGCCCGTGCCCGAAGTATTTTGCATGGCGGGCGAGGATTCTGCATGCAATCAGGTAAATCTCATGCCCGTCAATTCCTGCCCGTACTTTTGTGATGCACACTTCATTAGCCCTGCACACCTTTGCGTAGAGTTTTTTCTGCGTAGCGCTTGCCTTTCCAAAGTAAATTGTGCGTGTCATATCTGAGCAGTACCTGTTGAATCGCGAGCCGAAATCGATTACGCAAAAGCCGCCATTTGCAAGCCTTGAGTTGGCGGGTTTATGGTGCCAGTCAACCGCGTTTTTTCCGATTGCAACAATTGGCGGGAATGCAAGTCCTGCCTCCGCGCGGAAAATTTCTTTTTTGATGAAGAGCGCAACGTCGCGCTCCGTGGCAAATTCATGTGCGTGCAACTTCTTTACAAGCACGGAGAAGATTTTGTCGTTGAGGCTGCAGCCTTTTTGTATGAATTTAAGCTTGTTTTTTGCCATATATTTTAGGTTTGTGGCGTTTGTCTTATAAATAACCTCATGTGAAAAACTATGTATGTCAAAATCTGGCTGGCTCAGAAGAGCCAGTTCCGCAATTATAAAGCCAGTTCAGGGCTATTTAAGAAAAAAGTATTTACAACGTCTTGTTACGCAGCAAGCAATAGTGCAACATTCCCCTTTGGCGAATTTAAATCGTATTGAAAAACTTGTGCAATCGGCGAGATTTTACAACGAGCCATTTGACAAGTCAACTGATTTGGATGCCGAAATCAAGAAAACCACCGGAAGTCATTTTCTGAAGTCATCGCGCTCCCTTCTTAGCTGTGTTATAGATGAGCAACTGAACTTGAAAAGAAAGAAATTAGATCCAAACAAAATAGTGCTTTTGTCCGATTTTAAAACCCGGTCCAAGGAACTTACTGTGGATGAACTTGAGGATGCAATAATATTTCTCAAATCGCTCTAAAAAAGCAAATTCGTTCAAGGAGTAGAAAGTTAAGGCGTAATTCTTACAACTTCATAATAATTTATCTCATTTTCAGAATCAACAACAGCATTCAGCAATTTTGTCTTGAGATTTCCCGCAAGCCTGACCATTCTTGACATTTCTATGAAATTATATTTGTCATCCTGCGAAGTCACATTTATACACCACTGTGAGTGGGCTTCGCCGGGTTTTTTGCCGCGCGGATAGACCCTGAAATCAAAGCCGAACTTGAAGCCGGTTTTTATCACAAATCCGCGCTCGCGAAGATCACGAAAAACCTGGTATTTGGAATAGAAGTTCTTGATTTTTTTTGAGGAATATTTCACAAGCTCCTCTTCATTTACGGGCTCTTCGCTTTTCGCATCCTTTAGCGGGAATTTTTCCTTTTCAAGCAAATAAAGCGCTTCAAACAGGTCAAGCACGAGTTCGTTTGATTTCTGCTCACCAAATCCGCGCTGCCTCAGGGTGTCCCCAAGGCGCTTGTCGCGCAGAAAAACCTTGTCGTCAATGAGGGTTGCCATGTTAATGTTTATATGCTTGAAAGGTTATAAAATCATCCATTTCAGGTTACATTTAGTGTGTGGTGCAAATGGATAAAATCGACCCATGGGGCTCTTTTCCGGTAAAGGATTACGGGCACGTATTCAAGGAGTTCGGTCTTCAGCAGTTTCCACTAGAGCCATCAGAAAAACTCGGGCATTACCTATTTGAAAGGGGTGTTGTGGTTGCGCACCGCGATTTTGACAAGGTTTTGAAACGGATTGAATCAAGAAAGCCATTTGTAAATATTACCGGGATTGCAGCCTCGGGGCCATACCATCTTGGCCATAAGGTTGATATTGATTTGTTCAAATTCTTCAAATCAAAGGGCGCAAGAAACTATTTTGCCGTCTCTGATCTTGATGCTTTCCTTAGCCGGCCAGATGAGAAAATCCCGGACCTCAAAACCGCAAAAAAATGGGCAGTTGAAAACGTTGCGGATTTGCTCGCGCTCGGGCTCGAAGAGGATGATATTTACGTGCAGTCGCGCAAGGAAAACCGCTATTATGAGTTTGCATTTGAACTGAGCAAGAAAATCACCAAAAACACTTTCGAAGCGGTTTACGGCCATGTTGATTTGGGAAAAGTTGCAGCAAATTTTTTGCAGTACGCAGACATTATGCACCCGCAGCTTGCAGAGTTTGAGGGGTCGATGCCATCAATTACCGGAATCGGACTGGATCAGGATCCTCACGCTCGGCTAACACGCGATATTGCAAAGCGCCTGCCGTACAAACTTGCGGTTCCATCATTCATTTATTTCCGCCATCAGTCAGGTTTGCAGCCCGGTCTGAAAATGAGCTCATCGCACCCCGAAACTGCAATTTTTCTAAGTGATTCACTAAAGGATGTTGAAAAGAAAATCAACAGGGCGTTCTCAGGCGGCCAGCCAACAGTTGAGGAGCACCGACAAAATGGCGGGAATTTGGAAATTGACCTGGTGTTCGAGATGTTAAAGTTCCACTTTCCAAATACAAAAGAGCTTGAACGCATTGGGGAGGAATTTTCAAGCGGGAAAATGCTATCATCCGAATTAAAGCGCTTTGCAATTGATTTCTTTGTTCCGATGGTAAAAGAGCACCAGCAACGCGTGAAGGAAAATTTGGAGAGTGCGGAGAAAATTGTTCACGGTTAAATAATTTTTTGTGTATTCTTTAACTTTTTCTGTATTTGAACCAATAAATAAAATTTACGACAATTGCAGAAGAGAGCACAACCAAAAGATCAACCATCGTGTCCTCGAGGCTAACCTGCAAATTAAGACCATAGAACTTGTCTGCTAAAAATTCGAATATTTCCCAAAGCCCCCCGATTCCAAGCGTTACAAAAATGTTGACGGGATAAGAGAATTTCTTTAGCTTTTCCATTTAGAACTGTTGCAAGCAGCGATGCCACGAGAGCTCCGCCCGCAAAATGCATGAAAGTGTCATATTCAGAGAGGGTTTGGTGGAACTTAAGCAGATTGCCCATTATCTCGCCTGCAACGAAAATTACCGCAAGAAATAGCGTTTCTTGGGAAAGCATGTTGTTCATTTTTTGTCCAAATTCGTTTCAACTATTTTTTCTTCTGCTCAGGTGCTGCATTCTCAATAATCTCAACAACTATTTTCTCGCCCGCGAGTTTTTTTACAAGCTCTCTAAAGTACTGGTTGTCCTGTTTTTTCAAAAAGACCTTATCTACCTTGCGAAGTAGGGAAATGTTGATTATTTTGCTCTGCGTATCGCCCCACTCTATCAAATCCTCGGCGGTTTTCCTCTTTCTGCCAA
>CAZEBH010000098.1:0-4132 GCA_964510425.1 uncultured archaeon | reverse complement strand
ACTTCTGGCTGTCCAGAAGCTATTTTACGAAGGACATTAATTCGGGATAAGACATCATTGTGACATTAAAGGTATATTTAAATACTTTAAATAAGTAATTTATCCGATTGGAATGCCTGATGAAAATTCTGAACGAGTAAGACGAAATATCCTAAAACCTAACCCAGTAAATCCCGGCGGGCACTGGTCTAAGACCGGTGATTTGGATTTTAGAAATCTCAATAGGCGCAAGGGTATTAAAAAACCTAAAACTCAGACCCGCCCCATCCGGAAAAGGCTTCCTTAAATCTTCTACTACTCCCATTTAAAATATTATTAATTCCACTTCTATAGGTATTTGAATGGACGCTTTCACTTCAGAGGAAAAGGCAATTCTTGCGCCTTTCTGCTCAAATCTTGACAAGGACATATTTGTTTTGACAAACCTGCCAGAAGTTGTAAAGGGAGCCCTTTTTTCCCGCTACAGCAGAAGCCCAAAATCACTGCGAAGGCTTTTGCTTGATGAGTTCATAAATGATGAAATCTCGGGATTTGCAGATATTGTGGCCTTTGGAAAAGGCTCCGGGAAAGAGCAGGCAGTTGCCACAAAAAAAGCGGAAGAATTCTATGACCGGGTGCTTGTCGGATACGGCGATGATAGCGTGGCTGAACTTGGCGGTGCGCATGTCGCCTGCGAGAATGTGAGCAATATTGCCTCAAAACTTTTGGAAGATTCGCGCCTTGGCATTTCGCCTCTTGAGAAGAGCACGAGATATGTTTATTTTGATGAAAAAATTAACGGAAAATACAGGTATTTTATTGACAAGGACATTATGAATTCAAGGTTTGCTGACAATTACATTAAAACCTGCGATTCCCTGTTTGATTCTTATGCAAAATTCATTGAACCGACAAAAAAATACCTCACGGAAAAATTCCCGCGGGGAGATGAGAGCGAGCGCGCATACAATTCGACAATAAGGGCAAAGGCGTGCGATATATTGCGCGGCTTTCTGCCAGCGTCTACAAGCACTAATGTCGGGCTCTATGGAAATGGGCGAAGCTTTGAATACCTCATTACTAAGCTGCATGCAGGAGAGCTCTCAGAGCAAAACAAAATCGCAACCGAACTGCTGGCTGAACTTATGAAAACCATGCCGTCATTTGTCAAGCGCGCCACGGGAAAATATGGCGACCCCACAATAAAATTCATTTCGGGAACCTCAAAAGGAATGCAAAAAATTGCGGACACGATTTTTAGCGAAGATTATGCGCAAAATAATTCAGAAGTTGCCCTAACCGCATATGACAAAGATGCAATTGATAGGCTGGCTGCGGCAAGCATATACCCATACACTCAATTGCCATTTTCTGAAATTAAAAAAACTATTGCGCAAATGCCAAAGGGGAAGAAGCTGGAAATAATTGATGAATACCTAAAAAGGCGCGAGAACCGCAGGCACAAGCCCATGCGCGGGTTTGAACACACCACTTATGAATTTGATCTCATGTGCAACTACGCATCCTATAGGGACTTGCACCGCCACCGCGTGCTCACACAGCAGCGCCAGGACCTTGGCGTGAATCTTGGCTTTGACACCCCTGTGGAGATGAAAGAGATTGGCATTGAAAGGGAATTTATTGAAGAGATGGAGGGCGCAAAAGAAACTTATCTAAAAATCCGCCCAACACTTCGCAAGCAGAGCCAGTACATTGTCCCATTTGCTTACAGAATCAGGTGGAGCAATTTTTTAAATTTGCGGGAGTTATACCATCTCGTTGAACTGCGTTCAACCATTCAGGGCCATCCGGATTATCGAAGAATTGTTCTGAAAATGCTAGAGGAAGTCAAAAAGGTGCATCCCGAACTTGTAGCACATATGAAATTTGTGGATTATAGGCAGGCAGGCCTTGAGAGGCTTGAATCCGAAAAGAAGATTGACAAAAAACTTGAAGAGCTTGAAAAAAAGAAGGGTTGAAAGAATGCCCGCACAAAAAATGCCGCAAAAAGTTGAATTCAAAACCAGCGATGGCTTTAGAATTGTCGGAAATCTCCTGAGCGGCGGCAAAAAGGCAATTCTTCTCATGCACCAATACAGGCTTGACAAATCAAGTTTCAACACATTCGCAAAAAAATTAAACGACAAGAATTTGACTGTGCTTGCAATTGACCTTAGGGGGCATGGGGAGAGTGTTGACCAGAACGGCAAGAAAAGGGGCTATGCAACTTTTAAGGAAAGTGATTTTGTAAACATGGCACTTGACGCGCTAGGCGCAAAACAATTCATTGAAAAAGAAGGTTTTGAACTTTATGGTGTTGTGGGCTCTAGCATTGGAGCAAACACTGCACTCAATCTTGCCGCAACTGAGAAGAGCGTTGAAAAAGTCGTACTGCTCTCGGCTGGATTGGATTATTTTGGAATTGAAATTGAAAAAAGTGCAACTAAGGTTGCGGCAAAAGTACTAATTGTTGCAAGCACTGAGGATGAGTATTCTTTTGCCTCCTCAAAAGTTCTAAAGGACATTATCCCGAAATGCGAAATGATTGTGCTGAGTGGCGCTGGACATGGGACTTGGATGTTTGAGAGCACAAACCTTCAAGATGAACTTTTGGAATGGCTCTCAAAATAGCAAATTGTAAAAAAATAATCAGCCGCACCGGCACTGAACCCTCTCCTTGCAAAGATTATTCTACTCCATTGCAAGTATGTGTCTCGAGGTGATTAGTGATGATAAGAGACCAGTACGAGAGAGGAAAAAAGAAGGACCCCGGGCATTATGAGGAGAGAATGCTCAGGCTTTTGGAGGAGTATGGCGAGTCGCGGTAGCGGCCGCCTTTTTATTTTTTTAAAAATTAATCAGAGCACAAATCCGCCCAGCACAGCGCCTATCACATAAGCTACAATTGCAGTAAGCCCGCCTATTAGCAGCATTTCAAGGCCTGCGGTAAACCAGTTTTTGGCAATCACAAGCGAACGAAGCGAACCAACAGCAAATATGGTTACAAAAGTGAGCGCGAATGCCATTGGAAATAATATTGATTTCGGAATTGGGTAAAAAATAGAAATTACAAATATGAGAAGAGGGATTAAACCCGCTATGGCAAATGCAAGATAGGTAAGCCCTGCCGCCTTGAGAGGGTTTTTCTGCTCAGGGATTATGCCAACTTCCTCTGACATCATTGTGTCAACCCACACGGTCTTTTTGGAAGTTAGTAATTCCACAAGCTTTTCAAGTCCGCTGCCCTCAAAGCCCTTTTTGCGGTAAATCTGCCTTATCTCTTCGCGTTCTGCTTGCGGGTAATTGTCAACTTCCCACTCCTCGCGTTTGCGCTGCGCATTGTAGAATGATTGTTGGGATTTCATGGAAAGGTATGTGCCGGCAGCCATTGAAAGCCCGTCGGCAAGAAGGTTTGCAAAACCCAAAACCAATACAATCCCTGGACCAAGGCCTGCACCGGCAGCGCCTGCAACAACCGCAAAAGTGGTTACCGTTCCATCAAGCGCACCGTAAACCATGCTCCCAATATATTCGCCAATGCCCTGCTTGTGTTGGTCGTGGTCAAAATCTTCATGGGTTGGCGATGTAGCTTTTGCATCTTTTCTGGAAAATGCTTGTTTTGCCGCTAGTGCCCTTTTGGAATTATTCATACCTTGCCCTGTGTCAGCTTTTTTAGTGAGAGAATAATTACAACCAGAATTGCTGTAACACCAGCCGCAAGATAGGCGCCCATTCCTACGGCCATGCCAATTGCAGTGACCACCCAAAGATCAGCCGCGGTTGTAAGGCCGTGGACATTATTGCCCTGCTTGAAAATCGCGCCCGCGCACAAAAGCCCGATTCCGGTTACAATGCCTGCCGCAATTCTGCTAGGGTCTGTTGGGCCCGCAAATTCAAATGAGATAATCGTAAAAAGGCACGCACCCATGCAGATTAGCATATGGGTCCTAAATCCTGCTGGAATTGCATCGAGCTGGCGTTCAAGTCCGATTACTGCGCCCAGTACTGCTGCCGCAATTAGGCGCGCTATAATTTCTGTTTCAAGAAGCATGGTATAAAAATGGAAAAAGAGGTTAATAAGGGTTTTTGTGGGAGCTAGTTTTGTGTTGTCCCGATTTATTGTCCGTTATAAAGGATTTCATGCCAATTCTCC
>CAZEBH010000097.1:0-4170 GCA_964510425.1 uncultured archaeon | reverse complement strand
CTTCTGGCTGTCCAGAAGCTATTTTACGAAGGACATTAATTCGGGATAAGACAAAGAGCTGAGATAACCAACAATCTTTTATTGCAGATAATACAGATATGGACTTCGTGCAACAACGAGGTTCCTCCGAACTAGGTGAAAAAATGATGAAAAAAACAATGCTCGCAGTATTTCTGATAATGCTTTGCGCAGTTGCGCTTTCAGACCTCGCCCCGATTTCAACACAGCGCTCAGTTGCATCCGAACTTGCCGCTGGCGAAAAGTTGAGTGTGGAAGTTAATCTAAAGTTTATCGGGGAAAAACCAAGCGGGATAATAGTTACTGAGTATATCCCAGCAGGGTGGGAAGTTACGAGTTCGGTTCCCGCAGCCTCAAAGTTTGATGGCAAAATCAGCTGGGTGCTATATGGTGAGAAGGTAAAGAATGCGGCACTTGTTTATGAAATAAAATCTCCCGCAAATTTTTCAAAAGAGGTTCTTTTGAGGGGCAATTGGGAAACAATCACTTCAAGCGGTATTACCGCAGGAGATAATTCAATAAGGCCTGCAAAATCCGCACAGCTGCCTGCGCAGCAGGGTACACAGGCCGGAGAGGTCGCAAAAACGGACAACACACTTTTGTATGTTGGCGGCGGAATCATACTCTTATTGGTGATAATAATTGGCATTCTTGTGATGGGAAAGGCCGGTAATTCAGCCAAACCCCAAAAGAAAAAATAAATTCAAAACCAAATGCCCCATTCATACCTTAGCGCTTCAACTGGTTTTAGTTTTGAGGCATTTCTTGCAGGCTAAATTCCGGATATTATCCTGATAATTGTTAGCTCTTCGAGTGAACTGTCATTTTTTCCATATCTAAATTATTTTGCGACCGAAGAGAATAAAATTGCTTGTGCATTGGTGTTCTTGGTGCAAAAAGAGGATTACTTTCTCAAGTTTGATTCAATTGTGAAATCATTTTCGGCAAGCGGGAGAATTGCGCTTGTGCACGACCTTGATGCAGATGGCATATCATCCGGTGCGATTACATATAATGCAATTGCGATGCTGCGCGGCAAGGCGCCTGATCTTGTAATCACGCAGGAGTACAAGACAGTTGAACTTATGCCAAAAACGCTTGCCATGCTTAAAAAAAATAAAATTGAAACGCTTGTGATTGTTGATTTTGCGCTTGAACAGAGCCCTGAAAGTGTGCAAAAGGCAATGCAGATTGTAAAAAATGTTGTTGTAATCGACCATCACAAGGACTATGGCGCAAAAGTTTCCTCCAAGTTCTTTGTGATAAAGCCGCAGTTTGTCTCGGAAATTGAGCCAAGCAGGTACCCCTGTGCAAAATTTTGTTTTGATCTCTTTTCGCGCCACGTAAATCTGTCAAAATGGTCATGGGTTGCATGTGTTGGCCTCATGGGGGACAATCAATTGGCTCAGTGGAAGGATTTTGTTGAAAAGGCGGTGCTGGAGCACAATACACGCATTGATGAGTTATGGCAGGTTACTAACGCAATTTCAGCGGTTGAAACGCTAGCGCCCTCAAAATTGCACAAGCTCTTTTTTCTTGTCACATCCGCATCCCATCCGCGCGAAATCATTTCATCAGAGTTTTACAAATATGTGGCAAAGCTGAATTCGCAGAGTGATAAGCTCCTGAATGAATTCAAAAAGAAGCGGGTTGTTTTCCCTTCACAGGAGCTTGTCTGGTTTGAGTTCAAGGCCAAAAACGAAATAAAATCAGTCCTGATAAACAAGGTCAGCAACGAGTTCTTCCCGGACAAAACCGTAATCATGGTGCAGGACAAGGGAGAGAAGTTCCTTTATTTTTCCGCGCGCAGGCAGGATTTCAAGGTCAAAACAAATGAGCTGCTTGAGAACGCTGTCAGGGGCATGAAAGATGCGGGCGCGGGCGGGCATGTTCCTGCAAGCGCCGGAAGAATCCGCAAAAGGGACCTAAAGGAGTTCAAGAGACGCGTGCTTAGCCAATTGTCTTCATGAATTTTGTCATTCTTAAAAAGTCTTTCACTAGGGATTATTCATATCGGAATTTTTCCTTCAATAATTATTATTAATTAATCCGGGCACTATTATATCATGCCAAAATTTGACACCATTTGCGTGCATGCCGGAAAACAGTGGGATGAGTACACGGGCGCACTTGAGGCGCAGATACAGCAGTCCGTGAGTTTTCGCCAGCGCGGGATTGGCGAACCAATAGGGTTTGAATATGCCCGAATGTCCAACCCGTCGCGGCAGATTCTTGAGCGTTGCATTTCCGAACTCGAAGGCTACAATCACAGTGTGTGCTTTGGTTCGGGGATAGCAGCAGAACTCGCACTGATGCACACTCTTAGCGCTGGCGATCATGTTCTTTTCTGCGAGGATACTTATGGCGGAACTTATAGGATGATGAAGCTGATTCTTAGCAGGTTTGGGCTTGAGAGTGATTTCATAAAAATGGATAACCCAAAAGAAATTTCAAAACATGTCAAGAAGAACACGAAAATGATTTTTGTCGAAACCCCCACCAATCCGCTTCTTGATGTAATTGATTTGAAGATGGTTGGGGAAGTTGCAAAAGCGCACAATCTTTTGTATGTTGTGGATAACACTTTTCTTACCCCGGTTTTTTTGCAGCCAAAAAAGTTCGGCGCGGATGTTGTTGTTCACAGCATCACAAAATATCTCGGCGGGCACAATGATGTTGTAGCAGGTTCGCTCTCATTTGATTCTCCAGAGCTTAAAGAAAAGCTTGGCTTTATGATAAAGGCAACTGGTGCGGTGCTCTCGCCGTTTGAGTGCTATCTTTCTTTGCGTGGGATAAAAACGCTTGATTTGAGGATGAAAAAGCATGATGAAAATCACCGCAAAATCGCGGCATATCTTGAGGGCCACCCGAAGGTTGCAAAGGTTTATTCAACAACGCTTGCGAGCCACCCGAAAAAAGCTCTGCACGAGTTGCAGTGTACCGGGCACGGCGGGACTTTTTCATTTGAGTTAAAGGGCGGGCTTGAGAGCGCCAGAAAGTTTGTTAAGGGTCTCTTGCTCTGTGTTTTTGGAGAGAGCTTGGGGGCAACGGAGACAATTATTTCACATCCTCCGACAATGAGCCACGCCTCGATTCCTGCGGATGTTCGCAGGGCAAAGGGAATTGGCGAGGGCTTGCTTCGCATTTCGTGCGGGATTGAGAACGCGGACGACTTGATTGAAGATTTGGAAAAGGGCTTTGCGAAAGTCTGATTTCAGCAGTTTTTTCAATTGATGCCAATCGCCTTGCGCAGTTCCTTCATCGTTGCCTTGACTTTTCTTGGCGGGTTTGCAAATGTCGATTTTATTTTTCCCTTGCCTTTCGCACCAGGCTTTGTCAGGTACTTGCCTTTGGTGTAAAGCGAGTTGAAGTGGTAATTGAGCGTGTATTCCGTATCTTTTAGCATGTGCCCTGTAAGTATTGCAACGACTTCTTCATCCTTGCCAATTTCGCTGCCTGCTAATTTCTTTATCCCTGCGAGCGCGGTTGCAGAAGCCGGTTCGCAACCGATGCCATCGCTTCCAATCACGGCTTTTGCATCCGCTATTTCTTGCTCGGTTACCTCGTCGCACCAGCCGTTTGTCCACTCCATCGCGCGCACGGCTTTTTTCCAGCTTATGGGGTTTCCGATTTTTATTGCAGTTGCCAGGGTTTCAGCTTTCATTGGCACGAGCTCATGCGAGCTTGTCACAAGCGTGCGGTAAAGCGGGTCAGCTCCCTTTGCCTGTATTATTGTAACCATCGGCAATTTGTCGATGAACCCTAAATCATGCATCTCCTTGAGCCCCTTGCCTATTGCCGAAGCATTTCCCAAATTTCCGCCCGGAACAACAATACGATCGGGCGCAATCCATCCACGTTGCGCCATAAGCTCAATCGCTATAGCCTTCTGTCCTTCCAGCCTTATTGGATTCACTGAATTCACCAGGTAGACTTCCTTTTCTTGCGCGATTTCCTGCACCATTTTCATCGCGGCGTCAAAATCGCCGTCAATCTGGAGGGTTTTCGCGCCGTAATCAAGCGATTGCGAGAGCTTTCCAAAGGCTATTTGCCCTTTCGGTATAAGCACAACTGCGCTCAGGCCTGCTTTTGCCGCATACGCTGCCATTGATGCGGAAGAAAACCAGCAGACTGAGCGCACCAAAGGTGGTG
>CAZEBH010000096.1:0-4187 GCA_964510425.1 uncultured archaeon | reverse complement strand
ATCCTCACTTCTCAAAAGAATACTTCAAAAATCAGTAGAAACTGGCGAAGTCAGGATATAAAAGAGTTTTTTTATTCACACTCACACGCCCCCTCTTGAGCACCAACTGCGGGTTTATTCGGAAGTTGAGTTTGGAAAGTTCTTTTTTGATTATTTCTCCGCCGGCGGCTCGAATTTTATGCAGTAAGTGTGCCGATATTTTGTCACGCCATTGTCATTCATGCCAATCATCTTGTTGGAGTAGATGACCTTGAGATTGTATTTCCTCGCAATCCGCGTGGTGACAATTCTTGCCGCCTTTGCCGAACCCACATACACATCAAAGCCGCCCGGAACGTTTTTGGTATCAACTGCTTCCGAGAGTTCTATTTTCTTTTTCTGGTCAAGGAGCAATTTCATAAGCTCTCGCATCTTATCCTGCCCCTGCTGGAGCGTTGGCTTTTTTATAAACCTCATCTGGATTATTGCCTCGTGATAGTATGAGGCTATTTTCATGGAGGCATCGGAAATTGTCTTGCGAACCCTTACAGTTACCTGCTTTTGCACCGGAAGAATAATTCCTTCGAGTTCAGCGGAATAATTCACGGCGGCAATGATGCGGCGCTCTTCCTTGTCATGCGTGAGGGTTATATCAATGCCTGAAACCGAAAGTTTCTTCTGCTTTGCAATGGAAATTATTTTATCGGCAATCATGTTGCCGATAGCGGCATCGGTGTTTTCAACCCAGAGCCTGCCAATTCTAATCCGGCCGCTGCGATTATCCAGATCAATTACAAATTCAACCGGGATTGGGAGAACCTCGTTTTTTTTAAGGTAGCACTCGGCACAGAGCGAACTGATTATTTGGCCTGTTTGTTTTCCGCAACTTACACAAAATCTTTTCATAAAAAAACCTATGGTGAATTTTCGCTATTTTTTAGCCGCATAATTTAGGTAAAAAAGCGGACTTAAGATATACAAATAAGAGTAAACATAAGCTGTCAAAAACCTTAGCATCAAAAATGCAGCCCAGAATAGAATTGTCCCTTCGGTTTGGGGAAAGTATTCTATTGCAAAAGCAATGGCAAATGAGAAAAACGAGAGTGCGATACTCAATAGGGTTGCTTTAGCGGCATCTGATTTGTTTTTAAGGGAAATCTGGATTGCGCGCCTATACCCCTCAAGCAGGGTCGTTTTTTCATAGGCAACTACTGGAATTAAGGTATAGAAGAGAAACACCACTCCCCCCACAAGCAACAAGAGCAAGACCAAAAGCGCTATAGGCACAATAGCCCCTTGTGTGAAAAAATCAAAATCACTTAGGGTATCCGCATTTTCCAAAAATCCTCCCAGAAAAACCAGCACTAAAAGAGAAATCAGAATGCTAAAAACCGCAATTGCCACAAACTCAACAAGGAAAATAGGAAGCAGTATTTTTTTTGCGTTTGAGAAGACCTGCGCAAGAGCGCGAAAAATAGAGGGCTGCTTTTTTGCCAAAATGTCTTTGACCATAAAAGGGTACATTGCGCTGACAATTATATCAATTATAATTGCTACCACAGAGATTACGAGCTGCAATAGTGCGGAGTTTAGAAGCTCTTGAGAAGGCTCTGAGAATGTTGAAAGGGCTGTGCCAATTGAGAGTAAAATTAGCGCGCCATAGAGAAGCGCGACAATTAGCTTTGGCAATATGAGTTTTGGATGTGCCGTAAAAATGCCGATGGATTGTTTGAGCGTACCGAGAAATTTGCTCATAAGTCCACTACCTTGCCAAGTTCAGGAATAATCGGGGTAAAGCCCTCTTCCTTGATTGACTTTGCAAACTTTGCCGTCACTTCCGCATCGCCGTGCACGCAAATCACTTTTTGCGGATTTAGTTTTTTTATCGCGCGGAAGAGTTCCTCTTTTCCAGCATGCGCGCTAAAATCGTAGCGTTCAACCGCAGCCTTGACTTCGACATTTAGCCCATCAAGGTTTATTCTGCCCGTGTCCAAAAGGATTTTTCCGGGCGTGTCTTTTACCTGATAGCCGGTGAGCATTATTTTCGAGTTCTTGTCATTGTAAATTTGCGGCAAATAGGCATATACGCTACCGCCCTGCATCATTCCGCTTGTGCAGACAATTACGGATGGCTGTTTTAGTGCCTGCTTTCTCATCTTCACATCCCGCACCCAATTGACCTTTTCAAGGGCCTTTTTGAGGAACTTGTGGTCCTTGAGATAGGCGGGGTTTTTGAGGTAAACTTCGGCAACCCTCTGGCCCATGCCGTCATAAAAAATCGGCGCCTCGATATTATATTCGGCAAGGACATCAATTATTTCCTGGCTCCTGCCAACGGCAAACGATGGCAAAAGCGCATGCCCGCCCTTGTCAATTGTCTCCTGCACTGATTCGACAAAAAGCTTTTCGGTTTCCTTGCGGTTCGGGTGGTCCCGGTCACCGTATGTGCTCTCAATCATTAGAATGTCGCAATCCTTTATTTTATCGAACTGCGCAGGACCGTGCAGGCGCGTATCGACGTACCTGAAATCCCCCGTGTAAACAATTGTTTTGTTTCGCATACGAAGTTCGGTCAGCGCCGAGCCCACAATGTGCCCGGCATCATGAAAAACCATCGAGGTGTGGTCGGTTATTTCCATTGGCTTGTTGTAGGAAATCGGAAAAGTGAATTTTTCGGTTTTTGCAATGGATTCCTTGCTAAATTTTGCATCCATCCCTTCAAGACCGGCAATTTTTAGCGTGTCAAACCACAAAATCTTTGCAATGCCAAGGGTTGGGGGCGTCATGTATGTCAGGCACGAAGTTTCCTGGAACAAATATGGCAAATTTCCGGTGTGATCTAGGTGGGCATGAGAAATTATTGCTGCATTAAGGTTTGTTTTTACACGGAGAGGATACTCCAAACCTTCAGGGGTCTGTCTTACACGTTAATCTAGCACAGTTTGGTCCACGTCATCAACAAGAAACGCACTGCGACCGACCTCCTGGGAAGCACCGTTAAAAGTAATTTTAACCATGACAACCTACAAAATTGAAGGCGACAAAGTTAATAAAGGTATTTTGCCAATTGTTTGCATGGAAACCCTGCCCCTAAACGAATCCATCAAAATTGCAGAAAAATACGGCATAAGGTTTGCCGAAACACTTGTTTGCCGCAATGAATCCGAAATGGAGCGCTCCTGCAGACGCATAGGTTTTCCAGTTGCAATGAAGGTGATTTCCGGGAAAATTTCACACAAGAGCGAATCGGGCGGGGTGAAAATTAACATCCAAACACTTGAGCAGGCAAAAGAATCTTTCATAAAAATGAAAAGGCTCGCGGGATTTGCCGGGGTTATTGTCCAGCAGATGGCGGGCGGGATTGAAATCATAATAGGCGGAGTGCGCGATTTGCAGTTCGGACCGTGTGTGCTCTTTGGCTCGGGCGGGATTTACGCCGAAGTTTTCAAGGATGTGTCCCTGCGCATCTGCCCTGTCGGGCGCAAAACCGCGCTGGAAATGGTGAAGAGCATCAAATCATACCCAATTCTTGCGGGCGCACGCGGAAAAGAAGGCGCAAATATTTCAAAAATTGCGGATGCAATCACTAAAGTCAGCAGCTTAATGATGAAGGAAAAAAACATACAAGAACTTGACATCAACCCGTTAATGGCGACAAAAAGCGGCGTGGTTGCGGTGGATGCGAGAATAATTCTCGGATAAATAGTTCTGCTACGGCATTGCCTTAATCTTGAAAAAACACCCATCGCAGATGAACTTGCCCTCGAAATCATTTCCCCGCTCGGCCAGTTTGTTGCAAAGTATGCACTCACAGCCTTTTTGCGGGTTTGATTCGCGCAAGCCCCACTCATACAACAAATCCCAATCAAGCCACTTCGGAAGCACAAGCTCCTTGAGGACGGTCTTGTCATTTTGCTGAACGCGCCGGAGCTGTGTTGGCAGCACCCGCTTTTTGAGGTCGTGCTCGAAAAAGTGCACCCTATCGCCCTGCCCGCGGCGCATGAATTCAACCATGCGCTGCTCCCAAAAATCCATAAAAAAGAAACAGCAGGCGAGTATTTATACTTTGCCAAAGCGATGGCTTTACTCTATAAAGTCCTTGAAAAAGACGCTATTTAGGGGCAGGGCAATATGTAAAGTAAAATCAACTATCAAACCTGACTTCGCCAGTTTCTACTGATTTTTGAAGTATTCTTTTGAGAAGTGAG
>CAZEBH010000095.1:0-4188 GCA_964510425.1 uncultured archaeon | reverse complement strand
AGGGTGAGTGCGTTTGAGGGCGAGAAAAAGCCTTTTGAGGCACCGGAGTTTCACGGGAAGTGCCTTGTGTGTGAATATGCGGTGGAAAACGAGCTGCCGCGTGGGAGCGGGAGGAACATTCACCTAGTTCCCAACATGGTTGCTGCGCTTGTGCCTGAAAAGTGGGCTCTTGCCGCGAGTGCACAGGGAAAAGGCATTGCTGAGTTTGAGGGTTGGGCCGCAAGAAAGCCCCAGTTCAATTGTGTGCAGTTGCAGCGTTACGCCAAGAAAATTGGTTTGCATGAATCAATGTGCCAAAAATGCCCTTACAGGGCAGGGGTGATTGGCAATGGCCCTTAGGATTTTTGTTTGTGTTTTGCTGCTTTGCCTTGTCCCGTTTTCGTTTGCGGGATTTGCAGTGGATTGTTCAAAGTTTTCGGATTGGAAAATTGCCGAGTGCAATAACATTGTCGGGGATGGTTCCTTGAACACAGCACAAAAGCAGGAGCTCTACCTAAATCTTCTCGAATCGCAGGGCGAACTCGGTTCGTTTGATTTCTCTTGGAATTGGAACAGCAACTTGCAATGGAACAGCCCGCCCATAGGAGCGGAGTTGAAGAGTGATGGGATAATTCGGGATGCTTGGCTCAAAATCGTTGGGGTGAACAAAAGCTATTTCGATTTGAATGGCGGCGAGTGGTTTGTCGAGCCTTCTGGGGATGTGCTTTGTGCTTACTCTTATTCCATCCAATTGCCTACCGGAACAATGCCTGGTGACTGCCAGACAACATACTCTTACCAATTGGCAAACGAGGATCTTGGCACTTATCTAAATGGCTCTTCTATCGGTTCGCAAAAAGTATCGCACTATTCTACTGGCGCGGCAAATTTGTCGCCAATGGAATTTAGCGCGAGCTTGTTGGTGAGAACGGTTTTGACAATAAACCACTATAGGGTGTATGAGCATTGCAGGAATCCGAAGGATAAGAGGACTTGCACAACCACCTGCGATTATGCGGGTTCGGAACAAAGAACAGATTCTGTCAACCTGAGTGATATTTTTTCCGCGAAAGCGAAAACCCAGGAAATTGGATTGAAATCTTTTCTTGAAAGAAATCCGGGAATTAGCAGGTTAACAATTAAGCTTGGTTCGGGTGAACCTATCAATGGTTTTAAACTCAATTCAGCGGGAAACAATTTTTTCCTTAGCGAATCAAATTTTGACCTTGCTTTTACGGATGATGGAATTGTTTATGTCACGAAATCCTATGAGGATGAGAAAAATCAGGGCAATTTTGTGGTTCTCGATTTTAATAAGTCTGGGGGAGTGCGCAAAATAGTGCTTGGGACAAACAAGCCTGAAGATTATTCCTGTATTTTATATTCTGATTTTTGGGAAGAATCAGGCTGCAGTCTTATTGAACTTCAAGACGTTAATTTGGGTGTTGAAACTGATGCTAATCACTTTGACTTGAAAGATGAGCCAAATATCACAATAAAGTTAAGTGATGTTGACGGAACCGTTTTGCCGGAGAGGAAAGTTCTGCTCCGTTCAGGGCAAAACACCAAAGAATTGATTACGGGTGTAGATGGGAGTGCAACAACAAATATTAGCGCCGAAGAATCTGGTGGCATTGTGAGTGCGGTGTTTGAGGGGGATGCTGGGTTTGAGCCTGTTGAATCTACAATTCGTTTTTCGGTTGGGAACAAGGGTTCTTGGGATGTGGGTTCACAGGTTCTAGGTTTCTTTAGCGCCTATTATTTCCTCTTCCTAATTGCGAAAAAGGTTGCTCTTGGGGGTTTTTGAATGGGTTTGTGGGATTCGATTACCGGCCTTCCGGAGGATATTGTGGCGCAGTTTTTGGGTGTGATTAGCGGCCTCTTAATTGCGTTTGTTCAGCCGCTTTTGGATCTTGGCAAAATTTTTATTACAAAAAACATTGACCCTTTCCACTTCCAAGGCCTTTGGATTGTAATTGTTGGGGTGATTTCAGGGTTCTATTTCCTCCTATTCCTCGCAGTTGGCTTGAAGTTTTTGGTGGGGAGTTATGATGCCGAGAACAGGAAGCAGGCTAAAGAGTGGGCGAAAAAAGCAATTCTCCTCGTAATAACAGTCAATGCCTCTCTCCTGCTCTACTCCCTCATGCTCGATGTGAGTTCCTCAACAGCCACAACGCTTTGGGATGACAAATTTGAGTCCCTCTTCAATATTGATAATCTTGATGCGCTTGATTTGCTCTGGCTAGGGTTTTTCACAATCACGCTGCTGCTTGCAGTGATTACCCTTGCAATTAGGCAGATTTTTTTGATAGCGGGGGTAATGCTCTTTCCAATTGGTTTGTTCCTGAACTTTATAGAACCCGTGAAGCCCTATGGCTCGGCAATACTCAATTTGATTGGCGGGGCAGCGTTCATGAATGTTCTTGACGTGCTGATTCTTTCCGCGGTGCAGTTGTTTTGGAGTGAATTCAACACCATGCATATTATGGGAATATTCGCGCCCACCATGGGTTTTTTGTTCATCGCAGTGGCAAACACACTCCTATTCATTGCGGCAATCTGGAAAGGACTTAACGCGGCAGGGGTTCCAATCAACGTGAAAACCATCATAAAAGCCGCGGGGATAACAGCGCTTGTTTAAAGGTGATTTTTATGCCATATGAAATACCACAAAACCTCAAGTACAAGGAAAAAATAGCCTTCGGACTATCTCTCAACCAATTGTTTTGGGTTGGAATATTCGGGGCGGTAGCGGCTCTCGTTTTTTTCAAAACCCCATTCAACATTTACGTTAGAGGGTTTGTCAGCCTATTACTAATGGGTATTGGAATTGGTTTTGCTTTCCTTGACCTGCTCTCGCACATCAAAACTTTTAAAAATTACAGGAAGAGCATTGGCGAAGCCGGGTACTTGGATAAGCGGCTCCAGGATTTCATTGAGGTGAAGAAAGTCGAGGGAAACGCGATTTATCTCAAAAATGGTTCCCCTCGCGCGGCAATTGAAGTTACGCCCATAAACTTTGGCATACTTGGCGCGGAAGAGCAAAAGGCGGTTATCCATGCTTACAAAGATTTCCTCAATTCCCTTGATTTCCCGATACAAATCGTGATGAGGACAACAAACCTGAACATTGATGATTATTTGTATGAACTGCGCAAGAGTGCGCTTGAACAAAAAAACCCTGAAATCGAAAAACAGTTTGAGTCGTTCAAAAATTTTGTGCACGAATTCATCAAAGAAAACGATGTGAAAAACCGGCTATTCTATGTGATAATCCCGTACTCGGCATACTCGAATTCGCGCCCGGTCACGGATTCCATTAATTTCATCAAAAGCGTTTTTGGCGGCAAAAAAACGAAAAGCTCTGTGGAAATAAACAGGGATAACGCGCAAAGCCAATTGAATATTCGCGCAAAGCTGTGCGAGGAAAAACTCAAGAAGTGCGGCCTGTTCACAAAACGCCTCAATGATGAGCAGCTCCTCTCGCTCCTCGCATCATTTTTCGATTCCTATATTCAAACAGAAAACGATTACTTTTCACCAATGACCACGGTGCAAAAATTCGAGGAAGTGAAAACATGAAAATGCATAAAGAAACACAAAAGGCAATAAGGCAAATACCAAAGGAACTCAACAAGCTCTCGAAAATAATCGCGGTTATAGGGGGAACTTTGGTCAACGAAAAAATTGAGAAACTCCATTTGAACGAAAAGAAATTCCGCGAACTCGTGGAAAAAGAGGAAAATAGGAGGGGCATAACATGAAAACTGCGGCAAAAACCCCGAGAAACCTGCAAGAGACCCTGCTGCCAGAACTCATCAGGCCATCGTACGTGAAAAACGAGTTCGATTCAATCCAAGTGAACTCGAACCACAACAGGATAATCTGCGCCGTGGGCTACCCCAGAATGATAAAGGAAGGCTGGCTCAACAACATCATTTCTTCAGAAGGCGAATTTGATTTGAGCATGTTTGTGGAGCCCACAAGAATAGAGGGCCTGCTTAGCGACCTCAATAATGAATTGGTGAAGCAGAAGAGCGACATGATGTCCGCAGAACTCAAGGGCATGGTCAACCCCTCTTTAAAGGTTCAGTACGAGGACACCTATAGGACGCTTGAAAGATTGCAGACCGGGGAGGAAAAACTATTTAATTTTTCTCTTTATGTGAATGCGAGGGCAAAAACAAAGGATAAACTCGAATTGCTCAC
>CAZEBH010000094.1:0-4190 GCA_964510425.1 uncultured archaeon | reverse complement strand
AAGGGCTTCGGATACACGTGAGGGTGGTTTATATGGAAGTTCAGAGAGCGGGGCAATCGGCGTAATTTCAGGGCAAGAATCAAGCGTTGAATTGCAGCTCCTAAAGCTGCGCGCCCCGGGCAAAAAAATTCTTGTCAAATTCATTGACAAATCCACAAAGCGGCCAATTGGGGGGGTTTTTGCCCAGCTTCATGATGGCAACAAGACTGTGGATCAGCAGGTTTCAGTTGATGATGGTCTTGTCTCTTTCAATAATGTCGATTCAAACAAAACCCATTCGGTCATTGCAAGGCACTCTGATTATGTGCTTCGCGTAAGAAACCGGCTGCCTTTGATTTCATCCAATGACTCAAATGCAACTGTAATAGAACTGGACAGGGCAACTTCTCTAAATTCCGGCACGGTTTTAGTTAAGGTGAAAGTGCTTGAAGGGGCTGGTGTTGATGCTGCAAACGTTCTTCTTTTTAGTGCAGAGCAGCCATATCCTCTGCATTCCGGGTCAACCGATAATGCGGGCGGCATTTCATTTTCAAACATGCCTCTTGGAAGCTATTATGCCAAGGCATCCGTTTTTGGACAGCAGGGAACTTCGCAGACTGGTGCGCTTGCGGCAGGTGCTGTGCTGCCACTTGAGATTGTATTGGTTCTTGAAACAGGCGCTCTTGCAGTGCAGGTCATTGACAAGGCTAATTTGCCAATTGAGGGCGCAAAAGTTTCATTTTTTGATGCGATTACCGGAAAACTTGATGAGAAAATCACTGGCAATCAGGGAAATGCGCCGAAAGCAGAGTTCAAATGGAATTTGCGCCCATATATTTCGGTTGAGAAGACAGGGTTTTTGCCATATCAGAGCGTTTCATATCAGCTCTTGCCCAAGCAGACACAGAACATAAAGATTGTAATGTTAAAGGCGGGTGATGATGAGGGGCTTAACTGTGATATTGATTCCAGTCTCTGCCTGGGCCTTGTGCAGATTCTAAAGCCAAACAGGCAGGTCGCAACAACCCTTGTCCCAAATTCATCATATCTCCTGCAGTTCCAGCTAAAGTCTGGCACGGATTTGTCAAGCGCGGATGCGATTTTTAGAACCGGCCTTGAAAATCAGTTGAAGGCGCAAAACTCGCTTATTGTGATAAAAAATGTGGGTGCCGCAATTGCAGGTGCAGTGAAATATCCGCAGTTTGATCCGCTTGACAATTATGCCGACCTTACGCCCACAAACGATGACGGAAAGCAGGCAAAAATTTCATTCAAAAATCTCTCCGCAGGAGTTTATAATTTTGAGGCGGAAGTTTTCATAAGGCCGACAACCGAGAGCGGTGCAAAAATCGAGATACGCTACGGTGCGCGTGCCACTTCCAAATCAGGGCAGTCACTTTTGGTTCCGCAGCAAGGCCTGATATTAAAATCCTATGAACTTGGCAAGCCCATAAAATGCGACCCGTCTTCCGCAAGCTGCCAGAATTTCATTTTCCTTGCAAGCCTTGCAGATAATTCAACTGTGCCGCCTATTGCCATTGCACTTGAGCCTCTTGTCCAAACGGAATTGCGGCAGGGCATCAATTACTCCCTTGGCCTTTCAATTTTCAACCAGCACAAGGGCTCTAAAAGTTTTCGCAATGTCCCTCTGGAATTTGCCTATGATGACACCCTGATTTCAACTGCCCCAAATCCGCATCCTGCAATCACTGATTTCCAGGCTGGCACCGGCTATTCAACCGCGGTCACAGTAAGTGCGCTAAATCCAAGTGCTTTTGCAAAAATCACTGTGCGCCTCGGAATTAATGAGCTGGACAGCAACATCACATACACTTTCAAAATACCGGACAAAAACATGCTTTCAATTAGTGTGGAGCCGCAGAAAATTGTGAATTCGGTTGCAAACAATATTGTTGTGCATGTAACTGATTCTAAAACCGGGGCATCAATTGATGGCGCGCAGGTGAGATGGGGTGATACAAATGCTTTTGCAAATTCCACGCCGGATAAAATGCTGCTGCCAAGTCCGGCCTATGGAAGCGGGTATTATGCCGGTGAGGTGCCGTCACGAAATGCCGGGGAATTTATTTTTGTGAAGGCATCTAAAACACTTTATGTTGATTCAACTATAACCAAGGTTGGCGTGCAGAGTTCGGATTGGGTGTTTGAACCGGTTGGGCTTGACTGCCTTACAGTTGACAAATCCGCACTTTCATTTACGCACAATGCATCGGGAACCTTCAGGCTCATTGCCGCAAATTGCCCGCGCAATGTCGAAGTTGCGCTCGTAGTGCCGTCCGCAAGTTCAGTACTGCCAAGTGTCGCACTTGCTGGTCCAGTTACACTGCGTAAATCCGATGGCACAGCAATAATCCAGCACGAGAAGGAAACATCGCTAACAATTGCAAAGCCCGGTGGCACAGTTGAAATACGAATTATGGGCGATAAGCTTGTTGGAACATATGATGTGTATGTAAGGGCGCGCTATTTTGGCAACCCGGAATTTTTGAATATTGGGCTTGTCAGCGCAACTGTGCAGGCGGACAGCGTGCAGGGTGATATTTTCAGCATCGACAAGTCAGTTTTTGATATTGCACAGGGGAATGATCTTGCAACAATTACAAATTCCAATGATGTTGGCGTTGTGGATTTTTGGTACCCGAAAGTTTCATTTGACCTTGATTCGCGCGGAAAGTACACGGCCCTGCAGGGCCGGCTTGATGACTTGGGGCAGGCAAACATTTGCTGGACCATTAAGGCAAGCGTTGTAAAAGAGACCCCGATTTTTGTGAGGCTCTCCCAAAATGCGCCGGTTTGCGGGGCACAAAAGCCGGATTGCCCTGATTGTGCATGGGTATGTTCCACTAACGCGTGTGGCACCGCAAACAATACGTGCAGCGGCACAATCACATTTGACACAAAACAGCTTGGCATTGCAAATCTGGGCGAACTAAAAAGGGCTGTGCTGGAGGAGATTCGCTTTGCTGATGGCGGCACGCTTAGCTTAAATGGCCGCCAAATATTTTCACAAAACCCGGGTAGCATTTGCACTTCACCAAATTCAACGGATAATAAAATTGTCAACTTGGACATTCTGGGAGAACTTATTGATGGGGTTAATACGCTCTCAGGCACCGCGGTTGCAAAATCCGGCTGCGATACAAATGCATATATCGGCGCTAAAATCGTATTATTCCCAAAAACCACTGCCTCACAGGTTACTTCTGCGCAGCAATGCCGGGTTGTAAATCCGCAGGAAGGCGTAAATTATGCGCTTGGAAATGTAAACTCCGCTGAAATGCTTGATTTATTCAAGGGGCTTGATCCGCTGTATGATTTTGTACAGGTCGAAATTGAAAATAATTCAGGCGGCGTTTTTGAAACCTGGCTTGAAGGCACGCCGCAATCAGGCCTCAAAGTGCTTGGCAAATTTGTCGGAAACCAAAAAGACAACGGGCCACAAATTGATGTCAATGTTTCAAAGGAAAGGTTCAAGGGCAGGGATTATGCGCTGTTAACGGTTAAGGATTATGCTTCGGCATCCGGTGGCGCGGGCTTTTCACCGGTTGATTTCACATACACAGTTTCGCTCACAAGGGCAAACTCCACAACCGATACAACATCAAGTGCAACAGTTTTGGGCAATGGGGATGAGCAGCTAATTGGCCCGATACCGGTTCAGGGCGCAGGCGGCTCAACATATCTTATAAGTGATAATAGCGAATCTGTAATTGCATACTTCAAGGATTCTTCCGGCAACCCTGTTTATAGCACCCAGGATGGCAATGACAAGATATATGCGCGCACCGCATTCAGGCTTGGCGGCACTGCCCAGAACAAGATCGATCTGGCATTTGTAATTGACACTTCGGGGAGCATGAATGATGAGTGGCAGACAATATGCACAAGAAAAGATGAAATACTTGCAAATCTTAGTGCCGGTGGGCTCGATGTTCAGAGCGCAATATATGGCATGGAAAGATCACGCCTCTGCGCAAACGGCATTGCACAATGGGGGGATGCATCGGTTCCATTCAACCCAATCACCGATTCAATTGATGAGGCATGGGCGGCAACCACCCAATATGTAATTGATGCCGCAAAGACAGCCACTGGCGGGAACTTTAAGTGGAGGGACAATTCACGCCGGATTGTTATAGTAATCGGGGACAATGCGCCCGGGGGCAATAGCAACAAGGCAAATAACTGCA
>CAZEBH010000093.1:0-4317 GCA_964510425.1 uncultured archaeon | reverse complement strand
GGCATAGCGCGCATGGACGCAAATTGGCTTATCATATTTTTTTGCAAGCCTGATAAACTGCCTGAAAACCGTTTCCTGCAATGCCCTCTGTTCAAGGGTTTTTGCGTGCTTGAAATCAAGCCCCACTTCGCCGATTGCAAGGGCACGGGAAATGTTCTTTTCAACCAGTTCAAATGCCTCTTGGATGTTCTCCTGCATTGAAAGCAAATCAGAGGGGTGAATGCCAAGCGCACAGCCAACCTGCGGAAATTTTGAAGAGAGCCGCAAAACCTTTTCAATGGATTCAAGGTTCACCGAGGCGCAAAGGATGCGCAAAATACCCGCCTTCTGTGCGGCTTTGATGGCATTTTCCGGCCTTGAAACCTGGTCCAAATGGCAATGCGAATCGGCTAACAAAAGTACCACCCTTTAAAAAAGTTCTTGAATATAACGCTATCTGCAAGAAAACCTTTTATGTGTTTTACATGGCCGAAAAAAAAGCAAAAGAGACAAAAAGCGGGGTGCACGAGGAAAAGAGAGTGGAATTTCTTGAAAGCTCAATTGCAAAAAAGCCTGAAAACAATCAAGGCAAGCCACCCACATATCTTCTTGCGATGCTAATAATCCTTGCCCTTCTGGCAGGAATTGCCATAACAATTGCGGTAATAAAGCCTGGGCAGAACAATGGCACAACCGTACCAGACCAGAACAGCACAATAAACGACACGGCCTACAGGACAATTCCGGTTACAATTGTATATTCAACAGAGTGCAAATCATGCAGGCAGACAACCACTGTTGAAGAGCTCTTCAAGGTCCGGCAGATACCATACACCACAAATAAAATCGATGCGAACTCCGGACAGGGCAGGGACATGATAGAAAAGTTCCGGATAGACAGGCTACCAACTGCCATAGTCGATTCTGAAAAAGTGGCATTCTACCCCAAGACAAAAAATGATTTTGAAGCCGAATTGGATAAGGGGAATTTCCAAAAAATCGGCCCGGAATACATTGTGCCTGAACAGAACTGGGATCAGCAAAGCTACTTCCCGATATTTTATCTTGAAAAAGTTCCGGGATATTGCAGCAATACAAAACCCGTGATTATGCAGTTTGATGATTATTATTCACCCGCACTGGGCGCCAATAGAAGTTTATTCTATGATTTTATTGCGGATTTTAACACGGAGATTGATTTCAAATTCAATTACACCCAGACCATAAACTCACGCGATAACAATGCGGTTTTTGCAAACCTTCTGTTGCAATGTGCCGGCAGCGGCAAGGCAGAGGGCAATTACCTGGATTTGGAGCGGGTATTTACCGGTTTTTACTGCAACAGCCCAACTGGAGATACCACAAAACTTACAGAAATAGAAATAAGCTCATGCCCGGCAATCAGCAAACATTACGGAACGCCCCTTACCCAAATTGAGCTTGACATTGCGGCAAACCGCGCAGGGATGGATTCAAACAGCGTAAAATCATGCTTTGAAACCCGGCAGTTCCAGTACAATCAGGCATCAAAACTTGCAAAGGAACTGCATATGGACAGGGCCGGGACATTTTTGATTGACTGCAGGGAAACTGCAAGCCTTGATTATCTGCAAGATTCGCTCTGCAAAATACACCCAGAAATTGCAGCGTGCTCTAAACCGCCAAGCACTGATTCAAATGCCTCAAACTAAGGGCGCGCAATTCTTCTTCGGGGGGCGGATGCATAATTGCCCTGCGAATGTTTATTTCCCAACGGAAGATTCATACCTGCTTGCAGATAATGTGAAAATTGCAAAGGATTCAAGTGTTGCGGATATTGGATGCGGTTCTGGCATACAATCAATTAATGCCCTTCAACAGGGCGCGCGCAGGGTTTATTCAATTGACATTAACAGCAATGCCCTTCAATGCACAAAAGAGAATTGCGAAAAAGCGGGCTTTTCCGGAAAAATCTTTGCAATAAAATCCGATTTGTTTGCAAAGTTCACGGAAAAAGTTGACTGCATCATATTCAACCCGCCTTATGTTGAGAGCGGGAATTTCCGATTCACTGACCTTGATGGCGGGAAAAAAGGGAGGGAGGTTCTGGACCGGTTCCTTGCGCAAATGCCAAAGCACCTTAATGAAAATGGGCGATGCTTTTTTTTGCAAACAGGCCTTAACGGATATGCCAAAACCGAGCAAAAACTCCGCAAGCTCGGCCTCTCATTCGAAGTTGTTGTATGCAAAAAGTTTTTCTTTGAGGAGTTGTGCATTTACAGGTGCTGGAAGGCTCCGCAAGAGCGCAAATGAATAAATAGGTTTTGCTAGCAAAGATTTAATCATGACAACTAACCCGGGACCCGAGTATTTTCTGGCGCAGGAGCGCTATGATGCAGCCAAGACTTCGCACGATAAACTAATTGCCCTCACCGAGATGCTAAAGTTCTGCCCCCGGCACAAGGCGAGCGAAAAACTTGTGGCAGAACTCACATACAAAATATCAAAATTAAAGCAGGAAGCTGAAAAGGAGAAAATCCAGCAGTCCAAGCGCGGCGGCGGCAATTCAATAAATGTGAAAAAAGAGGGTGCGGGTCAAATCGTGATTTTGGGCGCCCCGAATTCCGGGAAAAGCCATTTTCTCAAGATGCTGACCGGCGTTGATGTTGAAATCGCACCATACCCCTTTACCACCACCAAGCCTGAAATTGGGATGATGACCTACCGCGGGGCACAGGTACAGCTTGTTGAAGTCCCCGCAATAATTGAGGGCAGCAGCGAGGGCAAAGCCAACGGGACCCAGCTTTTGAGCCTTGCCCGCAACTCCGATGCAATAATTGTGATGCACCGCGATGAAACGGAAAAGGATATGATTGTCAATGAACTTGTAAAAACGGGAATAATAATCACGCGCAAAAAACCGCGCATCAGGATAACACAGAATCCGGAATACAAGGGGATAACGGTGGGCGGAAAGCAGTTCCTTAAAATAAGCGAAAAAGATTTGGAAAATACCCTAAAGGGTTTTGGCATCCACAAAGCGAGCGTTTTGCTTGAGGAAAACACTGACAGGGATAAACTCACCGAGGCTCTTGACGAATCGCTTGATTACAAAAACGGGCTTTTTATAAAAACGGCAACCGAAGGAGACATTGAGGCGCTTAAGGCAAAAATATTCGCCCTTCTTGAAAAAATCATGGTCTACACCAAAAGGCCCGGCCTCGATGCCGACATGAACGACCCTTTAAGTGTCAAAGAGGGGGCTACGGTTGGCGAAGTTGCGGCTCTTGTGCACAAAGACATTGCAAACAGCCTCAAATACGCAAGGGTTTGGGGCTCCGCCAAATTCGATGGGCAGAAGGTTTCGAAAGATTATCAGCTAAAAAACGGGGATATAATAGAGATTTCGGCTTAAGCGGTCAAAAGATTCCAATTTTACTTTTGCTAATGCCGCTTTGCGGACCATTTGCCGTTCTTTTCTTCTTCGGGCGCCTTTTTGGAATGTGGGGGGTGCACCGCCCTTTCATTGCCGGACTTTTTGGAGTTTGTGTAAAAATACAAAAGCACCAAAAGCACAACCGCCGCCACAAGCCCAAGCGCCAACAATCCCTGTGACTGAACCTCAAGCGGGAATGATTTTTCAAGCACACGGGTTCTTGCCGAATCATCGAAAAAAATGCGGAGCACGAGCGTCCCCCCATTTGTGTTTTTGCCGAGCGAAAATGGAAGCGTTCCCGAAACCGATTCTCCGGGTGCAAGCGAATCCTTCTCGAATGGAGCGCCGTCAAATTCAATGTCCGCCGAGGAGAAAAGCTCGGCGCGGATTGCCAAAACCCCTTGGATTGAATTGTTTGTGAGTGAAAAATCCACGGAAGATTTTTGATTCGGCTTTGGTGATGCATCCGCAAGCTTTGCCGATACCAAAATGCCGCCATTTGAAACAGAAGCGCGCGAGACCAGGGTGCCCGCATTGGCGCCGTCGTTGTAGTCTGCGGCTATTTCAAGTTCGCCGTTTGAATCCGGCAATGCCTTTACGTCAAAATTTTTTTCTTCTGTCCTTCCGGGCAGGATTTGCCTGAATGAAAAAAACCGCTCGCTGCGCTCCGCACCGTCAACTACAAAAGCCGCGCCGCCGTTTTGACGAAGTGCAACATCAACGCTTTGCACAGAATCCGTGGAGTTTGTCACCGCAACATGGTAATACCTCACTTCAAGCGGATAGAAATTATTTCCGTCATCTATAGGTTCCATGACAACTGAAATCTCGGCAGCCCCTGCAAATGAAATTGTGCAAATCAGCACCAAGAGCACCATATACGCCACTGAAAAAAAATTATTTGTAGTGGTCAATTTCCTGCG
>CAZEBH010000092.1:0-4368 GCA_964510425.1 uncultured archaeon | reverse complement strand
GGGGTCATTTGAGTATGCTTCAAAAACAACTTGCTCATTTGCAGGGTTCGCAAGTTCAAAAACCAAAAAACCTGAAGTGTCGGTTATTTAAAGCTTTGGAACAAAATCCAGTGAAATATCCGCTGCAGTTGCCCTGTCTGCACCATTTACCCTTACATAGAAATTCTCCGAGAGAAATTCACATGAAAGCCCGGAGTTGAAGTGCCCCAAAACTTTTACATGAGCCGAGCCAGTGCTATCCTGTTCCGTTTGTGAAGCATACACTTTGATTTTGAGCACACCAGTTCCGCCTGCATAAATTCTTGCAGAGTCGCGTGAAACAGAGGCCTCAAAATCCGGGCTGTATTCTATTGTCTCCATGCTATCTATGCTAAAATCTTCAGGGGCAAAATTTTTAATTGTAAAATATCCTGTTTTGCTCTCTTGCGCATCAACTGAAATATTTTGTGCGCTAATGCTAAGCCCAGAGCAGTTTTGTGCTGTGAACTGGGTCACACCATAATCTGTAACAATTGCCTGCCTGCCATCAAGGTTTGAATTATTGCCGCTGTAATTGCCGGTGTTTGAATTTGAATTGCCGTAGTAGCCCTGGCTGCCATAATTTGCGGGATTGTTGTATGCGTTATAATTGCCTGAATTGTAATTGCCAAGATTCACCTGCGTCCAGCCCTGCTGTGCCTCTTTTGCCTGCAGGTATGCTGTGCTGCCCTGAACTTGCGAACGGAACTGCTGCGCATTTATTTCGGAGTGCCCTGTTGGGCGGGTGCTGTAAACACTTACTGTAAAGTCCTTCTCCGTTTCAGACGGCGCGCAGTATGTGCCGTCCCTAAATGTCCCTGAAACCTTTACCTTTGCATTGAGCATTTTGTTCTGCGCATCGGAATCGCTTTTGAGGTCAAACTCTATTTTTCCGATTTTGTTATGCGCAATGGCTTTGTCAAATTTAATGTTCTGTGCATTTGCGCCAAATCCGTCAATAAATATTTGTGCATCTGCAATGTCGATGTCCATTTTAGAAGAATTTATTATGTAGAAAACTGCCTTTTTTGTATCTCCAGCGCCAAGCGTGTATGAACTTGCACTTAATTCAAGTTCAGAGCAAGTGGCCTCCTGCTTTGGTTGGAATTGCTGTCCCACTAGTGTTGCCTGTCTTGGCGCATAATAATAAGAGCCATAATATTGTGCTCCGTAAGTGCCAACCCAGTTATTAGGCGCGTATGTCCAGTAGCCGTCATAATAGTAATAGTTGGGTGAATAATATGAGTAGCAACTTGAACAGAAGTTTCCCGTAGTTGTAAAATTCCAATATCCGTCAGTGAAATCATACCAGCCTGAATTGTAGTAATAGTATTGGTTTGCATAATGCGCCCTGAAAGGGTAATCAAAATAATACTGGTTTGCATAGCTGTAGGTGTATGGCGTTGCAACTGTTGTATAAGTTCCGCCGGAATATACCTGGAAATAGAAGTCCGAGTTGCCATATCCTGCAAAAAAATTGGCATTTGCAATTCCTGCAATCATTAATAGCGCTGCGCCGAAAACAATCGTTGCGATGTTTTTCAATCCAAGCATTCTAGTTTCACCTTCGCTAAAAATTAAAATTTGCCTGTATCTATTGCGTTCACCGAAGTATATAAATGTAATCCTTTTTTAACGGGATTAAGTTAACTCAGTTTTGTTTATTAAATTCCAAAGGTTTTTCTAAAGCGTTGCAATGCCATTTTTTTGTATATTTTGCAATTTTGTCCAAGAATTTGCGTAAAAACCGTATTTCTTAAAATCTTTTAGTATTGCTAAGAATTTTTATGGGTAAAAAATCGATAGAGAAAGGGCTCTTTATGTAAATCAGTAACTATGCCTCTATTCACTTGTGCTTCCTGGCGTTTGCAGTTGGAGTTACCAAAATAAGTAAAAACCGGGTTTTTAGCCAGAACCATCCACAACAACCAAAGAAAAACCAACTACCACCAACTCAAAAATACCATATTCTGAATAAATACGCAAAGCCTTTTTGGTTAGGGCGTTAGATCGTCTGCGTCCATTGTTTGTATGCCGGATTTGGTTTTAGTTTTGTCCTGCACAAAGAGTATTTTGTTTTTTGCCTGCGTTTTGCCAAGTTTTTCTTCCACCATCCTTATTTCTTTTTCCCTAAGCGTTCCCCATTTCACTTCGAGGGCTATTTCGGGTTTTTTGAATTTGAGCAGCAGCCCGTCTATTTCAAAGTCTTTTGCTTCTATCACTGTTTCTGCAAGCCCGTTTTTTTCCGCAAGCGCTTCCCTGACCGAGTCCTCTATTATGCGCGGTATCAGTTCATCTATGATTCTCAATAGTTCTTTGTCTGTCATTTTTCTTTCAGAGAAATTGTATTTTTCGTCGGCATAATAGTATATTCTTGCAAGGGGGGAGGTTAGTTTGTATATGTATCTTTTTTTGCTAAAGACGCCAATTCTTCTGATTATGCCGAATGCTGAAAGGTTATTGAGGTATTGTTGTATTATGCTTGGGTCATCCTTTTTTATGAGTTTTTTTGAGAAGAGGTAGTTTGATATTTCGCCTGAGCCAACTTTTCCTGATGCGATTGAACGCAGTATTCCTTCGTAGACTGCCGATATTTCCCTCTCTTCTTCTACAAATATTTCGCCTATTAGTGCGGGGATTGTTTTCACAGAGCCTGAGACGATTTTGGCAATTGTTTTTCTTGCGCCCTGTTTCGGCTCAAAATAATCTATTGCTATGGGCTCCCTCAAAAGTACTGCCAGTTCAAGTTTTTCTTTTTTTGAGAGGCCGAATTTTTTCAAGGCTGCAAGGCAGTCTTCTAGGCTGATTAACCCTATTGGCATTTCTGTGAACAGCCCCAGAAGGGCGGATTTTGCGGATATCAGTTTTTTTGAAAGGAAAAGGGTTGATGAAATCAGGATTAGTTTTCCGCTCTTTTTCATAAAATGGAGGTAGTCAAAGAAGTCTTTGCCAAGCCTGTGGAATTCATCAACAACCACCGTCTTATTGTCTTCGAGAGCCCGGCTAAAAATCTGGATGAACGACTCATAGCTTATCGAATCATTATTTTTTGTAAGTATGCTGCCGCTGTTTTTTACAAAAAAATACTCGTCATATTTGATGAAGTTGTTTACAAGAAAGGTTTTACCGGTCTTGCGCCTTCCATAAACCAAAATCCATTTTTTTGATTCTGCTATTTTCCGTATGTCCACTGGCCTATCTATAATCATAATAAGTATAATGCTGGTGATACTTATAAACATTTCGTTGGGATGTATCTGCTAACGGTTTTTTGCAAGTGCTGTTATTTTGCACGCAATTGCCAAGGAACTTCACGCCGTTTTCAAGCGCGATTTGATAACCCAGCGCGTCAATGTAGGAAATGTTTTTGCCACTGTTTTCGAGTCTGAATTTCATTGATTTTTTAAGTGGACCGTCTAGTTCCGGCCTTTGCGGATTTCCTTTCGGTTCCGTTCACGCGCACATAGAAATTATCCGAGAGCACTTCGCATGAAAGCCCCGAATTGAAGTGGCCGTAAACCCTGATGTATGCAGTGCCTGTGCTGCCCTGCCAGATATTTGAAGCGAAAAATTTTACACCCAAAAAATTCCGGCAATAACCCTAAAATTTAAGGCGATGGAGGTGCGGGGAAATCCCCCGGATTTTCCTCTTGGCCAGGGTCTGGCAAGGCTGGGGGCGCTGAAGAATCGGAAGCATTCTCATTTGGCAGTGGCGGCGGCTGCACATCCTCCGGTGCATTATATTGCCCCGCAGTGGCGGGCGGATTCTTGTCCTGCTCCGTGCAACCGCTAAGAAGCACTGCAAAGGCAATTATTGCTGTTGCGATAATGGTCGCAGCCTTCACGTCAGTTCACCTTTTTTGTGGTTCCCGGAGAAACTTCAGGCGGAAGGGGAGGCGGGCCGGATGCTACCGCAAGCGAACAGCTGTTGTTGCTGTTCACAACAAGCCCCTTGCCTAAATCAGCATCAGTAATTCTCCGCCCGATTTCCGGAACCCATTTCCTGGATTCCGCGTTGTAGCTGTAAGCGCTGCGCAGGTCGCAGTCTCCCAGGCTTTCGATGCTGCTGCCAATCATTTCAGGGACGACTGCAATAAAGTTCCAGCCCTTGCCTAGCTCGGGCAACGATGAAAGCGGCACTGGCTCATTGATTACAATAGTGGCATTGCATGGTCCATTAGAATTGTAAGCCCAGTATGCCTGACCTGCTTTTGCTTCGGAAACTTTCTCATATTTGCCTGTTCCCTTGTTATACCAATACAAAGTATTGTGTGACTCTTTGCAGCTATTGCTGCTTGTAGTAGATGAAATCGCGGGGGTTGAAATCAGGTTCCCGCCTTTCGCTATGTT
>CAZEBH010000091.1:0-4482 GCA_964510425.1 uncultured archaeon | reverse complement strand
TTCTGGCTGTCCAGAAGCTATTTTACGAAGGACATTAATTCGGGATAAGACAAAATAGTCGTGAAAGGTATAAGCTTATTTACCCAAATAGACAACTTATTTTCATGACGCAATCATTAAGGCACAAAAGCTGGGGCTGGCAGGCCGGCTATGCAATAAAGGACAAATTTTTTGAAAAACTATTAAATCTTAACGACAAAAAATACGCGGCGCTTCTTTTAATCGAATTTTTCCTCACAATGCTAATTGTTGCGGGAATACTTCTCTATCTCGATGGCAGGTTCACCAGCATGGAGCCTCCGCTTAACATTTTTGCATTTGCAGCAATTTGCTTTGCCGCAATTCATTTCTATAATTACACCGCATCATTTAGGCGCGCGAGAAAAAACGCAACAGCGCGCAACAACTCTTTGAAGGCTGCTATTTTAGAGTTTGCAATTTTTTTTGTAATTGTAATATCTGCGTATGTGTATTATGACCCTGCAATAAATGTTGTGCAGTACCCATACAATTTGCTGCTCTTTCTTGGCATTCTGGTTATCCCTCTTTCAATGTATATTAACGAAAAATTCCTCAGAGCCAATTGACATTCTCCAAATCTGTCCTGAATTTCTGGTCAGTAAAAGCCTTTTCCACTTCGATTTGCCTTCCTGCACGGAGCATCAGAATGCCGGTCCAGGCTATCATTGCGGCATTGTCCTGGCTGTATTCCCGCGGGCAAATTTTGAGTTTTACCCCGCGCTGCCTGCACATCTTCGTAAGCATCTGCTGCAGCGCGCGCGAAGCCGCAACGCCTCCAGTTAGCAAAAGCTCTTTTTTGTCCGTGTGTGCAAGCGCTCTCTCGCACACTTCAGTAATTGAGGCAAATGCGTTGTGCATCATGCTGTATGCCAAATCAGCCTCTTCAAATTTTCCGATTTTTTTCTCGGCAGCCGTTAGAATCCCTGAAAAATTCACATCCATTCCTTTTACAGAATAGGGCAATCCGATATAATTTTTCTTCTCAAAATACATTTTATCAAGTACCGCCCCGGCGGGAAACCCAAGGCCAAGCGAGCGGCCAAAAGAATCCAAAAGATTTCCAACGCCAATGTCAAGCGTTTCACCATAAACCCTGTATTTGCCGCTTTCATATCCAATCACCTGCGTGTTGCCGCCTGAAACATATAGTATTAGCGGGTCAGTAGAGTTGCACATCTTCTTTGCAATTTCTATATGCGCAACCGAGTGGTTTACCGCAACAAGTGGCTTTTTGTGCACGAGCGAGAGCATTCGGGCAGTTGTTGCGGCAACGCTAAGGGCAGTTCCAATGCCTGGCCCTGCGCTATAGGCAATGCAATCAATTTCCGCCCAGCCTTTGCCATATTTTTGCATTGTGCTTTGAAGAATTTTTGGAAACTCTTGTGCGTGATGCGCTGATAATTCGCGCGGAATCATCCCGCCGTGCTCCGTTTTTAGTGAGTGCAACCCATTTGCAAGAATTTTGCAGCTGCCATCAACTATTGCAACCCCTGCTGTATGGGCAGTTCCTTCAATTCCTAGGCAAACTTTATTTTTCATAAAACCCTATCCGCCGCCTTTCTCATCCTGTTCATCACAGCCATTCCAAGGCCTTTTTCCGGAATGCCCTCAGAAATTATTATTTCAACCCCGCTTCTGTCAAATTCGCGGAAAATCCTGAATATATTCTTTGCTGCCTGCTTGGCATTTCTTCCAAGGCTTTTTACAATAAAGCCGTTCCGGTCCCGAGAGTTTTTAGAAGTGATTACTCCAACCTTGTTTTTTGCGTAGTTAGAAGAGAGCTTGCGAACCTGTGCCCAAAAATTTGCGCTTTTTTTAATTACAATTAAGTGCGCTTTTGGCGCATAGTGCTTGTATTTCATCCCGGGTGCACGTGCAATCATCTTTCCTCTTGCCCCCCCTTTTTTTCTGACAAGCGAGTGCACTTTTATTTTGCCTATTGCTTTTTCGATTTTGTCGCGCGTAATTTCGCCAGGCCTTAAAATAACCGGGATTTTGAAAGTCAAATCAAGTACAGTTGATTCAACCCCTATGCGCGTTTTGCCGCCATCAATAATTGCATCAATTTTGCCATGCAAATCCTCTTTCACATGGTGGGCAGATGTTGGGGAGGGCTTTCCAAAAAGATTCGCCGAAGGGGCGGCAATAGGAAGCCCTGCCTTTTCAATGAGCGCTAGCGCAATTTTATTATTCGGCATTCTGATTGCAACAGAATCAAGATTTCCGGTTGTTATTCGCGGAACTATATCAGAGCAATTCATTACAAGCGTGAGCGGCCCTGGCCAGAATTTTTCGGCAAGAATTTTTGCGCGTGCATCCACATTTTTTACAAGTCCGTATAGTTCTTGCATGTGTGATATGTGCACAATTAAAGGGTCATCAAATGGCCTTCCCTTTGCAACAAAAACCCTCTTTACCGCTTTTGCATCAAGTGCATTGGCACCAAGCCCATACACGGTTTCAGTTGGAAACGCAACCGTGCCGCCGCGCCTAATTATTGCAGCCGCCCTTCCAATTTTTCCCCTCTCCGGGTTATTGGGGTTTGTTTTTAGCATAATTGTTTTCAATGGCGTGCACCTAAAAAATTCCCATTAAACCAAGGGCAACAAAATTGTAAAGCATATGGGCAATAAAATTCGGCACAATTGAGCGGTACTGCTTATATGCAATTCCCAAAATTATTCCAAGTGCGTAGGCGCCGATTACTTCTGCAGCAGAGCCATAACCAATATGGGCAAGCCCAAAAAGTATGCCGGATGCAACAATGCCTATGCGTGGCACTAAAATAGCCCGAAAGAAAAATTCCTCGGCAAATACGCGCACCACAAAAAAATAAATAAGTAAAATTGGCGATGTTGCGGCAAGCGTACTTGCCACTTGTTTAACGCTCTCAAGCCCATTTGGATAAACAAATGAAAAAATAACTGCAAGAAGAAGCGAATAAACAATTAAGGCCAGAAATATTTTGGCAGAAATTATGGCGCCCTCGGCCCAGCCCTGTTTTGCCGGAAAACCAAGCGCTTGTGCCGATAATTTTTTGCGCTCAATAAATGCGATAAAAAAAAGCGGTGCCAAAATCAGCAGAGCGTCTAGCAAAATTACGCTAAAGGGGAATGCCAAGTTTGCAAACCCCCCATTTACTTAAATTCAGTATAACCGCATTTTCCGCAGTGCCTTCTCTTGTCGTGCTCTGCCATGAACACTCCTGCTCCGCACTTGGGGCAATTTTTCTTCCTTGCCAGTTTGCCGCCGTCAATTTTGTAATAAGAGCCCTTATTCTGCTTCTTGCGCTTCTTTATCTTTGCCGTACCGGGCTTTGCCTTTTCTTCAGCCATTTTTTATCCAACCCCCTTTTCAAAATCATTTCTTCTTCTCAGGCTTCGGTTCAGGCGCCGCCGTTTCTAAGGGCTTTGCCTTTTCCGGCCTTCCGAGATTTCTTTCAACTATCTGCCTTAATTCTGTTGCTCTTAAATCCTTTTCGGTCTTGTAAACCCTTGCAACCCCTAAAACTTGCGTTGTCCCGTAGGAAGTCTTCAGGACATCAATCACAAGGGTCTTCTCATCAGCTCCAGCAAGGGCAGCAATTTTTTCCCGCAGTTCCTTTCTTGATGGTGTTGCTTGCGCATCCTTGACCGTGAAATTTATTTCTTTCCTGTTCAGGATGTGATTGTCATGTTTTGATGTTATTTCAACTTTCATTTTTTTCACCCATTCCAAAATTTATCTGCTAAGCCTTAGCGCATACTTGCCTGCCTTTGTAAGTCCCATCTTCTGGCCTATCTGTGATGTCTCGGGCTTTATCACAACAACATATCCTCTCCAGAATGTTGTGAATGCATTAGAGCCGCAGACAGGGCATACATCTCCGCCTTCCTCTAACACAAACCTGCATGACCTGCATGCCTTGTCCTGCTTCATCTGGATTCCCCCCTTGATTTTCCCGCTCTTTTATCTTTATGCGCCGTGGGCCGCTCGCCCCTTCTGTCCATTCCCTTCTTTTTTGTGCCCTTTTCCTTTTCATCGATTTTTACCCAGTCGATTTTTCCAAGGCCGGGCTGCCTCATTGTAAGGCCTACCTTTGAACTTGAAATTGTGCCCTTTAGGCTTGCAGTAACAATTCTTGCGAGCACCACATCCTTTACAGTAAGCTTTTTTGCCGTGTCCTTGCCGGAAAATCCCGGCATTTTCGCATCATAATTTATATAATCGTCCATTATCTGGCTCACATGTATAAGGCCTTCAAGCGGGCCGGTTTTTACAAACGCGCCGAACTCGGTTACATCGCTAATTTCCCCCTCAACAAGCTCCTGTATTTTTGGCTTGTATGAGAGACGCGAAATGTCCGCATCGTAATACCCGGCCCCGTCGCCTGGAACTATTCTTCCATCGCCGGCATCCGACGACGCCATGCCCGCAATTACAATTCCACTGCCCTCATCCCGTACGCCATCGTTGGCCTTT
>CAZEBH010000090.1:0-4536 GCA_964510425.1 uncultured archaeon | reverse complement strand
GTTCATGTAGGGGTATGGGAAATTTACGAAAAATTTGGGCCTTTTGTCAGGAGCTGCCTCAAATACTTTTTCTTTATCCCAGCGCGAGAGCCACTTTTTCTCCATTGCTGCAAAATCAATTGTCATTCCACAACCGCCTTTATCCTTCTAACTCCAGCCGCCACCGCTTCCTGCTTTGTAATCTTGAACTTCCCAATTTCGCCCGTATTTTTCACATGCGGCCCGCCGCATAGTTCGCGCGAAAAAACTTTTTCATTTTTTTGAATTGTGTAAACCTTTACCTGCTCGCCATATTTTGCCTCGAATACACCCTGCACGCCCAGCTTTTTTGCATCCTCTAGCGGCATTATTTTCATCTCAACTTCCGCGCAGGATTTGATTGCAGAGTTCACCCAATCCTCGACCTTCTTGACCTGCTCATCAGTGAGTTTTTCACCATAATTGAAGTCAAATCTTAGCCGTTCTGGCGTGATGTTCGAACCTTTCTGATAAATGCCCATATTCACTATCTGCCGCAGAGCCTCATTCAGAAGATGCGTTGCAGTGTGGAGTTTTGTTGTTTGGATTCCGTGGTCGGCAAGCCCGCCGCTGAATTTTTGCTCGGCGCCTTTTCTGGAAATGCCCTGATGGTCTTTAAGTAGCGATTCAAAACCAATTGAATCAACCAAGTATCCCTTCTCTTGGCAAATTTCTGACACCATTTCAATTGGGAAGCCATAACTTTGGTAAATGTCGAATGCATCCTTGCCGGAAAGTTGTTTGCCGCCTTTTGAGGAGAGTTCTGAAATCTTTCGTTCAAGCACCTTGATGCCGTTCTCAAGTGCTGCGGAGAATTTTTCCTCTTCGCGCGTAAGTTCGTCGAAAATCCTTGCGGAATTTTTCACAATTTCTGGATAAACTTTGCCCATGACATCAACGGTGGTACCCGCAACGTCCGCGCAGAACTTGCCTGAAATCCCAAGAAGTCTGGCATGCCTCACACTGCGCCTTATGAATTTTCTCAAAACATATCCCTGCTCAACATTGCTTGGAACTATTCCCTTATCATCGCCAAGAATCATCACAGCTGCACGGATATGGTCGGCAATAATCCTTGCATTTTTCTCGTGCAATTTTGGGGTATAATTTTTTCCGGCAAGCACTTTGACTTTTTCCAAAATCGGCTTTAGAGTGTCGCACTCATAGACATTATCAAATCCATTCAGCACGGCAACAGCCCTTTCTACACCCATGCCTGTGTCAATGTTTTTTTGCGCGACCTCAGGATACTTGCCCTCGATTGTCTTGGTGTATTGCATCAGAACATCGTTCCAGATTTCGCAAAAACTGCCACCCTTGCACAGGCGCAAAAAATCTTCAGTGCTCTTTTCCTGTACATCTTTCACGTGATAAAACATTTCAGTATCAGGTCCGCATGGCCCGCTTTGCCCTGCTGGACCCCACCAGTTGTCAGCTTTTGGAAGAAAATGTATCCTGCTTTTTGGGATTCCCAAAGATTCCCAGGTTTTTGCTGCCGTCTCATCGCGCGGAGCATCCTTATCACCCGCAAAACAAGTGACACTAATGCGAGCAATTGGAATGCCGAGTTCTTTTGTCAAAAACCCGAAGCTGAATTCAATTGCCTCTTTTTTGAAATAGTCCCCAAGCGACCAGTTGCCGAGCATTTCAAAAAAGCTCAGATGCCAGTTATCCCCAACTTCATCAATATCGCCCGTACGGATGCACTTTTGCACATTGCAAAGTCTCTTGCCAAGGGGGTGCGACTCGCCGAGTAGGTACGGAACCAGAGGGTGCATTCCCGCGGTTGTGAATAGAACTGTCGGGTCATTCTCCGGTACAAGCGAAGCACTTGGAATGCGTTTGTGGCTATGTTTTTCGAAAAAGCCAAGGAATTTCTCCCGAAGCTGCGTGCTTATAATTTTTCCAGAAGAGTGGCTTTTTTTGGGCTTTCTGGCTGCCTTTTTCTTGTGCCCGGTATTAGCTTTTTTGCCCTTCTCCATGGAATTAAATGGATTCGGAAAAGAATTTAAAGCAAGGGAATGATTAAATACCGGAAATTACAGTAGGATTATATGAAAGGATTATTTAGGTCCATCAAAAATCCGTTTATCACTTCGGAAGCTGAACGAAAAAGAAAAGCCGAAAAAACAGCTAAGTTAACTAGTTTTGTTTCAGCCGCCAAGTTACGCCAGAAGCGCAAGAATCTTGCAATGAAACAAATTTTGAGGAAAATTTGAATCAGGGGAATGGAAAAGGCTAAATAAGGATTAAACTTGCCTTGTTGCACAATTCCCAAAAAACTTGCCTTTTTTGTCTGACTGCCTAAATTGGCCAGTGCCCTTATAGAGCCACCCCTAAAGGCAAGCCATTGAAGGCCAATTTGTGGTTTTCATAATTATGCAACACAACAACAAAATAGCTATTTTCCTTTCGAAAGCCCAGAGTACTTTGAGCCCGAAAAATCGAGTGTCCTGAAGTAATCTGCCGCTGTTTCAGCCCTGCGAATCAGCTTCACATCCCCGTCTTCCTGCAGCAAGAGCTCAGCCGAGCGCAGTTTTGCATTGTAATTGAAGCCCATTGAATGCCCGTGCGCGCCTGAATTGTGTATTGCAAGCAGGTCGCCAACTTCGGTTTTTGGAAGCAGCCTGTCTATTGCAAACTTATCGTTATTCTCGCACAAAGACCCTACGACATCATACTTTTCCGTTTTTGGAGAATCCTCCTTGCCAAGCACAGTGATGTGATGGTAGGCTCCGTACATTCCCGGGCGCATCAAATTTGCCATGCAGGCATCAACGCCGATGTACTCTTTGTAAATGTGCTTTTCGTGAATTGCACGCGTGATGAGATATCCATAAGGCCCGGTGATAGCCCTTCCGTTCTCCATGAAAATCTTTATTCCCGGAAATTTAAAGGCCATTTTTCTGCCTTCAAAGCTCTTGCGGATTCCTTCAGAAACCGCCTTCAAATCAATTGTTTTTTGCTCGGGTTTATAAGGAATGCCAATCCCGCCACCAAGATTGATGAATTCGAATTTTATGCCAAGCTTTTGGTTAAGCTTGAGCGCAAGGTCAAAGAGCATGTTCGCAGTTTCGATGAAAACTTCCGGACGCAGCTCGTTTGATGCAATCATCGTGTGCATCCCAAAGCGCTTCACCCCTTTGTCACGCATTATTTTATAAGCCTCAAAGAGCTGTTCGCACGTCATTCCGTATTTTGCTTCCTGCGGGTTGCCCATGACATTTCCCTGCGCTGTCTGCCTGAGCGACCCTGGATTGTACCTGAAGCAAATGAGTTCAGGAATGCCTGCATTCTCCTCAAGAAAAGGAATGTGCGTGATATCATCAAGATTGATGACCACGCCAAGCTTGAACGCCTTTTTCATGACGGCGGCAGGAGTATCGTTAGAGCTGAACATCATCTCCTCGCCCCGAAAGCCCACCTCATGCGCAAGCAGGAGCTCGTTTAGTGAACTGCAATCAGCACCCATGCCCTCTTCCTTGAGAATTTCCAGCAGATACGGGTTTGGACAGGCCTTCACCGCAAAAAAGTTCCTGAAGCCTTTTGACCAGGAGAATGCCTTCAGAAGGTTACGGGCAGTATCCCTAATGCCTTTTTCATCATAAATGTGGAACGGGGTTGGGTATTCTCTTGCTATTTTCCCCATCTGTTTTTTTGTAAAAGGCAAATCTCTATCAGAGTTCATTCACACCACACACCATCATAGCACTAGATTTTTCTTTATGCTCTCAACCGCTTTCTTCACTTTCTTGGAGTTTCCGAATGCAGTGAACCTTGCAAACCCTTCACCTGCTGCGCCAAAACCCGAACCAGAAGTGCACACAACATGCGCCTCAGAGAGAACCTTGTCGAAAAATTCCCATGACTTCATTTCACGGGGAACCTTCACCCAAAGGTAGGGTGCATTGACCCCGCCGTAAACACTAAGCCCGATTGATTCGAGCCCTTCCCTTATCACTTTAGCATTCTTCATGTAATACGCAATTATCTTCCTGTTCTCACGCATCCCTTTGCCCGAGAGTGCCGCAAGCCCGCCTTCCTGGGAGATGTTCGATGCTCCGTTGAACATGGTGGCTTGGCGCCTGTTCCAAATTGCATTAAGCTTGCCTTCCAAAGCGCCGCCACACACAACCGTTTTCGGAACCACTGTCCAGCCAAGCCTAACCCCTGTAAAACCTGCACTCTTTGAAAAGCTGCTTACTTCAATCGCTCATTCCCTTGCGCCCTCAACCTCATAAATGCTCTTTGGCAAAGACAGGTCTGAAATGTATTCATTGTATGCAGCGTCGAATAGTATTATCGCCTCGTTTTTTCTCGCATAATCAACAAAACCTTTGAGTTGCGCCTTTGTCGCAGCCTCCCCGGTAGGGTTATTTGGGGAGCAGAGATAAATAAGGTCAACTTTTTGCGAAGGGATTTCCGGAAAAAAACCGTTGCTCTCATCACACTTCATGTACACAATGCCCTCGTATCCGCCCTTTCCATCACTTGAGCCTGTACGGCCTGCAATGACAT
>CAZEBH010000089.1:0-4639 GCA_964510425.1 uncultured archaeon | reverse complement strand
GGAACCGGATTCGGTCGAGTTCCTGCGCCTCCTATGAGACAATCCCCTTTGTTTTCACGCGGTTGTTGAAAACGTAGAGCAAAACACGCAGCACAATAAGCACGCCCGCAAGCTGGAAAAGAAATCCCTGTGAAACCGGCGGCGCGGCAACCGCTGGCTTTTCCCCCTTTTTATAAACCGCGATTGCATCATCAATTGCGTTTGTTGCATATGTCTTTGCGTTCACAAAATCCTTTGAATCATAATACTTGAGGCTCCGCGAATAATCCTGGTCAAGCTGGTTTGTTTTTGCCTGGTTTTCCCATAGCGCGCGCTTTTCCTTTGAAAGCATTGAATTTTTTGCCTCTGAAAGCGAAAGGAACGGTGTGTCCTTTTTGATTTTTTCATTTTCGCCATAAATTATGCCATAAACTTCGTTCTTGAGCTGCCTGTTTGCAAATTCATCAAGAAGCGAATCCATCCGAAGGCCTGTCTGCTGGAAAGCGGAACCAAGCTTTTCACTAATCTGCTGCGCGTTGATGTTATAATTTCCAAGTGCCTCAAGGCTTGGCGGAGGGTTGAGGATTGCCGAGAGCTGCGCCTTTTGCTGGGCGTCAATTTCCGCAATGGAAATCTGCTGCTTTAGCTTGTTGCGCTGGCTGTTGTATGAAAGAAATGTTGAGTTGAGAGAGAAAACGGATGTGAACACATTCTCAAATGAACTGTTCATTGCATCAAGAGTTTGCTGCGAGGGCTTGGTTGCAAAATCGTTCTCCGATTGAGAGGCATCTGCAATTTTTTTTGCAATTGAGGAAGCGGACGAACTCATGGAAGTGAGCTGGCCTTTCATTGCACCCAAATCCGCATCGATGTTATTCTGCTTGAGCGCGGTTTGTACAGTATTTAGCTGGTAAATTTCATCACTGACCTGAAGCGATGTCTCACTGAAAATTGTCTGGTATTTTTGTGTAAAAACCCATTCAATCCCCGAATTTGGGGTTATTGATTCTTTTATGAGCTGGATTTCGCGCAGGCTGTCTGCCAGGGTGAAAAGAGAGCGGTTATCGGATTTGTTTACCGAAAGCACCCCGGTCCTTGAATTGACAGGAAAATAAGTGACAACGTCCTTGCCCGCGGTTATCGGAACCACCCAGTAGTCAAATTCACCGAAATGTATTGAAACATTTGGCGGGGTGTATGTCTCGGCATCATATAAGAAATGGTTTGCGTTGACTATGTAATTTACAGCATCATTTCCTGAAATGCCATAAACCCCAAGCGCGCATAAAAGCAACAAAACAGCAATCAAAACCCCTGTATTCATCTACTTAAAGTGGGCTTTAGAGAATAAAAAACTTGGCTTGCGAGATAAGCCCAAATGTGCAAAATGAAACCATTAAATAAGCGGTTTTAGCAATAGTATCCTTATGGATTTTGAACTTTCAAACAGGCTCGAAGTGCTCCTGAATGCATTCAGGGGGCAAAGGCTGCAGGACCTAAAGCGGCTTGGAAATGATTTTATCGAGCAGGCGGCACAGAACAATGACAGCCCGCTTGCAAGGCTCTCGGTAATAGCATATTCGCTCTACAAGATGCTCTCAAAGGACCATTTTCTAAGAAGCCCGCAGTGGGGCACGATTTCGCAGAAAATCGGGACCGCTCTTCTTGATGCCAAAACCGCGCTTGAAAAAAACAACCGCGTGGCATTCGATGAAAGCCTTGAACTGGCAATTAAAAGCATCAGCGGGCTTGACCGGGACCTTAGCAACTTTGCAAAAAACATCTATGAAAAGGCCAAAATAAAGCAGGCGTCAACCGCCTATGCAATGGGGCTTAGTTTGCGACAGGCGGCATCACTTACGGGAGCCGATAGCAAGGAACTGCAAAAATACATAGGTTCGACAAGAATTCACGACGAGCACCCTGCAGGAATGGGAATAACTGCACGCATGGAAATGCTGCGGGAGATTTTGAGAAAATGATGAATCCGGATAACCAAGTCGCGGCACAGAAAAAAACAATTGTGCTGGATTCTAGCACACTGATAACAATTTCAGACAACTGCATGATAAAAATAATCAAAAACCTCTCGCAAAAGGAAAATATCTCATTTGTGATACCGCAAAGTGTTTATGAGGAAAGTGTTGTGACACCAATGCGAATCCGCAAGTTTGAACTCAATGCCATTAGAATTAGAGACGCTGTTGAGGAAGGTTATTTGCAGGTTGCAAGCGCAACAGAGAATTTCAGGCAGAGGCTCCAAAAACTGCAGTTTACCTGCGACAATCTCTGCACATTCAACGGAGCACGAATGATTATCATACATAGGGGCGAAATGGAAACTCTTGCGCTGATGAAGGAAATCAACGCAGATGCCCTTGCAATTGATGAGAGAACAACAAGGCTTCTTTTAGAAGAGCCGCAGAGCCTTGAGTGGTTTTTGCGAAAAAGGCACAACGGAAAAATAAGCCTTAACCCAAATCGCATTGATGAATTCAGGCGCGAGTATGCCCAGATTAAAGTGATACGCTCAACTGAACTCATTTCACTCGCATATGAGGACGGCTCATTCGGAAACGAACTGCATACAACAAAACAGGCGGTTGAGGCGGCGCTCTTTGCCGCAAAATTTACTGGCTGCGCCGTATCTGAGGATGAAATATGGAAATATTTGAAGGGGCAGACAGGATGAACGGGATTAAAAAAGCGCAGGAAAAGGATGCCGCAAACCTGGAAGGAATAATCGGGCGCGAATTTGCCTACAAAAAACTGGACAAGGAAAAAATAATCGAGAGGATGAAAAGGCCGGAAATTACAGTTTTCAAGAAGGTGATGGGCAGTGAATTTGCGGGTTTTGTTGAAATAGAAATGTGGCAGGATGTCGGGATGATTAATGCGATTTCAGTAAAAGAGCAATACAGGCGAAAAGGATTTGGACGAGAGCTCCTCGAATATGCAATAGAATTCATTAGGGAAAACTCGGGAAGCACTGCGCGGCTGCTTGTCAAAAAAGGCAACGAGAGAGCGAAAAAACTTTATTCCTCGTGTGGGTTTGAATTCCTTGAAATGCACGACAAAAAAATCGGCGGAGTGGTTGCGGAAGTTTGGAAAAAGCAGCTCGTGGCACCTGACGAGCAAACTGGTTATTTGAATTAATAGGATTTCGAGAATAGAACTTTTGATTTTGCCATTTTTCCCGAAAATATGCACTTGCCCTCTTTTTCTTCCTGACCGAATGGGATGCAGCGCGATGTCACCCCGAATTCTTCCTTGATTTTTGCCTCAACATCCTTTTCGCCGCAAAAATATGCCAGAGCAGTCTTCTTTTCGTTCAAAGTCTTCCTGAACTCTTCCTTGCCCTTCACTTCAACTATGTTTGAATCGAGGAACTTCTTTGCCTTTGCAAACATCTCATCGTGCATCTGCTCAAGAATCTGCGGGATGCGCTTTTTCACATCCTTGTCCTTTACAAACTCTTTTTTTCCATTGTCCCTGCGGACAATTACAACATGCCCCTGTTCCAGATCCTTGGGCCCCAGTTCGATTCTTAGAGGAATTCCCTTGAGTTCCCAATCCGCAAACTTCCATCCGCTGCTGTACTGGTCTCGATCATCTACAAGCACATTGAACTCTTCTAGTTCCTTTTCAATTTTTCTGCATTTTTGCAAAACTTCCTTTTTGGTTTTATCAAACAAAATCGGGACAATCACCGCCTTGTTTTTTGCCAAGCGCGGCGGCAGAACCAAGCCCCTGTCATCCCCGTGCACCATCACAACTGCGCCAATTAGCCTAGTTGAAAAGCCCCAGCTTGACTGCCATGGCAGCTGGGCTTTTTTGTTTTCATCCATATAGCTTATGCCGAATGCCTTTGCAAAGCCCTGGCCTAAGTTGTGCGAAGTCCCCATCTGCAAAGCCCTGCCATCTGGCATTAGCGCTTCAATAGTTGTTGTGTATAGAGCGCCTGCAAATTTTTCTGATTCGGTTTTCACTCCGGCAACAACCGGGATGGCAAGAAGCTCTTCACAGAGGCACTTGTACTCATCCAGAAATATGCGCACTTCCTTGTCGCACTGTTCCTTTGTCGCGTAAACGCAGTGGCCTTCCTGCCAGAGGAATTCACGTGTGCGCAAAAACAATTTGGCCTGTTTAACTTCCCAGCGCAAAACATTACACCACTGGTTCATGCGAAGAGGCAGATCACGCCAGCTGCGAATCCACTTGGCGTACGAATCATACATTATGGTTTCGGATGTTGGCCTTATGGCAACTTTTTCCTCGGTTTCAGCGCCAGATTCTTTTCTTGACTCAATCCAGGCAAGTTCGGGTTCAAACCCCTGCGCGTGCTCTGCTTCCTTTTCAAAAAAACTCTTTGGAATTAAGAGAGGAAAATATGCATTGTGCACAAAGCGCTTGTCCAAAACCTTGTTGAAGTATTCCTGAATTCTCTCCCACATGGCATACCCGTGTGGCTTGATTATCATAAAACCCCTAATTGGGGCATAATCAGCCAGGCCGGCTTTTAGCACAACCTGGTTATACCACTCGGAAAAATCCTCATTTTTCCTGACCATTATTCCGAGCGTGTTTTCATTTTCAGAAGACTGGTTTTGCCGATTTTCCTGCATGAAATTACCTTAATAGTTAAATTGCTCAGGGAATA
>CAZEBH010000088.1:0-4784 GCA_964510425.1 uncultured archaeon | reverse complement strand
CGTTCACAAATGCTGCCGCAGCGCCGGCCTCAGTAAAATCGGCCCCAAGCGCTAAAAACGCGGTGCTAATCCCTGCCAAGACATCCCCAGTCCCACCTACTGTCATGCGTGCGTTTCCGGTTTTGTTCAGAAACATTTTTTTGCCATCAGTTATAACATCAACCCTTCCCTTTAGCAGCACAGTGCAGTTAAATTTTTGCGCAGCATTTTTTGCAAGGGCAATTTTTTGCGCAAGTGTTTTTCCTTCAGCTTTGAATCCAGTGAAAATCCCAAATTCTTTTGTGTGCGGCGTAATCAGGGCTTTGCGCGCAAATTTCATTCCTGCGCAGGCGTGCAGGGCATCCGCGTCAAGCACCATTTTGGCGGGGCACTTTTCCACAAATTTCCTTATTGCCTTAAGGGTGCCTATTTCTCTGCCCATGCCTGGTCCTATGAGAATGGAATCGCAATTTTTTGCAAGTTCAAGTAGTCTTTTGACATGCTTTTGCGAAACGATTTTTCCAGAAAGCTTTGTTACAATCAAATCCGGGGAATATTTGTTAATCAGCCAAGCGGTTTTTTCCGGGGCTGCGATGGTGCATAAATCAATTCCGCTGCGCAGGCACGATAATGCAGAGGCAGATGAAAGTGCCGCAGCGCCTGCAAGTTCATCGGAGCCGGCAATGATTAAAACCCTCCCATTCTGGCCTTTGTGTGAATTTGGGTTGCGTAGCCTGAAGAATTTGCGGATTTCTGCAAGAGAAATTGCACGGGGCATCATGTTTTACCCTTTAAGGCCTGCTCAATTTCTTTTCTGAGAATCGCGCTGATTTCCTTTCCAGCGGCTTTTCCCCTAAGTTCTTTCATGACATCCCCCATGAGTGCGGGGAGCGCGCCCAAGCCTTTTTCCTTAACCATCATTGAATTTTTGGCAACGATTTCCTGTATTATTTTCTCGGCATCTTTTTTCGAAGCCCCAGAGGCTCCCATTGACGACAAGATTTTTTCTAACTGGACAGACGGATTTTTGCTTTTCTGTGCAATCACTTCCGACTGTATTTCCTTTGTGATTTTTCCCTCTTTCGTCGCGGTAATGAATTCTTCAAGCATCTCCTCGGTGAGGTTTTCCACTTCAGCTCCATCGCGCCTCGCTTCCACAAGGCCTTCTAGCAGGAACACCGCGGTTTTTTTCGGGTCGGCGCCAGCATCAACCACTTTTCCGAAAAGCCGCGCGTAATTGCTCAGCTTCATTTCATTGGCAAGCTTCTCATTGAGCCCCCATTTCTTGTAGAGCTTTAGCCTCTCTTCGGTTGAAAGCGGGAGCGTTGCAAAAATTTCCTTAAGCGCGCCATCGCCCACTAAAATCGTTGCAATGTCCGTTTCAGGATACATTCTTGCGGCTCCCGAAAGCGGCCTTAGATATTCGTTATTGCCTCCCTCAAGCGCGCCGCGTGTCTCTTCCGGTACGCCTTCAAAGCAATATGCCGCCCTTTCTGCTACCGCCTTAATCGCCGCTGCCGCCTTTTCGACAGGACCTGCAAGCATTACAAACGCATCCTCGGTAGAGCACCCTAATTCAGTTCTCACCTGCAATATTTCCTGCTCCGTTATGCCATAATTCGGGAGTTCGTCGCTATGAAAGAGCCCCCTGAGCCCGGTTTTTGTTTTCACGTGGTTTGCAAATTCGGTGCCAAGCCTTCTGTTTGGCTGCACTTCCATTCCCACAAGCCCTGAAAATTTCTCAAGCCTTATTCCCAAAACAATCTCGCCTTTCGAAACCGCGTCCCGGATTATTTTTGCATCCGTCCCCAAGAATATGTGTGTGAGCACCTTCCCATCCGCATTTATCGCGGTTTTTTTCGCCCCGCGTTTCAAAAGCCCGGCCTTTATCTCCAGCAGTTTCTGTTGCCTCTGGACCTCGCGCCTCACATATTCATCTATGATTTCAAGGTCCTGCACTCCCTTAATCTCGACGCGCGCCCCGCCTTTAATGGAAACGTTCAAATCCTGCCTTATGGTTCCAAGGCCGCGCTTGACTTTTCCAGTGAGGCGGAAAATGGAGCCGATTGCGCGCGCCGCTTCCTTTGCCTCCTGCGGGGTTTCTATTCCGGGTTCAGTTGCAAGTTCAATTAGCGGAATTCCCAGCCTATCAAGCCTGTATGAAATATGTGTGTCGGTTTTCTCCGTTGGGCGTGCAGCATCCTCCTCAAGCACAATTGTCTGAATTCCGAGATTTTTCTCCCCTACTTCAATTGAGCCTCCAACTGCAACTAGCATGGTTCTTTGAAAAGATGAAACATTACTTCCGTCTAAAACGCTTTTACGCATAACAAACATTTCATCAATGATGTTGCTCTTGCAAAGAAGGCAAATCTCCATTATCGTCCTCAAAGCAACTTCATCTATATGCTGTGGCGGTTCATCGTCATGCTCAACAAGCGAAACGGTGTCATAATAACCTTCATAAATATAATAAAACCCCTTTTCGTATGCCTCAAGTGCTGCCTTATCATACTCCCCGAGTTCCGAGGCAACAGGTCTGAGTCTTCTCTTGAATTTATAATGTGGCTCATCATCTCGCAAGAGAGAAGGGGTCCGGGAAAAAAGTTTTCCGGTATTAAGCTGTTGATGGCATTCAAGCCCGCATTTCAATCCAACTGCTTTGTAGTCAAAATCCATTTATCCCACATCTATTATAACTAAATTAAATGTTTTAAACCCTCTCACTCTCGCAGCCTATAAATCTTGTTTCTTCCAACCCATTCAAATTCCGCTTTTTCGCCCATCTGGGCTAAAATTCTTGAACACGTGCTTTTGTCAAGACCGGTTCTTCGCGCAATCTCGCGAACCCAGAGGCCGAATTTTGAGTCATGCAGGGCATTCAGAATTTTCCCTGCTTTCTCATCTTTGGGCTTCATGTAAAGAATGAGACATTTGTCTTATTTAAACCTGCGTGAGCACAATCATTGTCTGCGTCTTGTCAACGCCGTCAATATCGCGCAGCTTCTCGGTCACGATTTCGTTTAGGTCATCAATGTCTATTGCCAGAACCTTTGCGATTATGTCCATTCCGCCTGTGAGAATTGTGACTTCGCGCACTCCCTCAAGTGCCCTGATTTTTTTTGCAACCTCCATCTGCCTTATTTTCTTGCCCTCAACATTGTAATTTACCGTAATGCCAACAAATGCCATCACCGGCCTTCCAAGTTTTTTGTAATTGATGTTTGCCGTGTAATTGATTATGATGCCCTCGGTTTCAAGTTTTTTTATCCTGTTGTGAATTGTTGTTGGCGGCATCCCAAGCTTTTTTCCGAGCTGGCCAACTGTCTGCCTGCTGTTTGCAATAAGCTCATTTATGATTTGCCTGTCCTTTTGGTCAATTTTCGGGTTTTCCATGCACAAATTAGTGTCTTCGGCATTTATTAACTAATATGGGAAAATATTCCATTTTTAGGCTTTTTTCCTTATTTTATTAAATTTTTTACTGAAAAAAATGGAATAAGATTATATTGATTGGGTGCCCAATAATATTCTGCTTCTGGCTTTAGGAAATTTAGTTGGGAGAAGTTAATTTGCAGGGTTTTTTTATGGCAAGGAAAAAAGTTTTGTTTCTCTACAACGGAGGCACAATTGGTCAGGTGCCTGAAAAGAGGGGCGAAGAAATTGTTTTAATCCCGCCAAAGGATTCAAAGGTTTTCGAAGAGGCATGTAGGCCAATTCTGGAAAAATTTTCAGATAGGCTTGAAGTGAAGTTCGAAATAGTTACCGCAAAAGATAGCACAAACATGACTCCGAATGATTGGGAAAAATTGATTTTTCGCATCAAGAAAGCGCAGGACGACGAAGGGTTTGATGCGGTGGGAATAGCCCATGGGACCGACACAATGTCATATACTGCAACCGCGCTTGCATACGCTTTGAACGGGCGCGAGCCAAAAAAGAGCTGGCTTAAAATTCCTGTTTGCATAACCGGTTCTCAAACACCGATTTATCAGGAAGGAGGGGACGGCAGGTTCAACCTTGAAAATCTTTTCAGAACGCTAGAAGCCGGAATAAAAAATGACGTGGCGGATGTAATGATTAATTTTTGGGACAGGGTGCTTCTTGGCTGCCGTGCGCTCAAAAGAAGTGAAAAAGATTTTGATGCGTTCCACTCTCCTGCCTTTCCAAATGTCGGAGTAATTGACGCCTCGGGCGTGCATCTAAACATATCTCTTCTGAAAAAGAAGTGCAATGCCGGCGGAGTTTCAATTGCGCCAAAATTTGGAAGGGGGGGTTGTAAGTTTTGAACTATCCCCCGGAATAGAGCCAAGCCTGCTGCTTGGTTTTATTACTGGTGGCGGGGTTTCAGCAATGATACTTAAATCCCTTGGAGAAGGGAACGTGTGCAATGAAGGCGAGTTCAGCCTGATACCCACAATAAAGCAGGCCGCGCATGAATACATGACTCCGCTTTTCATCACAACAAAATTCACCGGCGGAAACGCCATGGCAATGCACTATGAAACAGGTTTCGAGGCCGTAAAGGCAGGGGCAATCCCGTGCTATGACCACACTGATGTTGCGGTGGATGTAAAGGTGCGCTGGCTAATCGGGAATGGAATCTGCTCAACGATTGAGGATTTCAAGAAGGCAATGAGCATAGGGTATGCCGGTGAGGTTACGGAGCAGAAATGATGGCATAATGCTTTTATTTTCAAAAGTTCTCTCTGTTACTGCAATAAACCTCTTTGGGCATTTATATGGTAACAAATCTGGAAAGGACAATTCAAAGGCTGCTCAGATATTCTGCCCGTCATGGAGCG
>CAZEBH010000087.1:0-4842 GCA_964510425.1 uncultured archaeon | reverse complement strand
ATTATGCAGGCTGACCCAAGGACGCCTGCCGCTTCAGCGGCAGGTAGTTCACAAATTCAAGCGCCTCTGTATCTTCCATAAGTGAGCTATTGTCATACAAGTACTCGCCAAGATAGCTCGCATTATCGCCAATATGTTCGAGCTTCTTGCTAATTAGAAGAGACGAGGGTATTAGTGAAACATTTCCTATACCAGAAGTTTCAAGAACTGTTGAATCAATAAGTGCGAGTGTGATAATTTTTGTCATAAGGTGGTATAACCTGTCTATTTCATTTTCATTAATCCTAATTTCTTCAATATTGAGCCCTTCCGTTAGGCCCTGCAGTGTGATTTCAACAATAATGCTGATGCGGTAGAGAACCTGCAAAACATTTACCTTGGAACGGTCAAGCAAAACCTTTATAACAATTTTCTGTTGGTCCTCATAGCTAATTTCAGTTCCACTCATGTGCGTTAGTGTTTTGCGCACCTTTGTTTTCAGTTCTTTTGGGAAATCTTTTTTCGAGTAGAGCGTTATGTTTTCTATTCCTATATAGTAGAGCGCAAAGAGTATCTGGTCAATATTGTCTTTGTAGCCTTCGACTTCGAGCGATATTTCATTCGGGGTTTTCTTTTGGGATTCTTTAGGGCTCAGAACCAGATTGCCATCGCCTTTTTCGTAAATGACTATTTCGTTGCTTTCCCTGAGCTTGTTTTTGAGAACCCACTCTTTTGGAAGCGAAATCGAGTATGTGGTTCCTGCAATGAGCTGAATTTTTCTTGTCTGCAAAATAATGCCCCCAACTATATAGTAATACTTTGAGTTATATGTTTTATATTGGATATCTATATATAACGTAACTTCCAGTTAGTGGTAGAAAAAAGGGGGTGAAAAAATGGGCAAACCGGTAAATTCATGGGGTGATGAGATGGAGCCTGAAGGATTTAGTCGGGATGATCAGTACCCGATTGACTTTCCGGACTATTTAGCCATGCCCCAAAACCATTATAATTTCCCCCTGAACAACTCTTATTATGCAAAAAGCCGCGCTAATTGAGAGGGAAATTATTGCGGAGGCAAAACGCATCCATGCTTCTATGCGGCATCTTGGCTATTCACTAAATGAGTGCATGCTTTTTGCGCCACTCACCTTGAAAATAAATCTTCTAAAAAGGCAAAAAAATGCAATAATCCTTGCCCACAACTACCAGCGCCCTGAAATTCTTTTTGGGGTTGCGGATTTTGTCTCAGACAGTTTTGCTCTGAGTGTTGAGGCAAAAAAGACAAATGCGGATATCATACTATTCTGTGGCGTGCAGTTCATGGCTGAAACCGCGAAAATCCTCAACCCTTCCAAAAAGGTCCTTATCCCTTCGCTTGAGGCTGGGTGCAGCCTTTCCGAGAGCATCACTGCAAGGGATGTTCGCGCGTTAAAATCCAAGCACCCAAATGTGCCAGTTGTAACTTATGTAAATACTTCCGCAGAAGTAAAAGCCGAAAGCGATGTATGCTGCACCAGCGCAAATGCGCTCAAGGTCATTGAGTCATTTTCGGGGAATGAGGTGATTTTTCTTCCGGACAGATTCATGGCAGCAAACCTTCAAAAGCAAACGTCAAAAAAACTCCACTCCTGGAATGGGGCATGCATTGTTCACGAAACATTCAGTGCAGAGCAGATTGTGGCCTACCGAAAGCAATACCCCGGTCTCAAAGTGCTCTCCCATCTTGAATGCCCTTCTGTTGTGATTGCTCTTTCGGACCTTGCGGGGGGGACTAGCGATATGTACAACTATATTGCAAAGAGCGATGCAAAGCAGTTCATGCTCGTAACCGAGTGCGGCATGTCGGATTTGCTTCGCGCTCGTTTTCCGCAAAAAGAGTTCATAACCCCGTGCAGTGTCTGCCCTTACATGAAAAAAATTAATCTGGAAAATGTCCTTGAATCATTGGAAAATGGCAATTTTGAAATAAAAATCCAAGAAGACATCAGGGCGCGTGCGCAAAAGGCGCTTGAAGGAATGCTTGCAATTGGGAAATAATCAATTGGTTCTGTAATGAGTCCCAATGCTTTCCTTGCGCTGCAGTGCGGCTTCAATTGTTTTCCTGCACACAATCAAGGCGTTTCTTGTAATCGCATTTTCGCTCTTTTCTGTGATTTCAATATTCTCTTCCAGATTTTTAATGCCGGCTAAGCCATCCTTTAGGTTAGCCTCATCGCGCACAATGCCGCAGCAGCGCCACATAACTTTTTTCATTGCATCAAACGCAATTTTTGTGGAAATGCCTCTTCGTGCTTTTGGCCGCATATCCATTTGGCCCCCTATTCTTGTGCTGTTTTTAACTAGTATTGCGTTTGCCCCGGCAACTTTTCCCATTACAAGCCCTTCGAGCAGCGAATTTGATGCAAGCCTGTTTGCACCATGAAGCCCGGAATTTGTGCACTCCCCTGCGCCGTAAATTCCAATCACATTGGTTTTGGCTTCGATGCCTGTTTTGATCCCGCCAATGGTATAATGCGCCGAGGCCTCTATTGGTATCAGGTCTTTTTCCGGGTTTATTTTATGCCTTATGAGTTCTCCAAATACTGTCGGGAAGCGCTCGCGAAAAAAGCCGCTTTCAAAGTCGCGTGCATCAAGAAAAACCTTTTTCCCGCCAATTATTTCTTTGTATATTGCAATGCTCACCTTATCGCGCGTATCAAGCGGGTTTATCAGCTGCCTACCATTTTCATCAACTATTTTTCCGCCCTCGCCGCGTACGGCTTCTGAGACAAGAAAATTTGACCCAATTACGGAGCGCAGAGTTGTTGGGTGGAACTGCACAAACTCCATTCCTTTAAGTTCGCATCCAGCCTGCTGCGCTATTGCTATGCCGCTTCCAAGAGTTGTCGGGGGGTTTGTTGTTTTTTCATAGCAGGCCGCATACCCGCCGGTTGCAACAATTAGTGCGTTTGATTGCAGCCAATCTTTTTGATGCAATTTTATTCCGCCGTATTTTTCTTTTTCGCAGATTATTTGCTCAAGCATTGAATTCTGGAAAAAATAAATGTTTTTCTGTTCCTGTGCAATTTTTTTCATGAATTCTGTCATTTCTTTTCCTGTCTGGTCACCTTTGATGTGCAGCACGCGCTTCTCGCCATGCCCTCCTTCCAGCCCGAGATCTGGTTTTTTATCTCCGTCAAAGACAAGCCCCAAATCTTGAAGCTCGTGGATTGCAGATGGGCCATTTTTTGTGATAAAATTTACAATATTCTCATTGCAAAGCCCGGCTCCAGCACTTAGTGTATCTTTTGCGTGGCTTTTCCAAGAGTCATTTTTGCCAATTGCGGCTGCAATCCCGCCCTGCGCATAGTAGCTGTTTGATTGCTTTGAATCAAAGCGATCAAGAACACATATAGATTTATTTTTCTGTTTTGATGCTTCAATTGCCGCGGCAAGGCCTGCGATTCCGGCTCCTGCAATGATTAGGTCAAATTTTTCCGGCATGAAATCCCATTTGTATTTTTGTCTTATTATTTTGGCCGTTTTAAAATCAAATGCCTATATGGCGGCGCTGCAACTTTTTACCCCCGAGGGTTATAATCGGCCAAAACCCAATCTATGCATTAGTATATAGTGCACTATACGAATATGTAAAGGATTCGGCTAGTGGAGTATATAGCCGAATATGGGTAAAGTGTACTTTGAATAAATAGTTTGCCCTGTGGGGGCATAATAGTATATTTTCTAGTATTTCCTTAGATGGTCTGGCCCCGATTCGTTTTGAAACCTTTTTTCTCGAAAGCCCGAAGAAGTTTAGATTTCAATCTGCGAATTTCTTCTAAGGGGATGTGTTTCTTTGAGAACCCAACGTCTTTAACTTCAGGCATTAACCTTCTTAGCCTTCCTTTCGGCAAATCTGCAAGATGTGTGTTGTCTATTGGTTCCGGGCCACGCATTACTCTTCTTGCTGCTTCTACAAGAGGAGTGGCATAAACAATTCGGCGTTCAGGGGGGGGGAGGGGTTTTTCCGTTTCATCAACTCTTGCATCACCCGCTCAGCTAGTGTGAATATATTGTGCCCTGCGAGGGCTCAAATGGATAACTAATGTGCATGTATCCTCATTTCATTTGTAGCTTTTGTACCATTTCTCGTATTCTTTGTGGGTTGCAAAGCACCTTACTATGAAAAGGCTTCCTGCGTCGAAGTTGTATACAAGCCTTGCCTGCCTTGTGACTTCCTCAACGTAAAATGGCAGCCCGAATCGCATGTGTCGCTGTTCCGGGCCGGAGGCGATTTTTTCCGCGTGCTTAAGGAATATTATCCTTAATGTGTTGTCCATTTCATCGAGAGCTTTTTGGGCTTTTGGGGAGAATATTGCTTCCATTGTTTCACAGCCCATATTTTTTCTTCATTTGGGAGAGTGTTTTCGTGCTTTTCATGTCGGTGCGGATTTCCTCCATTTCAGCCGCTATGCCCTTGTTGACAAGCATGACTTCCTCTTCGTCTATTATTCGCTCATAGGCCATTAGTGCCTGCCTGATGACCTCTGTCTGGCTGCCAGCATACCCCTTGTTTATAATCTTTTTCATGGTCGCTTCGTAAGGTGTCCCGAGCTTGATGTTCATAAAATCACCTATTATTTTATGTCCCTTTAAGTATATAAATAATGCGCATTCAATGCCATATTAGATGTGCCTTATATGCCTCTGCAGGCAATAAAATACACGGCAACTAAGGGGTTAAAAGTGCACTTGTATTTTTTTGAATGTGTCTTATCCCGAATTAATGTCCTTCGTAAATTAACTTCTGGGCAGCCAGAAGTTATGAAGAAACTGAACCAGCGTAAGATTCGGTGGATTGTGAAGGAAATGGGGCTTGGG
>CAZEBH010000086.1:0-4849 GCA_964510425.1 uncultured archaeon | reverse complement strand
GAAAGAACGGCAGTGGAAGTTGCAAATAAATTTTATCCAAAAGTTAATTCTTATGATTTCAAATATACAATTGATTCCTCGGCTTCAGTTGTAGACGGACCAAGCGCGGGGGCAGCCATGGCACTTCTTACAGTTTCAATGCTTCTTGATAAGCCGGTTCCGGATTATGTTAGTTTAACCGGAACTATTAGGGAGGATGGCTCTGTTGGCCCTGTGGGAGGCGTATTTGAAAAGGCGCGTGAATCAGGTAAAAACGGAACCAGGCTTTTTTTGATACCAAGAGGTGAAGCAATACAGACAGTAAAACTTCCGGAAGGGGTCAAAAGCGTAAATCTGGTTGATTATGCCCCGAAAACCTGGGGCCTTAAGGTTGCAGAAGTCGGAACAATTGAGCAGGCAATCAAGCTTGCAAATTCAAGGCTAGAGGACATCAACAGTTCAATTTCAGACCAGCAGAACGCGATTCCGGATTTTGTCCCGCAAAAAATTACAATAAGCCAGGGCCTGCTGCCTTTCAAGGCACTGACCATAAATTATATACACAAGACAAAGCAGGCAACTTCTGAAGCAAGAAATGCCCTTTCATCATCGCTTCTCGAAGCCCCTGAAATTACCAGTTCTCTTTTGGAGGCGCTAAATAATGCGGAGCAGATGATTGAGAAGGCTGAAATTTTAAATGAGCAAAATTACCTCTACTCCGCAGCGAACTTTTCGTTCCTCGCAAAAGTTGACGCAACAATTGTAAAGGAAGTTTCTGCAAATCCAAAACTGCTTGAAGAGGATTCAATCGCCCTTGATTTGAAGGTATTTGAACTCAAAAAAGAGCTTGATAATTTTAGCAAGGATCTTGATGAAAATCCTTCAAAGAACGGAATTGAATGGCTCTCTTCAGCCCAACAAAGATACTCCTATGCGGCTTTGGCGGTAAATAGGCTCTCAACCCAGCAAACAATTGTGGTTGGAGGAACTGCGGATGATAAATTGCAGGTGGCATTTGGCAGGATGCAGGATTATGCCTTTGCAGTTGAGTGGCTTGGAGTTGCCAAGGATTTCTATTCACTTTCAATTCAGGGAGATGAATTTGTTAAAAGACCGGATGATTTTGCAAATTCAATGGACACAATTATTGCAGGCGCGCAGAGAGATTTGAATTCCCTGCAGGACCCGGAACAGCAAAAGGACATAGAGCGCAGGATAGATTCTGCAAAATACGAAAAAGAAACAGGATGGTACGAGTCCTCATATTTTGACGCGGCATCTGCAAGGGCAATGCTTGATTCTGAGGCGCAAATAAAAGGCAAATCCGCAGAGGAACTTAAGGCAATGCTCCAAGAGAAAATAACCCAAATTGAAAGAATGGAGGCGGATTCAAATGCAGAGTCGGGATGGGCAGTGCTATACCTTGACCATGCCAAGTACTATCTTTCAGCCTCGGAGTACTATGATTCACAAAAACTGCCAGCAAATGCACCGCTTGATAACCTCAAAAGCGGTTATAGCCTTGCGTTAATGGCGGAAAACCTTTCAAAAGCCGCATCTGAAATTCACATGGTTTATGACAAACTCCCGTCTGCTGAAAAGCCAAGTGGCGCCGGAAATTCAAATGGAAATTCACAGGCAACAATTACAGTTTCGCCCCGGAATAATTTCACGGCAATAGTTGGAATACTGCTGCTCTTGGCGCTAATACTTGTGCTCACGGTGATGCTTGCAGGCATGATGAACTCCGAGAGGCAGAGGAAATTTTCCATACTCAAGGAAATCAGCCAGGCAAAAGGCAAACTCAGGGATGCCGATTTGCAGTTCATGAAGGGCAAAATCGATTCCAATACCCACGCGCTCCTTATGGGAAAGCACACTGAAGAACTCAACTTTCTTGAAAGCGAAAGAAAAAAGAAGGCACAACATATTCTGGCAATGGACAACTTTTCAACCGAAATTGCAGCATACAATACCAAGCTGCGCGATTTGCGAAAGCATCTCAAGGAGGGCGTTGTAACACGAGAAGAATTCGAGGAGAAATCAAAAGAATACCTTGCCGGCATTGGCACACTCAAAAACTCCCTTCATGCGGAGATTGGGCAGATTTCAATGCTAGATTCGGAGGCGGCAGGCGGGGCAAAACAAAATTCTGGCAGGGGGCAGATGCTGCCGGTTGCGCTTGGAAAAGAAGAGATTGCAGTGCAAAAACCGAAGAAACAGATGCCGAAAAAACCGAAGAAAAAAATCGGCAAAGGCATAGTGAGCATTGCCAAAGCCGCACTCAGGGGCAGGAAAAGAAAGAAATCGTGAAACCACGAATTCAGAATTTCAAATTTGATATTTTTTGCATTGGGTTATCACCACATTTTTAATTGCTTTTTGTGGCGATAACACACACTACGTTTTCCGATTTAAGGGGTTGGTTGAAGTATAAGGTTTGGGGTATTCGCTTTGGAAGATGAATACCCCCCGTGAATTTTATTCCTGTACGCTCAAAAAAAGTTTCCGCCCGGAAGCAAAATCGTCCTCTAACTCAACAATTTGCCAGTTCTCTAAAAAAACTAGGAATTCTCCGCTTATTGAAGCGGATAAACCTGAAACATGAACGCAAGAAAAAGGACACGCGGAGCAATACAAGGACTTTGCACACTTCCTTGCAAAACAAATGAGACAACTACAAAGAAATAAGGAAAATTGACAAAGCCTTAAAAATGTAAAAAGAAAATAGCAGAAGGGAAAATATTTCCCCTTCTGAAAATAATGGAAAAAGGGACAGATGATTAATCTATCCGAACAGGCTTCCAAGGCCTGCAGCCGCTTCTTCCTCGCTCTTCTTGCTGTCGACTTCTTTCTCTTTTTTTGCTTCGGGTGCCCCTGCTGCAGGTGCTACTGCAACTGCTGCCGGTGCCGCTACCGCTGCCTTCTGAATTGCATCGTCAATGTTTATGTCCTTGAGCGACGCCACGAGTGCCTTTATTTTTGATTCATCGGCTGTTATGCCGGCTGCTTCGAGAACTTTCTTTACATGGGCCTCGTTTATCTCCTTCTTTGCCGAATGCAAGAGCATTGCCGCGTACACGTATTCCATCGTTTTTCACCTCGGTTAGTTATAGTAAAACTAAGCGTCCTCCTTTACCTTTGATTTTATGTCCTTTGCCGCCCCGTGGACCTTTGCAAGTATATGGCCAGCAGATATTGCATTCAGGATATTGCCCTCAATTGCAACCGCTTTTGAGTTTCTAAATGCATTTGAAACAAGCAATTCAATTGTCGATTTGTTTGCGATTGCCGCATTGATTGCAAGGTTAAATGCGCCCCTGTGCGCGCTCATGAAATTTGCATAGGCTTTTTCCGTGTCAATGTCAAGAATTTCCGCCTTGAATAGCTGACCGTTCTCAATTGCGGCAATTAGCTTCATTCCAACCTTGAATGGCATAATGTTGAGCTTTGAAAGTGTAGCTGCGACCGGAGCTGAAACAGGTTCGCCCTTCTTGGTAACTACCTTATCGTCCATTATTGTAATGGTAGAGCCCTGCACAGAAACCTTAAGCCCCGCGCCCTTGAGATCGCTTAGGGCTGGCCCCGGAGGCAAGCCTGTATCGCCCGCCGGAATTATTATGTCATCTTCGGCAATCGCACCCGCCTTTGCCGCCACTTTCCCCTTGTTCTTTTTGAGAAAACCGAAAAGCTCAAAGGGGTTCATGCTTGTAAATATCACTGCGCAATTGTCCTGCGCAAAATCCGTAAGTTTTGCAGCATTGGCATGGTCTTCGAGCGCCTTGCGCAGAACCTTTGTCTTGGAAACTTTTATCACGGCTTTTCCATGGAGCTTTTTTCTAACCTGCGTGAAAAGTGATGCCGGAAATGTCCGAATGTCAGCCACTGCAATTACATGATATTTTGAAACCAGCTCTTTTAGTTCAGAGAGCTGTGATTCTTTCCACTTTCTTGTATGTGAGGTCATGCCTTCACCTCAGGCTTAGTTGCAAGCCACTGAGCGTTCGAGGCATCAGGCTTCCCCCCAACCTTTACAGGCGGGCCCATTGTGAGCTTGATATACATTGACTTGACATTGCCCTCCCTTGTCGGAAGAACCCCGAGAACTGTGCTATAAACTTCCATTATGTTTTCGACAAGTTCTTCATCTTTGGCGGTTTCCTTTCCTGCCATGAAATGAATCACTGGCATGAATTTTCCTTTCTTGTTTGAAACCTTTGTAAAAGTGCTTACATTTTTCAGGGACTGCTCAACTGCGGCAACTGAGGCAGTAATCGGCCTTGGCATTCTCCCCTTTGGCGCAAGCTGCTGCCCAAGGGCTTTTGCAACCGCAAGTATTGATGGCCCCTCGGCAAGGAATACATCATAGTCGCGCATCAGAATATCTGCATCTTTTTTCTTGAGGCTTGCAATTTCATTTTGCATTATAACTCTGCTAACCTTGCCCTTGATTTCCTCGGCAAAGTTTGTGTCATTTACAAAAACAAGTGTCTTTACTGCTGCCTTTTTTCCTGTGGCAAAGGGAAGCTTTACATCAACTTCAATTCGATTCTCTACCTTTTTGAAATCGATTCCCTTAAAGTTCATGGTGAACTCTACGGATTGTTCAAACTTTCTTTTTTTGCTAAGTTCGCGCGCGTACTTTAGCGCCTGCAGCATGTCTTTTTTATCCATTTTTTCAACCTACCAACGAATTGGTATCTCCCAAAAAATCTGGGAAGCGGCTCTAAAATTAGAGCTTTTAATTAAGTATAATTGCTTGGGCAAGGTTTTTAAAGGTAGGCAGAAACCTCCTTTGCATAAAAAAATAAATTATGTCTTATCCCGAATTAATGTCCTTCGTAAAATAGCTTCTGGACAGCCAGAAGTT
>CAZEBH010000085.1:0-4906 GCA_964510425.1 uncultured archaeon | reverse complement strand
GATTATGCAGGCTGACCCAAGGACGCCTGCCGCTTCAGCGGCAGGTAGTTCACACCGCATTTCCAGGCTATTTGCGTAAGCTATTTAAAGCTGTTCTGGAGAATATTTTGTCATAGCGGGCCCATAGCTCAGGCTGGTAGAGCACTTGATTCTTTTAAGTTTTAAGGCTTATTGAAGGTGCGGCTCTTAAGATTTTTTACCGGCTTGAAAGCTCTGGTAGTAATCGGATCGACCAAGGTGTCGTGGGTTCAAATCCCACTGGGCTCGCTTTTTCTTTTCCTCAAAATAAATTCAATGTACTTATTTCAAATCACTCACAATTTTTCTTTGTAAATGCGGAATAAAACCAAAATCTCTAAAATCCCTGTGAAAAGGAAGATCAAAAGATGAAACCTTTACTCCGAACCTTGTGAGTATTCGTTTTTGCAATTCCAAGGTAAGGGACTCTCCTTCCAGCTCCATAAATTTCGAACAATGTTTCCAGTCAAATTCCCTCGGTATTTTTGCGAACAAAAATGACACCATTACCATAGGGCTACTTGAATATGTGGGAACAGTGGCCATGCAAATTATTCCCGTTCTCTTATCACTTTCAGTTCGTATGTCTTCCAAACTAAACTGATGGGCAGCACTCTCTTCAGGGTGGACTTTTGTATGTGTGTGAAATGCAAAATTAAAATCCCCGATAAAGTGCCGGCCTCTTAATTCTTTTAATCGCGCAACTACACTATTCATTTGCCTTCCTTCAGGTCCCATTAGCCTAACTTCGCTCATGATCAACGACCCTTCCTTTTGTTGAGGTGTCCTGAAAGTGGTAAAAGAAGTTTCCTGTCCGGATAGTCTGCTTTGCCTAAGGGCAACTCTCATTTGGTTCATAAATCCAGGTTCTTGAAATATTTTTCCTAAAAGAGCTGTTTGAAAAGTGCGAATCCCGGGTCTTCTAATGTGCGGCGGCCTTCGCCGTAGGTTTCTGAATCTTCTTCTAAATTCTGGCACATATTAAAAAGAGATTTGAAATATTAAAACATTTCTCCATCTCAATACGGCCTCTTTTTCCGAGATAGGGTTTGAAGAGGTGTGATGGGGGGGTTGTTGTGTTCCGGTAAACGGTTTGGCTAATTTTATTATGTGCGGGTTTTAGGGTTACAAATATTAGAAAATATAGGTCCAAACTTTCAACAGTGCCTTGCCACAAAGTTTGTTTGTATGGTAAGGACAATCTTAGAAAATGGATTTCTGAGATAGGTTTTTCCAATCCCTATAAAGCGCAAATTGCTAAGCAGGCTTTGACGGAGCGCTTTTAAACCTTATTTGGGAATTATTGGTTTGTTTTACGAGGAAGTAGCTCAGCCTGGGAGAGCACTCGACGGGCACAAGCGCGCTTTAATGGCTTGTTTGGTCCGGGTGAAGCTGAAGATGGGGCAACGAGGCGTTGTTTAATCTTCGTTGTCTCCTCAGGAACCGGGGTGTCGCGGGTTCAAATCCCGCCTTCCTCATTTTTTTATCATTCTGCAATGCTTACTCTTGCGTTATTTATAGATTTTCATGGGCGTTTTCCTGCGGCATCCCTTTTAATTCGTTTTCTTCAGCTATATGTTTGGTGCAATTCTTTATGAAAAAATCTTTTTTGATTGTCTTATTTTTCCTTCTCTTTTGCGCAATCTCATTTGCGGATAAGCCAACGGTTACAAGCAATTCACACGCTGAAGGAAAATGGAGCAGCGATTCCAGTCCATCTTTTAAGGTAGTCTATTCCGGTGCAACTGGCTATAGTTATGAACTTGATTCATCTGAAAACACAACACCTGATACGGTAACAGATTCAACTTCATCTACAATTACCGTAAACGGCAAGCTTGACGGAACATATTATTTCCATGTAAGGGCGCAAGGGCCATCCGGCTGGTCTGAGACCACGCACTACAAAACCATGATAGATTCAGTAGGCCCCACAAAACCGGACTCTCCGACTGCTGTTGCCCAGGACAACGGAAGTATATTGGTTAATTGGGGGGAATCTGCGGATGCTCTTTCTGGAGTTGCATACTACAATGTTTATCGCAGCACTCTTAGATACATATACGACCCCATACTTGGATACAACAGGGATTTTTCAATTAGGGATTATGTTGCAAAAAAAGTGGGTTTAGAAATCAGGGGCACTTCTTTTACTGATGCAAATTTTGACGCTTCGGATCCGCACCGTTTCCACTACCGCATCCAGGTGCTAGACAATGCAGGCAATGCCTTTACTGTAAGTTCAATTGCTTCGGTTCAGAGCATATCATTTTGTGATAATTCGATTCTTGTGACTGCTCAAATAGTAGGGGCTGATATCAATATCTCAATCGATTCGGATTTGGTATTTAAGAAAGGGCTTTTGGTTATAACCGCGCCAGATGGCGTAAAAACAACTCTTTTAGATGGGATTAGCAATGTAAAATCAGTTTCTGCGCGCTATTCGCTTGCCGGGAAAATAAATGGCGACTATAACATTTCTTTTGCGGCAATTGACAAGGACATGGATATTTGTAGTATTGAAAAAATATTTATTTTTGATAATGTGCCGCCGCAGGTTTCAATAAGTTCACCTCCTGCGACAAAAGTGCTTTCCGGAAATGTGCGCTTTGAAATAAATGCATCAGATTCCGGAACCAACCCATCGGGCCTTGAAAATGTTTCTCTCTATGCGCTAAGGCCTGTTGGCGAAATTCTCTTAGGTCAGGCTTTGCCCGATGGCGGTAAGTACGTATTTGACTGGAATACAATTAATTTTGATAATGGCAGATTCAAAGTGATTGTGCGAGCATCTGATAATGGCGGCAACAAGGCCGAAGATTCGGCTCTCTACAATATAACCAATACTTTTTTTGCAAAAGTTGCAGCAGAGCAAAAATTAAACGCGGCTTCTGCTGCAAAAAAATCCGCTGCTGATTATATTGCACTGCTAGAATCAAAAAACATTGACACCTCAGCGCTCGAGCCAATTCTCAAAGGCGCGGATTCAAACCTGAGTTATGCAAACGAGCTTTTTGCAAAAGGCGCTTATGATATTTCCGGAAAAGATGCCGATGCTGCAAAGGCAGCATTTTCCCTTGCAAAGGCAAAAATTTCCTTCAAAACATATTCCTCCCTGAATTATTTTTACAACGAGAGTCAACTTGATGTGCTTTTAGGCGCAGTCAGAATCGAAGAAAAGCTGCATACTGATGCCAAGGCAATGATAAAATCCCTAAAGCCTTCAAGAAAACTTGAAATTCTTGAAGTGAAATCCGACACAAACACCTATTATGCGGCTAATATTGTGCTCACGTTTTCAAACACTGACAAAAACTTTGTTTCATTTATTGCAGTTGAACCTATCCCTAAAAAGTTTGCCGCACTATCCTCTGATATTTCTTCGACGGAAAAATTTGAGATTCTGCAATCCGACCCAACCATTTTGTTCGGGCCATTTGATGTAAACTTCGGCTCAAAAAAAGAAGTTGTCTACGGTCTTTTGGCCAATCTCACAAAAGCCCAGGCCGATTCGCTTGTTTCCGGTAAGGTTTTGGATTTTTTTATATCTCCGCCTATTCCGCTACTGCCCGGAACCGACACTTCTTCACTAAAATCATCTTCTCTTTTTGCAGGACTTCCGCAAATAGAAATCGGCAAAAATAATTTGCTAATTGTCGCGGTAGCAGGCCTGATTGTTTTCGGGATACTTTTTGTTCTTCTACTGCTTGCAGTTGCCTTGGTTTATTATTTTGTTATAAAAAAGAAAAAACGGTGATTGCCTGCATCTTGACGAGTTTCTAAAAACAACTGCAAAAGACGTGGACGCAGAAATTGCCAGCTTCTTTGCGCGCAAAATTTCTAAAAAATGGGTTGCAAGTTCAATTGGCAGGCCGGATTTTGTTGTAGATCTCAATGCCCTGCAAAAGGCAATTAATGATCCTATATGGGATTTTCTCTCAAGGGGCGGCAAGAGGTGGAGGCCGGCACTAATGCTTCTTGCATGCGAATCTTGCGGCGGCTCCAGAAAAAAGGCGATGCCATTTACGGTAATGCCTGAGTTAGTTCACAATGGCACGATTATGGTCGATGATGTGGAAGATGGTTCTGTAATGCGCAGGGGCAAACCCAGCACTCATATGATTTTCGGGGTTGATGTTGCGGTGAATGCGGCAAATGCCATGTATTATATCCCGCTTGTTGTTTTGCAAAGGGAAAACAATCTCAAGGATTCGCAAAAAGTTGCTATTTATGATTTGTACGCGCGCGAAATGCTCAGGCTATCTTTTGGCCAGGCAACTGACATTCATTGGCACAAGGGCTCGTCCATTGTCACCGAAGAGAAGTATCTTCAGATGTGCTCTTACAAGACCGGTTCACTTGCGAGAATGGCATCAGGGCTTGGCGCAATTCTTGGCGGGGCAACAAGCCAGCAGGTTGATGCCTTTGGCGATTTTGCAACAAGTATCGGAATCGCGTTCCAGATACAGGATGATATCCTGAACATAAAGCCCGAGCACGTGGATTGGGGCAAGGAAATAGGAGACGACATAATGGAGGGCAAGAGGACACTTATGGTAATTCATGCCCTTAATGCGCTGCAGGCGGGGCGAAAAAATAGGTTGCTCGGAATTCTCAACTCCAAAGAAAAATCAGCCAACGATGTGAAAGAGGCAATTGAACTAATCGAGGACGCGGGCTCAGTTGACTATGCAAAAGCAATCGCACGCAGGCTAATAATTGATAGCTGGGAAAAACTCGGGAAAAAAATCCCGGACTCCCCTTCAAAAGTTTTGTTAAAAGAATTTGCGGATTATATGGTCGAGCGCTCAAAATAGTGGCTATAGTGAACCGTTTTAAAATAGTGCCGAGAGAAATCTCGCGGGCTTATAGAGCCCGCAGTTGAATC
>CAZEBH010000084.1:0-4991 GCA_964510425.1 uncultured archaeon | reverse complement strand
CAAGGTAGACTTTCATTTAAGGGTCGCCTTGGGAAAGTGTTCCTGAAACTGGTTTTTGAACTTTTTAACGTTTACAGCCGTTCTTTTCCCCGAAAAGGCAGTTTTTCTAAGTGCCGATATGGCATCAGAACTTGGCCTTGAAATCAGTATGCCGCCCTTTTCTTTTTTCGCCGCCACTTTTCCATATGGCGATATGCCATATTCCTCTCTGAGGCTTTTTGGAATAAGAACCTGCCCCTTTGGCCCAACACTGATAAGAACTTCAGTCATAAGTATAACCTCTTGATATACTTTAGTATAACCGTTATTTATACTTTTTGATAAAAAATAGGCTTTTGGCAGTTATTGCGGCGCCATTATTTCGGTTTTCTTCATTTTCTTCGGGATTACCCAGTAAATTTTTCTCTTGCAAACAATACACTCTGCAATAAAGGTTGGCTTTTTGTTCTGCTTTTTAACTGTTGCCGTGAACTTTGCCTTTCCGCCATAACCCATTTTGTGCTTTCTGACATTGCTTCTTGTTCCGATAGAAAGCGCCCTTGCCTGACCAGGCTTGAACTGTTTAAATTTGTGTTCGGTGTGCGTTTTGCACTTGGGGCAGTACATATTTTTTTCTTTGGGAATATGCATTAAAACACCTAAAAATCAGGTTTTATTTTACTAAATAGCGTTGGAGAAGGTTTAAAAACCGTCCTCTGAACTTGGCAATAAAAACAGCCAAGCCAAATGCCAGTTGCCAAAAATCCCGTTCGGCCAAGAAACCCTTAAATACACTAATTGCGTTTTCATTTGCATGATTAAGGCTCTTGCAGGCGGATTTGGCGAAATAATCAAAAGGCCATCTTTACTAATCCCGGCATTTGTCGGAATGGCTCTAAATATTGCCCTGCTGCTCTTTGCAATTGACAATTATTTCAACTTTTTTTTCAACGTCTTAATTTTAGGTCAGGTTCCGGATGCCCCCCTTTTAGATCTGCCATTTTATATTGCATCCGCATATTTACCGGATATTTTTGTAATGTCTGTTGCAGTTTTTGCCTCGCTTTTTATCAGCATCTATATTCTCTACACTTATTGTGCGCTTGTTGCAAAAGGTGAAAAAAGTGCCATTAAGGCACTACTTGGCCAGTTCTCCCGGGTAACAGAAATTTTTTCCCTCTCATTTTTTTCTTTTGTGGGGTTTTTTCTCTATGCAACAGCGGCGTTCTTTTTATTTTTGGGCGCAGTTTCACTTGAAGGCACCGGTATAATTTTTGTATTGCTTTTGCTCTTATGGATTGGGTTTGGCACCTTTTCATTCCTTAAATTCCTCTTTAGCCCGCTGTTTATGGCAATAAATAAGAAAAAAATGAAGGCCGCCATGGCACAGAGCTGGCAGTGGAGCACAAAAAGAATTATTGAAATAGCCCTGTTTTTGCTTTTAATCGGTGCAATTACCGGAATTATTAATGCGTTTTTTTCAGCCGCGGCAGATGCAACAGGATTTGATGCAATTGCAATTGCAGCATTAGTGATAGGATTTTCACTATCTAACGCCTACTACAATATTGCACTTATAAAATATTTTGAAAATTCGTCCTAAATAGAAAGGATTTGGCAAGGACATAAAAAAAATTAGAATTGTGTGCAGCAATTACAAAAAGGGAAAAAGGCGGTTCTATTGACCAAAATTGTGAGCCTGAGGCTCAAGAACTTCAAATCATTCAGAAAAGCGGAAATTCCTTTTTCAGAAGGCTTTACCGCAATTGCAGGCGCAAATGCCAGCGGCAAGAGCAATATTTTGGATGCACTGCTTTTTGCAATGGGAATAACTTCGCTCCGGCTGCTTCGCGCCTCAAAATTAACTGAACTTGTAAACCACGATGCCACGGAAGGTTATGCAAAGGTTGAACTTGGAATAAAGGACAGGAACGGAAGGGACATCCTGATTACAAGAATGGTTGATAGGGCCGGCAAATCGGTTTATCGCCTTGATGGGAAGAGAAAAACCCTAAATGAAGTTCAATCCCTTTTGCTTGAATTGGGGGTAAATCCAAACGGACACAATATAGTTGTTCAGGGGGATATTACGCGCGTAATTGAGATGAATGCAAAACAACGCAGGCAAATTATTGAAGAAGCGGCTGGCCTACAGGAATTTGAGGAGAAAAAAGACGAGGCATTAAATAAGCTTGAAAAGGTAGAGCAGAAAGTAAAGGATGCCCACCTCATTCTAAATGAGAGGGAAGCCTATTTGCAGCAGCTCGAAGTTGACAAGGAAAATGCGATGAGATATAATGCCCTGATAGATGAGACCAGGCAATCAAAAGCAACAATTCTCTCGGAGGAAATTAAAATCAACAGCCGCGGCGCAGAGGAGTCTGTAGGCAAGCTTGCGCAAATGAATAAGGAAATTGAGGACAAAAGAATGCAGCGCAGTAGCTTGCAAGAAGAGGAGCGCGAACTTGAGCGCAAAGTAGAAGAGGCAACCAAGCAGTTAATTGATGCAAGCGAGAAAACTTACACTTCGCTTGGAAAAGATGTGGAACAAAAAAGGGGCCATCTAAATCTTGTAGCGGAGCGAATCAGCCAAAAAAGCATTTCACTGCAATCGCGCAGGCAAAAGGTTCTTGAACTTAAGGATGAATTAAAAGAGACAAAAAAAAGGATTGCGGAAAAACAAGAGCAGCTAACGCAGGCACTTGACGCGCTTGAAAAGGCGGATTCCCAGCTTGAAAGCGTACGCAAAACAATCGATAGCAGAGGGCCTAAATTTGACAAAAAAAATGCCGAAATTAAGGGCAGCGAAGAGCGCGTCTCGGACATTCTAAAAGAACTCTCGGCGCTAAAGGACAAATTGCACGGAATACAAATGGAAAAGCACGGGGTGCAAAAGCAGGCGATGGGAGCTTCACAAGCGCTTTTGCAATTAGAGGCGCACAGAAAATCCCTTGAAGCAAGGCTTGCAGCAAAAAAAGAGGCTGAAAGCAAAATCTTTACGCTTGAGAAAAAATCCCCGGCGCAAAAGCTTGCTGCAAAGGAGGGGGAAATTGAGGAAATCGCAGCAGGAATACATTCCCTGCACGGAAAAATGGAGGGGATGCAGGATTCACTTGACACATTATCCAAATCTAAATCCGAATGCCCAGTGTGTGAAAAGCCCCTTGAGAGCGCGCGAAAGGAAAAAATACACTCAAAAAGATCCGGTGAAATAAATTCAGCGAGGGCAAAAACCAAAGAGCTGCAGGAAAAACATCAATTGCTGCTTTCACAAAAATCAAAAATCCAATCTGAGGTAAGAGAGTTATCTGATTTAGTGGCATCTCTTCGCGTTTTTGGCGGGGTTGAGGAGGAGCTGCGTGAAATGAAATCGCGCATGGGCTCATACAGGGAAAGCGCAAAGTTGCAGGATGCCCATTTTAGCCCTGAACAGGAAAAAACAATCCAAAAATCTTTAGGGCTTCTTGAAAAAGAAAAGGCACTATTGGAGGAAAAAATAAGGGGCAGCAAGGAAGGAGAGGATAATTTGGAGATGAATACCCTTCTGCAAAAACTCCATGGGTTTAACTCGGCTAAAAATGAAAAAGAGAACATTGCAACAAGACTCACAATGGAAATTGAAAAGGTGCTCAGCGCAAGAGTCGGTGCGATTGCCTCCGAAACAGGCGCCGCCGAAAAGGAAATTGGGGGGCTTGAATCTGAAATTTTGAAAATGGAAAAGGAAAAAACCGAAACGCAAAAGGCCCTTTTGGGAATGGAAGCCGAGCTTGAAAAGGAGAGCAGGGCAAATAAATTGCTAGAAGAGGAAAAAGACAGGCTGACTGCAAAAATTAATGCCATTTCAAACAAAAGGGAGGAACTTGGCAGAAAAATTGAGTCACGCGAAAAGGAGATGAATGAGCTGAACATTGAAATGTCCAAAAATGAGGTGCGGCTATTGGATTTACAGGAAGAATTCAGGGACTACTCTTCAATTGAGCCCTTGAAGGATGCGAATTTGAATGAATTGAAAAAACGCCTGCCTGAAATTGAAAAGGAAATCGAAAAACTTGGGGCAATCAATATGAAATCGCTTGAAAACTTTGATACATTCAAAAACGAAGTTGATGATGTGCGGCAGAAGGCAAATAAATTGGACGAGGAAAGGCTTGCGGTAATTGAGATGATACAAAAAATCGAGGTTAAAAAGCTCAGTGTTTTCATGGAGTGCTTTAACCATGTTGCCAGGAAATTTTCCGAACTTTATTTCAGGTTTTTCGGGGGAATTGGCCTACTTGATTTAAATGATAAAATCAGCCCGCTTGAAGGTGGCCTATTAATACAAGCCAAATACAAGGAAGATACGCTAAAGAGCATTGATGCAATGAGTGGCGGGGAAAAGAGCCTTACAGCACTTGCATTCCTTTTTGCAATACAGTCATTCTCCCCTTCGCCATTTTATATATTTGACGAAGTTGATGCCGCACTTGACAAGGAGAACTCCGTGAAAGTTGGCAACATGGTAAAAGAACAGAGCATGTCAAGCCAGTTCATTGCAATCAGCCACAATGATGCCGTGATAAACCAGGCTGACCAGATAATCGGCGTTGCGCTAAATAAGCACAAAAGTTCAGTTATAGGGCTGCGGTTGCATAAGGGCGCTCATGATGAACCGGTTATGGCGCCGGGCGAGGATGCGGCGGAAGAACAGGGTTAAAGGGCAAATACTGGTTGTTAACTAGTCTTGGCAGTAACAGGTTGAGATTGTACTAACAAGTTATTTAAATGCCCTCAAGCCTATTAATTAGAAGAGAGTCCTCTCACTGCGATGGTTTATATGGCTTCAAAATTCCTGCCCTTGGCGCTTATTTTTATAGTATTTTTTTGCGCTGTGACCTTTGCCGTAACTCCGAATGGCTCGATAAAAATTTATGCAGTAACAACGGAGGGCGAAGGGCTTGTTGCCACGCTGCACCTGCAAATTGAACCGGGAAATGGAAAAATCTGGAGCGCGGTTACTCCCTTAGTTGGAA
>CAZEBH010000083.1:0-5106 GCA_964510425.1 uncultured archaeon | reverse complement strand
CGGCGATAATGTGCTGCTAGTCTACCCATAACTATTTTTTGATTTTCAAGTGAAAGGTTGTTTTTATGGCTTCCTCCGATTCAAAAATTTCTGAACTGACAGCTTTGACTGTGGCGGGGTCTTCATAATTGGCAAGATTCGTGCCGAGCGTGGCCAGATTGTTGCAATACTTGCCAAATATAATCTTTACCCGCAAGAGAAGATTTATAGAGGGGGCCCTTAGTTCAATGGCAGAATTCACCCATGGCATGGGTGGGGTGCGGGTTCAATTCCCGCAGGGTCCAATTGAGCTATCCTTAAAGTTTTCATATTCCTCCGGGGCGCTTTTTACATGGTTCGATTCCCGCAGGATCCACATCTTTTTCCCAGTTAAAGTTATAGGGCTAACTTTTTGCCGGAACTATAAAAGGCACCCATAAGTAATTGCTTAGTTTTGTGAAGTGGTTGCGAGTTTTTGAAGTTGTTGGAAGAGGTTTTGTTTGTTATTTTTGAGGGTTTGGAGTATGGATAGGAGTGTGGTGGTGTTTTTTGCACCTTGAGTGCTTCTTGAACCGTTGCTTATTTTTCTCATGATAACCATTTTTCTTAATTCTCTTTCACTGATGTTGTTTGTCGGGTCAACATCCGGCCGTGTTACAAAAACGAAAAGATTTTCAATATCCCTCCTGCAAAGATTATTCGTAAACCGCCATACCACATGGTTTTTGTAATGCTGTTTTGCTAGGCGGACTATTTTTTTCTTGAGGAGTTCAACGTCTTTTTCTGTTCCCTTGTGGTCGAATGTTTTTGCGGCTTCAAATATTTTCTTCAATTTTCCATGAACATACTTTCCTTCCTCCCCAAATTTTTTTCAAGATCTTCGGAATCGACGAGAATATGCGACCAGCATAATTGGAGTGTGAAACCGGCTTTTTCCGCAAGTGTCCTGAATGCAGAGTGCCTATCAACAACCAGCACCACGCCTTCCTGATTTTTCCCAAACACTTTAAGCGGTGTTTTGTGATTGTTGCGTTTGGCAATTTTGTAAAGCACTATCCCCGTAGCAATGAACACCCACGCATAATAATTTTTACCGTTTATACGCCATGAAGTGCTATCAGTGTGTTTCACTTTGCTTAATCGCCCAATTTTTCAAGATACTTGTAATGGTTTCCAAACAGATTGGTAAGCTGTTTCATGATGCAGTATACTTCGCTCTCGCACATCCTTAAACCATGAATATCCTGCATGTATTCCGCTATCTTTTTGGAGGGTGTTCTCAAAGCGAGCCGAAGGTACATTATGAATAGCATGAGTTTCAATCCAAACCTCGCGTTTGGCAAAATCTCTTTCGGTTTTAACTCGACAAGCTTTCCGCACTTGGAACAATATTTCCGGTGAATATCATAACGCGTGGTCTTAACCGACATTGAAAACTCGAGATCAGTCATGTATCTTGAACGAATTTCCTGTGTATCGCTCAAATCGGAATTACAGCCAGGGCACTTTTCAGGATTAAGCTCTTTTACACAATCTATTCTTTCAGGAATGCATCGCGTGTAACCCTTATGCTCAATCGGAGCCCCAAGCCTGCCGTGTTTTTTCCGTTTATCCTTTTTGATATTGAGAGATTTGCGCAACTCATTTACAGGCATCACGTGCTTTGTCTTATACTCCTCAAATTCTTTTTTGGTTTTCTCAAAATCCCTCAGTATTTTTTCTTTTTCCCCTGCCAATCTTTTATTTTCTTCTCTCAGTTTCCTGTTTTCTTTCCTGAGAGCCTGCTCGTTGTTACTCATTCTACCAACACCACTTTTACTCTTTTCCCAATCCACTTTTTGGGAACATAAATCCTGCCACTGTTGCCACTAGACTCGGCAACCTTTTCAATAACCTCAAAACCTTCCATACGCATAGAAATAGTCTTTTTCATAGTAGCTACTTTGTAGCTACAATGTGCATTTAAACATAGCTATTAGCCAAAATAAAGCAAAATAGAAAAAAAGTCTTCAGAAAACTAAGTAGTTACACCCATAAATTACATTTAAATAGCAGAATGAAAAATAGTTTAGCATGGGTCTTTTCAACAGCATTAGTGAAAGTTTGCAATTATTTGTCGAATCCTGGAAAACTCTACTCAAATATCCTATTTTTCTATTGCCTCTTTTTTTCAGCTGGATTTTAGTTGCAGGACTTGTCTTATATTTGAATTATTATTTTATCTGGCCGGCTTCGGTTTGGGTGTCAATTGTCTCTGTTGAAATAAATGTAACCGTTCTTATTGCAATGTATCTTTTCATTTTTTTGATAACCCTGATAATAATTTTTGCCAATTTTGTCATGCTAGAACTTATAGAGCAAATAGAATCTGGCAGAAAAGTTTCGATAATTGCAGCCTTTAAGGAAGCTGTAAGTCAGGACTTTCTGAAAGCAATTCCAATTGCCGCCGTCTGGTCGCTGCTCTGGCTGCTTATTCTAATATTAAAAATTCTTGCAAGCAAAAGAAAAAATAAGGGCGCTAGACCAACCCTATCTGCTAAGGCCGCAGCCTTAACATTGGGAGGTGCAAACTCGAGCCCTTTTTCATGGATAAAATTGGGGCTTAACATGCTTGAAAAATTAATCAGGCTGGTCGTCTTTCTTTCCCTGCCCGCAATAGCATGGGAAAAACAATGGCCAATCTCTGGCACAAAAAAAGCGTTTGATATAATTAGAAAGCACACAGTGCAGTTTCTATCTTCTTATTCTCTGACAAGTCTTACATTTTTTCTAATGGCTGTGCCTCTGGTAATAATATTTTATTTGAACAATCACGGAACAGTTTTTTCTGCAGAGTTTTGGCTCATCGTACTGATTTATGAAGGGCTGATTTGGACACTGAATATTTACCTAGAACAAATGACTCTTGCCTTGCTCTACATTTGGCATCTCAAATGGGAAAAAAGCGGCGCAAAGGGCGAGCTTTCAAAGGTGCAAAAACCAAGTCTTTTGGATGAGATAAAAGAATTTAATTCCGAGTAAGGTAATTTTGATTTTTTTAAAAAATAGGGTAAACTTTGACAAAATAATGCTTATATAATAGAAATCCCCATTACTATCTGCTTTTCTTTAGGGGTTTTATTTTTGGACAAAAGGGCGATTTTGAAGGAATCCATCACCAAACTTTTGCAGCTTGGGATATCCGATAAGGAAATAATTGACAACCTGCGGGGTGTGGGGATAGAGTCCGAAACCGCAAGGGCAATGCTTGCCGAAACCAAAAAGGAAATTTCAACCCCGTATCAGGTGCCTTTGCAGCCATCACAGCCATCACAGCGCGTTCAGCCGCAGTCCCAGATGCAAAAGCAACAAAAAAAATCCGGTCAGATGCCAAAAACGCCGGAGCAGGAGCAAGAGGATTCAGGGCTTATTCTTCCGGATGATGAGGATATCTATGCAAAGGCACAGGGGCAGGATGAGTTGCCGGCAAGGCAGGTGAGTGCGCCGCAGCAAAAAGAGCAGCGCTTTGTGCCATCATATGTGCATGAGGGCCATATTGATACAAATGTCGAGACCCTCTGGGAAAAGGGCGTTCTTGCAACCGTGGATGCAAAGCTTAATGAAATGAAAAAAATCAAGTCCGACCTTGATAATGTCATAGAACAGAGGATTGCGGAAAAGTTCGTGTTAGAGTCAAGAAAGATTGAAACAGTGCTTGAATCGCAGCGCTCCCTTTTTTATGCAAAAATTGACGCCCATCTTGATGCCAAGGCAGGCGAATTAAAGGATGTCCTCGAGGCGCGTTCGAGGCAGTCGGAGGATTTGAACGCAAAGGTACAGAACTCCCTTCAGAGGCTGCAGGGCGAGAACAAGTTCAACGCGGAATTGTTCAACACCCTAAATGACAAATTATCCGGCCTTGACACTGTAAAAAGCCAGGTCATCTCGGAGGCAAACCGTTCCATAATTTCCATGGAGTCAAGGTTTGGCGAATTCATGGGCGATGCCGAGAACAGGCGTGACCAGTACGAGGGAAAGCTAAACAGCGCGCTTGAACTGCACTCCAAAATAACCGAAGGCCTTGAGGAGGACATGAAGCAGAAAATAGATGCCATGCGCTTTGAAAAGGAGCAGGAGCTTGATCAGAGGATTAAGGGTAAAATAGTTGAGCTTGACAAATATATCTCCGAAGTTGACACAAAGGGCATCGCTGAAAAAATCGCAAGGATGAAAGAGCTTGATTCGCAGATTACTTCAAGGCAAAAAGAGCTTGATGTGCAGTTTGTAAAATCGGGCGATGCGCTGCGCAAATACACCGATTCATATCTGTCAGACCTGCACAAGGACTTCAATGCATACAAGAAGGAAGTTTCAAAAATCCAGACCGACAATTTATCCGAACTGAAAAAAGAATACGCTGCAAATGTTGACGAGCTTTTTTCCGAAAACCTTGTCGAGTGGGACAAGAAGCTCAAGGAGAAGAAGAAGGAAATCGACGAACTAAAATCAAAAGTTGACATTGAAAAATTTGATGCTTCCATGGAGTCGCTTGATTTGTTCAAGCAGCAGTTCCTAAACACAGTTAAAAGGAGCATTGAGGATTACAACAAGTCCAAAAAGGAGCTTGCGGAGAGCATGATTACGCGCGACAAGTCCATAACCGACCACCTGAAAAGAATTGATGAGAAGATGAAGGAACTCTCGGAATTCGAGAAGAAATTTTCTTCGGATGTCGGCGGGTTGCTTGAGGAATTGCAGGCCGCGCGAAAATTAAAGCAGGAAAATAAGCCGCTTTCGAGAAAGCCAAGGCCGGATGAATAATTTTGAAAAGGGGTTGATGAAAAATGGCAAAAGAACGTTTCGTGATGTGGTTTAGTGAGTTGTCAATCGGGGATGTCCCAATAGTGGGCGGCAAGAATGCGTCCTTAGGGGAAATGTACCAGAACCTTTCTTCAAAAGGCATAAAGGTTCCAAACGGGTTTGCAGTAACCGCGCAGGCTTACCGGCACTACATCGAAAAAAGCGGCCTTAAGCAGAAGATAAAATCTGAAATCTCGGCGCTTAATCCAAGGGACATAAAATCTTTGCAAACCGCCGGGCATAATGTCCGGCAGATGATTCTTAATAGCGCAATCCCTCCCGAAATCG
>CAZEBH010000082.1:0-5133 GCA_964510425.1 uncultured archaeon | reverse complement strand
CCTAATAGGCCCCGAAAAATAAATTTTTACATATTTGCTTCCGTCGGGGTTTTTGCTGATAGTAATTTTAGGCACCCCGTCAAGCGGTGCGACAACAACCCCCTCGGTTACGAGCACAAGGCATGTTTTTACCGCCTGCTCAAGCCGTTTTTCAGGGTCTGGGATTTTGACGAACTTCTCCTCAATAATTTCGCGAAACATCTGGAAAATCGCCAGATTCCTGTCTCCTTTGAATTCCTCCCACAGTTCGCGGTACCTTTTCGCAACGCCTGTTGGGCCTATGATATTTTCTGTCCTGTCTGCAAGGTCAAGCGTGGGAGGGCATTCGACTTCGAGAGTCACATCTTTGCCTTTTGCGCGCGCCTCTGTTGCAAGTGCGAACTGTGAATCCGCCTGTTTTTTGAGGGTTTCAAAATAATTCTTCGTTGCCCTGTCCGCCTTCACTTCAATCATTTTGATTCCCCACAAAATTATTTTCTGTCAGCCTGCGCGTTTTTAAGTTTATATCAATTGCAATTCCGGGAGTCGGCATCAGCCCCTCGCGCACCTGATACTCCGTTCTTGACTGCCAGCACCCGGCGTTTGCAACCATGCAGCCGCGGTACTGGGCGTAGCCCTTGATGTGCATATCTCCGCCGAAATAATAATCAGGCTCCTCGCGCATCACCATATAATCCTTCTTTTCAGGAACATACGGCTGTGTGAGCCCAAAACCGGTTGAGAGGTCGCGCTTTTTTAAAAGTTCAATCATGGAGGCGGCAGGTTCGCTATAACTTAGATGCTTTGTTGCCGCAATCATGTCATGGAAGGACGCGCCATGGTATATCATGCACTTCATCCCCTCAAGTTCGACCCAACTCGGCGAGCCCACAAAATGCACATTCGAAAACGCGTGCAGCTCCTTTGCAAACTCCGTTGGAACAGCGGGCTGTGGATCCGCCCTTCTTACCGCATCATGCTGGCCCGGACATATAAAAATTTCAATATACTCCGGTACCTGCGAAACAAACCCGGAAAATTTTTCGTATTGCCCGTAAATATCCTTTATTTCAAGTTCGTCATACTGTTCGGGGTAAATTCCAACGCCATCGACATTATCGCCTGCGAGAACAAGATATTTTATTTTTCCAACACGCCCGATTTCCTTCTCCCCCGCCACGTTTCCATTTATCCATGAGATAAATTTAGAGAATTCCTTTTGCAAAAAAAGCCTGCTTCCGACATGCGTATCTGAAATGAGGCAGACACCAAGGTCGCGCTGTGCAGTGCGCGGCGAGCGCTGTATGATATCCGGCCAGAGAAAGGATTTTGCAATAATCATCTCTTCTGAAAATGCCTTGCCCTTAACTCCGATGACATCGTCGAGAAGGATTTTCTCGCCCTCGCGGCTCACATTCATATCATCTTTTGAAACAACAACAAGGCACCTGCCTTCGGGGCTGTCCAGTTCAATTATTGTATTTCCGTTTTTGCTGACCCACTTCTCAACAACCATTCCTATGAGGTCAACTTCGGCGTACTTGGAAAGGCCCCTTAGCCTGTCGAAGGTTTTCGGGGAAAATCCCGGCCTGTGCGAAAGAAGCGAATGCAGAAAAGTGTATTTGTCCCTGAAATATCCCAAAAAGTCCTTTAGTTTGCCTTCGCTTGAACTTTTGCCCGTGATGTCATATTCTTCCATCACCCTGCAGTCCGGTTCGGAGTCCTTTGCAAGGGAATTGAAGCGCGACTTTTTTACAATGACCTCTTCTTTTACACTGCCGAGTTTGGATTCATGCTTTACCAGCTTGTCACGAACCGTCTGCACGGAAATTATCGGTTCTAAGAGACCTTCAAGGATTTGTTTCCAGTGCTCCTCATTTTGCAAAAGCACAACGGACTCCTTGTCAATGAATTGTCCGCGCTCGGCGCAGAATTCGACAATTTCCCTTTTCCTATTCAGGGCAAGATTTTCAGATGCCAATGTCTACCCCTTGCACAGTTCGCGGACCGCCTCAAGTTCTGAAATTATGGTCCAGATTTCCGTGCGTGTATGTGCGGGCATATTTATGTCATTACTTATGTCTTCCATCAGATAAATTGCGTTGGAGACATTGACATCAAGCTGCGCAGGATCTGCAGTTATTTTGACCCTCGCGTCGTCGCAGACCTTTCTTATGTTTCGCGGAACTGTTGTGTCCTCCAGAATTGCGCCCAGAAGATCCGCTATATATTCCACCCTTTCTTTCAGGTTCAATTCCTTCACGCTTCCACCCCAGTGGGGCGTGCAAAAGATTGCCCTGTGTCTGCGTTAAAATTAGCCATTACATTACCACCACGGATAGTTCAATCCGCTTGAACTAATAATGCCCGGGAAAATTTAAAAAGCCGAACATGGGGTGTTTTGGGTCAAAAACTAAAATACTTATATTTGGAGCATCCAATCTAATACATATGGCAAAACCGTTATTGTGGGTGCCAAAAACTGTAAGTTTTAACCCAACAACAAAAAAAGGTTACCAATCAAGGGGCACAAAAGCATTTGTTGCCCTGGGTACAAAATTGCCCGCCGGTTTAGTGCCAACAGAAAAACATCGGCATCTTAGACATTTAGCCCACCCCTCAAAATTTTTCACAAAGCCAGATTCTGTGCACACGCAAAAAATACGTGAGAAACTGAAGGCAGCCGGAATATCTGCCGAAGAGCCAATTCAAAGTATTGGGAATGGAAGGGCACTTTTTATGAAAAGCGGATTCAGTTTAGAATCCCCCGCGGGAATGCGCCAATTTGTAAATAATACGCGTGAAGTTGTCGAAAAAATTTGCAAAACCGTCGGAAAAATGCATTCAATCGGAATAACCCACAACCATCTGCATCTAGGAAATATAGCCATAACAAAGGGAGGGAAAATCGTGCTTCTTGACCTGAGCAGGGCAAAGTTTTCTTTGCCGGGAAAAAATTTTGTTGGCTATGATATAGTGCAACTTGGCAAAAGCCTCTCCGGATTTTATGCCTACTGTGTCAAGGAATTTCAAAACAGGGAGGTTTCTAAAAATGAAATAGCCGATTTTAAGAATCAAATATTCGGAAAAATTTTATACAACACCCTGATAAATTCCGGTGAAACCAAAGCCGATTGGAAAACCTTCGAAAAATTTTTTTATAACCATTTGCCCAAGTACAAGTCCTTTTTTAATTTGTCTTAAACGCTGCATATTTTTCATCCGCTTCAAGACATACCTGTATGGCTTCCTTTACCCTTTCCATTGCCTGCTCAACTGTTTTTCCCTGAGTATAACAGCCGCGTATGTCAGGAACTTTTGCCACAAACCAGCCGTCTTTGTCCTGTTCTATTAGGACCAAAAAATTATACCACTTTTTCTTTTGCATAACACAATTCCCGCTTAGAATCTTATAAACATATCTGCATTGATTGAATGGCTTTTTCTCCATTCTAATATTTTTTGCCAAGAATTAGGGAAAGTGCTTCCTTGTATTAATCTCCAAAGAGCGCCTTTGCAATTGCATCCCTTGCCTCTTCTTCAGCTTTTGGCATGTTCTCGCCGCCCTTATAAATATCAAATCCTTTCAGCGCGGCAAAGGCGGCGCCTGTCTCCTCATTTGTTGCAACATCCGCCTTGTTTACAATTACGATTTTATTCATGTCCGGGAAAGTTTCATGCGTGTGCTTTAGAAGCGAAACCTGCTGCTCCAAAGGGAATCCGCACGCAAGGGTCGGGTCAATTATGAAAACAACCGCTGTTGCAACATGCTTTATCGCGGCAAGAGCCTTCTTTTCAATCGGGTTCAAATCAGGCCTGTCCAAAAGCCCCGGAGTGTCCAGCACCTGTATTTTTTTGTACTTCAATTCAAAATAACCCGTGTTAATGTGCTTAGTTGTGAAAGGAAAGGGGGCGATTTTTGCCTTTGAACCCGTGAGCCTTTTTAGCAGCGTGGTTTTCCCGACATTGGGGCAGCCCGCAAGCACAATGGTTGGCAAATTGAAATCAATTGTGGGAAGCTCCCGCAGGCGTTTTGAATCCTCCTTGAGCTGGTTTAAGGGCCCCCGCAGCTTTTTTACAACCGAACTCGCCCTGCCCTGAAAGGCATTGAGTGCAATGTTGCACTCTTTTATTGAATGAGCTGTGTAGACATCTTTTCCGTAGGCAAAGCGCAGCCTCTTAATTATGCGCGCGGAGGCATTGAGCTTTGCAAGGTTCTGCTTGAGCCGCGGCAGGTTTGCAATGGCGCCTATAAGGTCAAGATAGAACGGGTCCATGGCATCAATTTTTGGCATGCTCATGGAAAGCCTGTGGATTTTTTCCTGCAAAAATTCGCCAAAAGTTTTGATTTTGAGAATATTCAAATTTCTTATGACCTTGATTGGAGGAATTCCAGCGCGGCTTACGCTCAGTTTTGAAGTCATATGGAATGCCTGCTCAAGGAGTTCGTCCGCTTTTGGAAATTGGCTTTCCTTTGGCCTTCCACGTGCCATATTTAAATGTTTTTTATCCTCTTGCATAAGAATTAACCGGTTTTTACATGAATCTAAAGAACTTCTATGAGGGCAACTATAAAAGGTATTTGCTCATCCCTGCAATCCTATTTATCATATTTTTAGCGGCGATTTTTGTAATGCCGGGCATAAAAGAGGGAATTGACCTAAAGGGCGGAACCAATATTATTGTAAGGGCGGATAAGCCCCTTGACAGCGCGATTCTAACCCCCGAACTTGAGAAAAAGTATTCTCTCACCGAACTGAAGGTAAATTCTGTCAGTTCGGGCGGCGGCAGTTATGGGCTTTTTATCGAGTTCTCGCAAAACAAGGACATAGATGAGGCACAGCGCCTGCTGGACGAATCCAGAAAAAACCTTGCCGCAAATCCAGCAAACGCAAAAGCCCTTGCCGGGCAATCCATGCAGTTCTCCGCAAAATTCACGCAAAACCCTGACACCTCTTCACTTACGCCAGAACAAACTGTGAATGCCGCGCAGTTATCACTCACCCGCGCGCAGGAAAGCTTCCAGCTCGGAATGCAGCAGACCATAAGGCAGGTCTACAATCTCCCGCAGGACATCGCATTCCAGAAAAGAGAAATCCGGCCCTCCCTTGGCGAGAGCTTTTTTTCACTCGGACTTCAGGCGACTTTAATCGG
>CAZEBH010000081.1:0-5194 GCA_964510425.1 uncultured archaeon | reverse complement strand
TAGGGCTTTTTGGACATGTCCCAAAGGGGGATTATGGCAAACAAAATCCGTTGAGGGATGCCAAAAAAGTGCTTGAACGAAATCTTGGAGAGGATTTTAATTTTTTCTGGACAAGATATAAAAACTACTTAAAAGAGCTCGGACTTGAGATGCCTGCTAAAAAAGAAGACCGCCCATATGACGAATAAAAATAGTTTCACAACTTTTTTACTTCAGCAACCCATTAAAATATTACGTATGTTCCTTTTTGGGGGATTTGCATTTCAACATCGGTTTCATTCCACGGCAAGCAGGTTGTAATAAGGACTACAAGCCTTGACTGGAGCAGCGCTGAGAGGGTGCTTGACAGCTCTCTTTTCGCCCAGATGATTTCATGGTTTGTAAAAAAACTCCACGAAAGCGATTCCGAATTCCTCAAAATTCTCCCAAAGGGCACCCAAAATGAGCAGGGGGAGGGGCTTTTGCTTCTCCTAAAAAAACTTGCAAAAGATGGAAAAAACAAGGTCATAAGGCAAAATCCGGCTCTACGGCCTTTCTTTGCGGACATTTATTTGCTTGATAGGCTTGTTGAGGAGTTCTACAACTTCTGGCGCGGCCATGAGAGATACCTTATCTGCCTCTCAGACCCAAAATCAGGGAGCGGCGATATGGACAGCCGGCCATACAGGACATTTAACGACACCATTGAGCAGCTAAACCACATGGTGAGAAAGATTTACCGCGACATTCAGGAAAACATCACAGGAGAACATCCGCTAATTTATAGGCAGGTACCTGCAGGTTGCCAGGTGAGCGAGATTGCAAAACCAAAAAAAACCCCTCTTCCAAAGGAATATACTGGACTTGAAAAAATTCCGGTTATTACGCAGGTTCTAATGAATCCTCCGATACTTATAGACCCGCCGATGAACAAGCGAAATGGCGAGTTCGCGCTGGTTGGTTCGAACCCCATTGAGGGCATCAAATTTAGCCCGGATGAGTGGCTCTGCTTCCCTGCAAAAGTCGGTGACCTTATAATCTATCTTTATTTCCACAATTTTTACACGGGTCTTTCCATAGCAACCGCTAATCTTTTTGAACTTTGCGGCGAAAAGGATTTGAAAAGAAAGCCGGATGCAATTTACGCATACGGTATTCCGCCAGAGTCACTTGGAAAAATTTTACCGGAAAAAACCGTTTTTTTCAATGATGAAAAAAACAGGCTCATGGTTGGCGCAATCCCGCTTGGAAATGAGTTCGCATACTTTGGATATGTAAAGAAAATGATGCTAACGCTTCACAACGCGATAATGATAAAGCGCGGAAGGCTCCCGGTGCACGGGGCAATGGTCCGGATAACCATGAAGGGCGGCGAGAAGGCAAACATTGTTTTTGTCGGCGATTCCGGCGCGGGAAAAAGCGAATCGATTGAGGCCTTCAGGGTTCTTAGCGGAGATAACCTGAAGGAATTAAAGGTGGTGTTTGATGACATGGGCTCTTTGGAAATCGCAGAGGATGGAAAAATTAAGGCTTACGGCACTGAAACCGGCGCGTTCGTGCGCCTCGATGATTTGGGGGCGGGATATGCATTCAGCCAGCTTGACCGCTCGATAATTATGAGCCCGCACAAAATCAACGCGCGCGTTGTGGTGCCGATTACAACCCTTAGGGAAGTGCTTCACGGTTGGCACATTGATTATTTTCTCTATGCAAACAATTACGAAAAGGCGGATGACGGGATATATCTTGAAAAGTTTTCAAATGCCAAAGATGCGACGGAAGTTTTTCGCGAAGGGAAAAGGGTGGCAAAGGGCACCACAGAGGAATTTGGGCTTACTAACTCATACTACGCAAATATTTTCGGTCCAGCACAGTTAAAAGCCGAACACGAACCGCTTGCGGAGAAATTCTTCAAGACAATGTTTGATGGGGGTATTTTTGTCGGGCAGATACGAACCCAGCTTGGAATTGGCGGGATGGAAATGAAAGGACCGCAGCTTGCGGCAAGGGCACTTTTTGAGAAGATTACCAAAAAGTAGCGTTCAAATTTTGTGTGTTTTAATTAATTCCCTGATTTCATGCTGCAATTCGCCAAGACGCGCAAATGCACCGGTTTTCCTTTTTAATTCTCCGGTATTTACACTTCTTCCATGCCGCATTTTTTCATTAAGCTGCGCCATTTCGTCATTAAGGGCATCTTTTGCAGAAGAAATTCTTTCTGCCATAGCGGAGAAATCCCGCCCCAATGAAAGCCTGAGCCTTTCACGTCTTTGCTCTTCATCGCCAGACAGTTGGGGTTTGGCTTGGGTTAGTTCAAGATAAGATTTTAGTGAAACTTCAGTAAGCACTTTTAGGCCGCGTTCAAATGCCGGCAAATCAGCCAAAGCAAATTTTACAGAATTACTTTTTGCAATTCCGACCCTGCGCCACTCTAAAAATCTTCCAAAGGCACGGATAGGATTTAGTGACCTAAATATCTGAATTCCCGGTTTCATGAATAAATAAAGCCAAACCAAATATTTAAGCCTTGCTTTAGGAAAAACGGCGGTTATTTGAAACCGGCCATATAAGGAATTTTTTTGGCTTTTTCCTTCGTTTTTTTGAGACCTAAGACCAGCAGTCCAAGTGTGTTCCAAGAGCCTTCAAGAAGGTTTTTGCGCCTGCCTTCCGGAATTGTTATCGGGACTGATTCATCGGCATAGCTAAGAATCCCTTCCTCAAGATTAATGTTTAGCAGTTCGTCCGGGTCTTGCTTTTCAAGAAAATCCTGCAGCGATAGAATGTCTTCTGGCTTTGCATTCACGCACGGGACTCCGAGCAACTGGCAGTTTCCGGCAAATATTTCAGCAAAGCTCTCGCCCACGATTGCTTTTATGCCAAAACGCAAGAGTGCCTGCGGTGCGTGCTCGCGCGAGGAGCCGCAACCAAAGTTTCGGTTCACAATTAGTATTGATGCCCCTTTATGCTTTTGGTCATCAAAGGAATGCCCTTTCAATTTGCCCTGCGCATCAAAGCGCGCGTCGTAGAAGGCGTACTTTCCGGTGTTTTCAAAAGTAATCTCCTTCATGTAGCGCGCGGGAATTATGCGGTCTGTGTCTATGTCATCGCCGCGCACCGGAATTCCCCTGCCTGCAATCTGCCGTATTTTTGTCATTTCCAAACCACCCAAAAAGTCACATCATCTCTCGGACATCGACAATTTTTCCCGAAACTGCCGCGGCAGCAACCATCGCCGGACTCATGAGCAATGTTCTGCCTTCTGAAGAGCCCTGCCTGCCCTTGAAATTCCTGTTTGAAGAGGATGCACAAATCTGATTGCCCTTAAGCTTATCAGGATTCATTGCAAGGCACATCGAGCAGCCCGCGTAGCGCCATTCAAATCCCGCCTTTGTGAAAATCTTGTCAAGCCCTTCACTAACAGCCTGCATGCTAACCTGCTGGGAGCCCGGAACCACAAGTGCCAGCACATTCTTTGCAACTTTTTTGCCTTCGACAATTTTTGCAGCCTCATGCAAATCCGAAATTCTCGAATTTGTGCAAGAGCCAATGAAAGCCACATCAATTTTTGTGCCTTCAATTGGGGTGCCTGCCTCAAAACCCATATGTTCTAATGCCTCCTGCGCTGTCTGCATCTGATTTGCAGGCATTTCAGATGGCAAAGGGATGCTGCCCCCAACTGAAACAGATTGTCCGGGATTTATCCACCATGTGACCATCGGGGCAAGTTTTGTTACATCCATTTTGAAAACATCATCAAACTTTGCATTCTTGTCAGATGCAATACTTTTCCACCAGGCAACTGCCCTTTCAAATTCCTCCCCCTTGGGGGCGAATTCCCTGCCCTTAATGTAATCAAATGTTTTCTTGTCAGGGTTGACATACCCCGCGCGGGCACCGCCTTCAATACTCATATTGCAAACGCTCATGCGCTCTTCCATGCCCATCGCTTCAAAAGTTTCACCGGCGTATTCGTAGGCGTACCCTATGCCACCGTTAACTCCGAGCTGCTGGATTATTTTCAGAATTACATCCTTTGAGTAAACTCCTTTCCCCAGTTTTCCTGAAACATCAATTTTGCGGATCTTCGGTTTTGCAATGGCAAGGCACTGCGAAGCAAGGATGTCACGAACCTGCGAAGTTCCTATACCGAATGCAACCGTGCCGAATGCCCCGTGAGTGCTTGTGTGCGAATCTCCGCAGGCAATGGTCATGCCGGGCTGCGTGAGGCCGAGTTCGGGGCTGATTACATGCACAATTCCCTGTTTTCCGGAATCGGTGCCAAAAAATTTTATCCCGAATTCCTTTGAATTCTTTTCAAGCACCTGCATCATCTGCTCCGCCATAACATCCGCATATGGCCTCTTTTGGCTGTCGGTTGGAACTATGTGGTCAACTGTGGCAATTGTGCGTTCAGGGAATGCGACCTTCAGGTTTTGTTCGCGAAGCATCTGGAATGCCTGCGGGCTTGTGACCTCGTGAATCAGATGAAGCCCGATGAAAAGCTGGCTCTCGCCGCTTGGAAACTTTTGCACCTCGTGAAGCTGCCAGACCTTGTTGAACAAATTCTCGGACATCAAAAACACCGCAATAAAAACTGGAAATTGTTAATTAGTAAATGCTCGGAAAGGATTAAAAATTCGCCAAAAATCCTTTGCTTTTTGCATATGCAATGCAGGAAATTTCAATCAACGCGCCCATTGGCAGGGCAGCGACCTGCATTGTCTGGCGCGCAGGCTTATGAACCCCGGAAAAGAAGCTGCTATAAATCTCATTTACTGCCTTGAAATCATTTATGTCCTTTAGATATATTTCACATTTCACAATATTTTCAAAATCAATGCCTGCCTCACGAAGAATTGACCCAAGAGTTTCCATTATCCTTTTTGTCTGGGCACTCACACCGCCCCCAACAATTTTTCCGCTCTTTGGGTCATTGCCAACATGGCCTGATACAAAAAGAAAGTCACCCGCCCAAACCGCCTGAGAATAAGGCCCTATAGGCACGGGAGCAGAAGAGGAAATAATTTTTTTCGGCATCATAAAGTTCCAAAATGGATTTGCACCGGATAATTTAAAAAATAAGGCATTGGAATTTATGGAATAATCAGCTTGACATATTCTGTCTTTTTCGAGGCATCAAATTCATCCGCCATCTTGCGCACAAGAGATGATTCCCCATGCACTACAATTATTTCCATGCATTTTTCCCCGGAAA
>CAZEBH010000080.1:0-5215 GCA_964510425.1 uncultured archaeon | reverse complement strand
GCACTCATTGTGGGCTTAGCCGGCGGAAATTACCTTGGCGGGCAGGGTAAAATTGAACAGGGCGCAATTACAGCACCAACTGGTTCATTTAGTGTTGCGGACAAAAATTTTTTGGTAACTGTTGCCAATCTGCAAATAGCGCAGATAACCCAGACCACGGCACTTCAGAGCGCGCAGTTTGACTGGTGCACGGCTTCCGGCGGGCTTTGGATAACAAACCAGAGGATTACGCAAATGGCAGTTGACGCACAGCAGGCAAAGCAGCTAAGCGATCAGGGGGCACAGGTTACAAGGTCAGCTGACGGAAATTTTCTTGCAACCGTTATGCTGCTTGACAGGACCAGCTGCGTTGTGACCGTACCGGTTAGCGGAGGCGGGTAAATGAATTTGGTGAAATGGCTTGGGATTGTGCTGATTTTATTTCAGTTCCTAGCCATTTCATTCGCACAGGATTTGAATAATGATGCCGGGGCGGTTGTGCCTGATCAGAACCTGCAAATAGAGCTTGACCTAAATGAGAACGGCATTATTTCCGAGCAGGCGGATAATCAAAATTTGCAGCCTGTTTCTGACATTAATTTGGAAATAAATATTGGCCTCAATTCAAATTCTATATTAGGGCAAAACGGGCAGGACAATAATTCCGGTTTTGATGGCAATAACACTGTAACCGACAACAATAGCGGGACAGCAGAGAACAATAATGCAGACTCGAATGCGCAAAATAAATTGAACGGAGATGAAGCGGATAAGGAAATTGTATCCGGGGCAGGGCAGGATGAATTTCTCGAAAATATTGCCAATGATGTGAATGAATTTGTACATGGAATTGTAGATGGCATTAAGGATATAATAGACCCGATTATCAAAGGCGTTGGGGTGACATTTTCATCAACAATAATTCCGCAGTCAATCGTAAATATTGAAGGGCTGCAGGCAAAATGCTTGGGCATAAAATGCCATGACATGGCTATTGAAACCGGCGGGAAAATTGAGGACCTTGTCATAATAAAGAGCCTTGGCAATGAAGCTGACTCAAACAATTCGCAGGACAAAAATCTGAATCTTGATTTGAATTCGGGCGGCGGATTTGATGTTAATGGAAACGTTGATGGCAACAGCCCGATTGATATCAATGGTTCGGAAAATGACCTGGACTTCAATGCCACAGACGACTTCAATGCCACAGACGACTTCAATGCCACAGACGACTTCAATTCAACGTTTGATGCAAACAACTGGCTTGACCTGAATAATTCGGATGGCGGTTTTGATTTGAATAGCCCAATTGACGGGAATGAAAATTTTGATTTAAATTCGGCTCTTGACACAAACAGCAATGATGATGCCAATATTGAAGTACCCCAAGACAGCAATGAAAACGTGCTGAATTCCGGCATGGACAGGGCATAACGGAGCGGTGTGAAAATGCGCGCGGTTCGCAGTTTTCTCGCAGTTTTTCTGTTGCTCTTTTTTGGCGGCGAAATTTTTGCATTCACGGCAAGCGGCGGCTCACTTGACGTTAACTTCGGGGAGATTTTTGATGCCGCCGATTTCAATGCATATGGGGCAGGAATTAGCAGCGGCATTGCACTTGGCGAAACCCCCGGCGGCAGATGGACAAGCGGCACAATAGATGCAAACATCGGGGTTTATTTTAACGAGACCCCGCCAGGTGTTACCATAACAGGCCCTGCAAACGGAGCCACAATTACAAGTTCAACCATTTCACTTGCATACACAGGTTTAACGGGGACAAACCCTATTGCAAAATATTTTTTGAGGGTTGATTCTGGAGGCTGGATTAACAATGCACTGGCCACTAGTTACTCTTTTACCGGAGTTGCAGATGGAAGCCACACGATTTATGTTATTGCAACAGATACTACAGACACCAATTCCGCAACCGCAAGCATTACTGTAACTGTTTCCACAAGTACTGGGGGCGGGGGAGACACTGGTGGCAGTACAGGGGGTAGCGGAGGGGGCGGCGGAGGAGGTGGCGGAGGAGGAGGTGGAGGCGGCGGAGGAGGGGGTGGTTATGTGTCCCAAGCGGCGCTTGACAACCCGCTAAATCTGCTTTCAAAAAGGATTTGGATTGATGACCCTATTGATTATAACAGCGGAATTCAAATTCAAAGGACGGCAATCTGGCGCCTCATAAAAACAGGCTCAGGCGCAAGCGCATCATATTTCACTTTCATAATGGCGCTCAGAAATATTTCAGGCCCGGATTATAAATATGTAACAGTTGATGAATCTGTACCGCGCGAAGTTGCAAACCACGTAAAAAGGCTCTATTACGACAAACGGCCTGATATGATTGTAAAATCAGAACCGCCAGTGATTGAATGGACATTTGAGAATTTCAAAAATGGGGACGTGACCGAAGTTTTGTGGGTCGTAAATGGGCTAAGTAAACCTGAAATATTTAAGGATTTTGAGGCATTTTTCAAGGAAATACCAGGTCCGGAAGTAACTGTTAGTGAAAAATCGCCTGCATGCGAGGCAATAAGCTGCGATGATAAAAATCCGTGCACGCGAGACCAGTGTTCTGAAGGACTTTGCATATTTGCACCTGTGGATGATGGATTAAAATGTGGGGAAAATAAAACATGCCAAACAGGCGTTTGCACCCCGAGCAACACCGGCGAATTTGTTCTCCCCGAAATAAATCTTCCGAAGTTCAAGGATTTTGTTGTTGCGGGAATTGTTGTGACTGTTCTGGTATCATGGGTGCTTGTGAGCCTCTTTTTCGTATTCTACAGGAGAAGAAAGAAGCACCCATGGGGCATTGGCGAGGATAAACGCAGAAGGTTCTGAAGGCATGGCAGGCTCATTTACTCGGCTAATGCCTGTTCGCAGAACAGATATATACTCCAACCAAAAACCGAAACTAGGGAAGCGCATAACACATCATGCGCACAAACCCCAACCTGATAAAAAAAGACGAAACAATCGGCACACAATGCGCAATTTTCTCACCTGAAAGCATTAGTTTTTTTGTCCAATCATTGAACAAAATGCATTACATTTTGTCAAATCATTTGACAAAATGTTTTTAAAGTGTTCGGCACATTTTAATCACATGGCAATCTCGGAAAACATAATAGAACAGGCTGTGCATGAAAATGAAGCCGCAAAAATACATGCAAAATCATTTCCGCATAAAAGGTTTGCATTCACCGAAATATTCTCCCCGGGAAAGGCATTTGTGGGAATTGCCGGCATGAGAGGGATAGGCAAAAGCACACTGCTTAGGCAAAGGTTAATGGATATCAAGGATTCGTTTTACATCTCCCTTGACAATTACCCGCCCAGCATTGATTTGTTTGGATTGGCAGAAATCCTTGGCAAAAGATACGGCATAAAAGAGCTGCTGCTTGATGAAATAAATTACTGCGCAAACTGGCAGCAAAACCTCAAAAAAATTTATGACCAGCTCAAGATAAGGGTGTTTTTCACAAGCTCGGTCGCTATAGAGGTCTCAAAGGCGAAGGCAGACCTGAGCCGCAGGGCAGTTCTCAAAAACTTACACCCTTTTTCCTTGCGCGAATTCCTATTTTTCTCCCGCAACCAGCATATTGAAAAAATGCAGATGAAAGATTTGAATGACCATCAAAAAATGAAAATGGTGAGCCAATTTGACGCCCTTTTTGACGAGTACGTAACAGGTTCGCTTGTCCCGGCATTTCTGGAAGAAAAAAATCCTGCAATTTTCCGGGGCATTCTGGACAGGATAATTGAAAGGGACCTTGTGGTTTCACTTCACTTTGACGGCAAGGACGTGATGAACACAAAAACAATGGTGGATTACATTGCCCTCGCCGGAATTGATGATGTCAGTTATTCATCAATCGCAAAAAATATTGGAATAACCAAGTATAAGGCAATGCAATATGTGGACGCACTTGAAAATGCTTTTGTACTGAACGTGGTAAGGCCTTTTGGCAGCAACGTGCTAAAGGAACCAAAAATACTCTTTACACCGCCATTCCGAACCGCATTATTAAAGGATAAAAGTGCAAAAGAGTTAACCGGAATGTTGCGCGAAGAATTCTTCGTCGAAAACATGAGGATGAACGGCTTCGGGCTCAATTATCTCAAGGGAAGCAGGGGAGAAAAAAAACCGGATTACCTTGCACTAATCAACGGGCAAAAATACGTGTTCGAAATCGGCGGACCCAACAAGAGCGGGATGCAACTCACAAATTCAAAGGCAAAAAACAAATACATTCTCTCCCAGCCATCAAACATATCAGAAAGACACAGACCACTGGTATTCACAGGATTCCTATAGAAGATAACAGGAACACGCAATATAAAACAAGGGAAAAAATTAGCGTAAAATATGTGTGTGGATAATCCCCTCGAAAAACAATGAAGAAGAAAACAGGCAAAGCAGGAAACAAGTAACAAGCCAAATAAATCCGGTTCGGCAACTTTTATAAGCGCGCAAAGCATTACTATTTACAAATGAAGCAAAGAACACTGCTCTGCCTGATGCTATACCTGCTCCTCGCAGGAGTTGCGAATGCTGCAATGATTGATGCTAATGGCTGTCACTGGGAAGCGGTATCTGCTGCAATTAACTTGGCGCAGGTCGGCGATGTTGTCAGAGTGCCAGCAGGCACCTGTACCTGGGACACGCAATTGACAATCACCAAAGGGATTTATTTAATGGGCGCTGGAATCGAGAAAACAACGATTACAAGCAACATAAATACAGGTGCAATAATGGCTTATGTTCCGTCGGATTATGCTGCGAATAACCCTTTTCGGCTCTCAGGTTTCACATTGGATTTAGCGAACAAGAGCAGGGGGCTTAGTCTTGGCGCAGGGAAAAAGCGCCCTTTACCCCCCAGACAAAAATCAGGATAGACCATATAAAATTTGCCAATACAACAAGCGGATATAACCAAGCAATCTGGAATTATGGCGGAATGTATGGCGTAGTCGACAGCAGCATATTTGATGGGGTGGGGTATCCAATTAGGAATTCGCCTCAAATGCAGGACAGTTCTTGGTGGGACAACTTCACTTATTCATTTGGAGAGGGAAACAATAACCTTTACTATGAGGACAATTTATTCCAAAACTTCGGGGCCATAGTCGCTGACTGCCAGTACAGTGGAAGGTATGCATTCAGGTACAATACTATAAACTTAACTTCGCCACTTTTGGCGGCCTGATGGCTCTAACCTGATTTGTCTTT
>CAZEBH010000079.1:0-5226 GCA_964510425.1 uncultured archaeon | reverse complement strand
CGGAAATCATGCTATTTTGTTATTGTTCGGTTGGCGTTAAAAGGTTTTTTGAAATGACACAGTGGCATACAAAGTCCAAAACCAAGGTCTCAGGCGGAAAAAGAATGACCCTGAGGCGTTCGGACAAGAGGCTTATCTGGAAAGGCGCAGACCCTACCTATACTACTATTATTGTTCCGGGTGAAGATGCCGATGCAAAAGCCGAAAGATATCTGGTAAAGGGGCTTGGCAATACGAAAAAGACCAAGGTTAAGGTTGAAAAATTTGTTACCGCAGTTCAGACGGGTTCGGCAAAGGCATCAAAGTATGAAATTTTATCTGTTGTTGAGAACAATGCGAATGAACAATTTGCCCGAAGAAACATTATCACAAAAGGAGCAATGCTAAAAGTTAAAGACGGAAGCGGTGAAGCTTTTGTAAAGGTCACTTCAAGGCCCGGGCAATTCGGCACGATTAGCGGGATAGTTATTAAAGACTATCGTGGCGCGAAACAGGTAAAATCAGACTCAAAAAAAGCCAAAAAAGCCGCTAAAACCACAAAGAACGCCAAAACAAGCGAGAATAAGTAAATTTTCTAATTTTAACCATCCGCCACAAAATTTATAAAGGCTGACGGTAGGAAGTATATTAGTTCTCAGCTCTTTCTAGCAAGTTCAATTTTGTCTGGGTTGGAACGCGTTTCCTGTGTGGGGGAAAATAACGATTAAGTGAATCTAACGGGAGTGATTCAATGGCAGAAGTTAAATGTCCAGAGTGCAGTAGCGTTAAGGTAATGCGGGATGAGGAAAAAGGCGAAATTGTATGCCAAGCCTGCGGATTGATAATTTCAGAAGATGAGGTAGATTTCGGCAAGGAGTGGAGAAGCTTTGACTCCGACCAGGCTGAAGAGCGCTCAAGAACCGGTTCTCCAATGAAATACGTCAAGCTCAACAAGGGACTTGTAGCAATGATTGACCGTATGGGAACTGATCTTAGGGGAAATAAGCACTCTTCACGCTCAAGAGCGCAGATGTATAGGCTAATTAAGTGGCATAAGAGGGCTTCAATTAGTTCATCAATGCAGCGCAACCTCTCAATTGCCTTAACAGAACTTAGAAGGATTGCAAGCTATCTGAATACGCCAGAGCAGCTAATAGAGGCTGCAGCACTCCTTTACAGAAAAACCGTAAAGAAGGGACTCATAAGGGGAAGGCTCATTGAAGCGGTTGTTGCGGCAGTGCTCTACACTGTTTGCAGAAACTACAATGTCCCAAGAACCCTTAACGAGATGGCGGAAGCTTCAGGGCTTACAAAGAAGGAAATTGGAAGAACCTACAGATTCCTTGTGCGCGAACTGAAGCTGGATATACCGCTAACAAACCCGATACACTATATCCCAAGGTTTGCTTCAGAATTGAACCTTTCAGGTGAAGTGCAAGAAGAGGGGCGCAAAATCCTTGAAGAGGCAATTAAAAACGGCCTTATTTCGGGCAGGGGTCCGACAGGCGTTGCGGCAGCGGCTGTGTACATCGCAGGCCTTCTGAAAGGCGAGCGCAGGACACAGAAAGAAGTTGCAAACGTTGCAGGAGTAACAGAAGTTACAATAAGAAATAGATATAGGGAATTAAAGAAAAGGCTCAACATAGAAGTGGTGGCGTAAAAGCCATCATTTTTTCTATTTTTTTCTGCTGTGTTGCATGATTATGAAAACCAGACAAATTGACATTCAATGGCTTTGTCTTATGGCTTCAATTAGGGCATTTGACCAATTATAGGCAAAGACAAAAAAGACATTTTTTGGGGGAATTGTGCAACAAGGCAATTTTTTTCATTATTTTCCGCTCTTTATAAATCCCGAAAAGCCTAAATACAAAGTAAATTATAGATATTCTCATGCAGACGCCCGGAAAGAATTTCTCAGAACTTCTAAATGACGAAGCCGAATTTCGAGATGGGGTTCACAAAAAATGCCTGCTGTGCATGGGGCGTTCAAGGCTTTATACAAACAAATTCATAAACAATCCGGAAAAGCAGAGTGTGCAAAATGCCCTGCACGGGCTTTATACCACCTATAATTCAATGTATGATGCACTGCGAAAGACAAATGCAAACGAGAACCGGATTTTGTTAGCTTCGGCAAATAAGCGCATAATCCTCGATGAGATTGATGAGTGCAAAAACTGCAATCGCGAAGTTGACCGTGCGAACAGGGCGCTTCTGCAGCTCAAATGATTTCAAAATCTTTTTTCAATGGCTATTTTCAAATAATCTGCTTTTTATTTTTGTCCCCCCTATTTCTTGCTCAATGCTCATCGCAGGAATCGACGAAGCCGGAAGGGGCCCTTGCATTGGCCCACTTGTAATGGCAATAACGCTTATCAAAAAAGAGGATGAGCAAAAACTAATTGAACTCGGCGTAAAGGATTCAAAAATGCTTTCTCCCAAGGAACGCGGGAGGCAGGTCCCTGAAATAAAAAAAATTGTCCTTGAATATCATACCTCACACATTGATGCGGAAGAAATTGATGCACTGATGGCGCGAAAGAGCCTAAATGAAATAGAGGCAATGCATGCTGCACGGCTGATAAATTCACTCAAGTTGCGTCCGGATGTCATTTATGTCGATTCTCCCGATGTTGTAATGGCGGAGTTTGCAAGAAGAATTGAAAAATATGTCTCGTTTCCGGTAAAAATAGTTTCAGAGCACAAGGCGGATGTCAATTACCCCGTGGTTTCAGCCGCTTCAGTTATTGCAAAGGTCGAACGGGATGAAAAAATCAAAAAAATTTCAGCCGAATTTGGCGAAGTTGGGTCAGGTTATCCGCACGATAAAGTGACAATTAGGTTTTTAAAGAATTATTTATTAGAGCATAATGATTTGCCTGTGTTTGTCAGGCACTCTTGGCAGACAATCAGCACGATGCAGGCAGAAAAGTTCCAGAAAAAGCTTTTCTAGGGTTTGGGTGGATGCATGGTTCAATGGAAAAGAAGGGCACAGGAAGAATCTGTAATCGATTTTGAAATGATGGAATCCATGCTCTCTGACATGCTTGACTCTTTTGAAACCACCGAAATTGATTTTACGCAGCAATTCAAGGTCGCCTTCACGTGTTCACTCGATGCTGATGGGTGTGTTAGGGTTGATGAGTTCGGATTTTTGGGCGAAGGGCTTAAAAAAAAGCAGCCGGAACAGCCGCTTGTTGAAATAATCGAATTCGAAAGGGAAATTCTTGCGGTGGTTGATGCCACCAATCTCCCGCGCAAGGACATTGACTTCAAAATTTCGGGCAGTTCGCTTGTGCTCTCTGAAAAAGGCTCAAAGAAGTTCATGAAGCAGGTAACTTTCCCGTGCATTGTAAATGAGGGGAGCGTGCGCACGAGCTTTAACAATGGCGTGCTTGAAATCAGGCTTTCAAAGAAAAAGGCGCCTGAAAGAAAAGTGCTGAGCGCGAAGTGAAAAAAGAATTATTTGTTTTTCTCCGTTTCTGCAGTGGGATTGTTTTCCGCCGCGATATTTTCTCCTTTATTTTCCATTTTACCGGCAGCATTTGGCTTTCCCGCATCTTTGCCAAAATACTCCCTGAACTTTGGAGTTGTGTGGAGAATGAATGTGATGCCTTTTTTCTCCTTGCTGATAAACCCTTTCTCAAGCAGTATCCTGATGTGCTCGTATGCCTTGCTGTTGCGCAAATTAATTACCTCTGATTGCTTTACAGGTTGCTTGTAGGCAATGTAAGCCAAAGTTTTCATCATGCCCTTGTGAAGCTCGGGGGAAGCCGCCATGTGCGAGACGTGGTCTTCATACTTTTCCTTGACCGCCATTCTAATCCCTTGGGCATCGTCGCGAATTTCGAGCGAAGTGTCCTTTGCCTCGTAATCGTGAATAAGTTCATTTACAATGATGCGTGTTTCGGCAACATTTATACTGATAATATTTGCAAGTTCCTTAATGCTCACTGCGCCAGGAGAAGTGAACAGCGCAGCCTCGATTACCCTTTTTGCCTCTTTTTTTTCCATTTTTATGCCTTCAGAATAGAAGTTAAAAGCAGTTAATATTAGTTACTGCCAATTCACCTAGCTTCCCGTGCAAAAACACTTCGCGAAAAAAATTAGCCGAATTTCTCCGTCTTGATTTTTTCCTTTGCAATCCCGTTCGCCAAAAGAAGCTGCTCGGTATCGGTAACCATTGCAGGCGGGCCGCAGATGAAATAATCTGCTTCCTTATGGCTTGCAATGATTTTGCTGACAAGTGAATCGTCAATTCTTCCGTGCCTGTATCCTGCCTTTTCCTCGCGCGAGAGCGTCAAGACCAAATCCATGCCCTTAATCTGCTTTGCAAAATCGAGCAAATCTGCCTTGCATATTATGTCCTCCTCGGTTTTGTTACTGTAAACCAGAGTGACTTTAGTATCCAGCTTATTGTCAATAATATACTGGCAGAATGCACGGAATGGTGCAATTCCCGAACCTGCCGAGAGCAGCACAATATCGCCCATTTTCTGCGAATCAAATACAAAATGCCCCCACGGACCGTCAAGCATGAACTCCTCTCCCGGCTCTGCCTCATTTAAAAGCTTTGAAATCCATCCACCCGGCATCTTTTTTACTGCAAGATCCAAAAGCCCCTTTTTTGTCGGCGAGGATGCAACCGAATAAGAGCGCTTTGGGATTTTTTCTGCGCGCATGAATTCAATCATGAAAAACTGCCCGGGCTTGTAATCCGGCCTTTCGTGGGATTTAAATGTTAGGGTGTGCGTGTCGTGCGTTTCCTGTTTGCTTTTTATCAGCTTCATTTTCACTTTCAAATCAAGCACCTTTTTAGAAAATTTACTTCGGCAGGTATTTTAAAGAAAACTCAGGCCATCATATTTCAATTTCAGCATAAGTATGGAAAACCATAAAATTAATGTGAAAATGTTGGCGGCAATCAATGGCAAATCATTTGCCAAAAAGCCATAAACAAGCCAGAGAAATACCCCGCCGCAAAGAATAATCAGCATGGGTTCAGATATATCCTTGGTTGATTTTGTTTTATAGGCCTTTAGCAATTGTGGAATGGATGCAACCGTAGTCAAAAGGCCCGCGCATAATCCGAGAATTGTAACCAGTTCCATTGCAATTTTCTTGGTGCGGAAAAATTAAAATAGCTCCCTTTAGGCGCTGGCTCCGAGAACCCTTATCCCCTTTAGGGAGGATAGATGAATCGGAGCTACGGTGAAGGGGTTGTTAAGGGGGAACAGCGAAATG
>CAZEBH010000078.1:0-5368 GCA_964510425.1 uncultured archaeon | reverse complement strand
CCCTGTATTGTTTATGATAAATTTCTTTCCATCAAACTTTCCACAACCAAGTTCGTATAGTGCCTGTTCCTGCGAAGTATCCAAATCAATTCTGGTTTTGGCGAGTATCCTGTCGAATTTTGACTCATCGCAGTCAAATTCAATATTGAAATGTTCTGCCGGTTGTAAATCAAATTGTCCGCCCATTACATTACCTTCCGGTTCTTTATTTGGCCTGCTAATGTTGCCCTGAAGACTCGCATATACAATCTCGCCACGGGCTGTTTTTAAAAACAGCCGAGGGTTCGGTGCCGGTGCGGGCTGCAGGCAAAAATTTTAGCTAAATTATACTGTCGGTTAGCAAAGAAAATGAGTTTCTGAAAAAATTAGTTTTCAGGGCCCCCTTGAAGGGTACCCCAAAATGTTTGTCTTAAGCCTTTGCAACAATTACTTTTGCTGCTGCAGTTCCAACCGCTGCTGTGACTATCAGGTCTTCTTTCTTTTTGGTCCTGAAGTTTGCATACGGCCTGTATTTTGTCTTTGTCCAGGCTTCAGGCTGTTTCTTGCGCAGCTTGAATTCCTGCTTGAGCAGTTTTACCCGAAATGTTTCGCTAGACTCTAGCCCTAAAAGTTCATCCAGACTTGCCATTTTTTTCTACCCCCTTGTGGTTTTCCAATCCTATTTTTTGAAAAGTGTGACTTTACTCTTCTTCCTCAGTTTTCTCTTCGGGTTCTTCCACGTCTTCATCCGCGGAGTCTTCTCCATCCATGTCTTCGGCATTTTCACTTGGTTCTGAGAGTTCCTTGCCATCGTCACTTTCGCCGGTGCCTGCAGTTGCTTCGCCGATTACTTCGCCAAAGCTGACCTTGCCCCTTACGGCATTGACGCGAACCTTTACCATGTCGCCCTTCTTGACGCCGGGGACTATGATAACATAGCCATTGACCTTGGCTATTCCGTCGCCCTTCTCTCCGATTCCTTCAATCTCAACATCGTATGTGTCCCCTTCCTTTACAGGAATTGGTCCCCTTCCGCCCCTTGGCCTGTTTCCCCTAGATTCCCCAAAGTCCATTTTATGTCTCCTCCGTTTTTTAGGTAGCGGATGCCACAATCCCCTCTTATTTCTGTGAATTAAAACCGGCAGAGAAAAAGGTATTTGCGCAATCCAATCCTACTACTATATGTTGCTTTCAAAGTATTTAAACCCAGACCATGCCCGCCCTGAAGGGCGCCTAACACAAGGTTAGCCTGGCTTTACCTTTATAATGCATTTAATCGGGAATTTGAGTTTGGCTAAAAATGGCTTATTTTATGACCTTTAGAGTGCCTTTCTTGCCGGTGGAAACCTGCAGCTGCCCTCTAAATTCCGAGCACCAACCGTCAGTTATCTCGACTTTATCGCCCTCATTGACTTCATCAATCTGGTCATTCCAGAGGCTTACGCTTATTTCCTGTCCGGAATCATCCTTGCCGGCGCAGCTGCATACCTTGCCCTGACCGTTCTCATTTGCCCACTGCCTGGGTTCACCTTTCGAGACAATCTCGAGGATTATTGCAGGCACCGGATCCCTTGCTTTTAGTTCAGAAACATTCATCACAAATCACTGAAGAAATTTCGTCGAATAATGTTTTTAAAGGAATGCGTGGAGTTGCACCTGGTTCCCCATCTCAATACTGATTGTTTCAATTTCAGTGCTCGCAACAACCTTTTGCCCCTCTTTGTGCAAATCAACAAGTCTTGGGTTTTCACCAATCTGCCTTTCAGTAAACAGAAAGTCCTCGAGACTCGTGCTAAGCGGCTTTATTTTCCTGAAAAAAGAATATTTGGCGCCACGCATGCAAACGATTCTGGCTCGGGGGGATTTAAATACAAAGGTGGGGGTTTTCAGTGCCACTGCAATTCAATTCAGATTATCCTGTCAATTATGAACTCCGGCTTGAATTCAAGTAGGTCAGAGTATCTCTGCCCAGTGCCCACAAAAATTATCGGCTTTTTGAGTGAGTAGAGCAGCGAAATTGCAGTGCCGCCTTTTGCGTCCGTATCAATTTTTGTCAGGATGAACCCGTCAATGCCAATCGCCCTGTTAAATTCAGATGCCTGCTGCAGCAATGCCTGGCCGGTGTATGCTTCGCCGACATAAATCCTGAAATCCGGCTTTATCACGCGCTCCATTTTTTTAAGTTCCTCAATAAGGTTTTTGTTAGTCTCCTGCCTTCCGGCAGTGTCTATTAGCACAAAATCAATTCCCCTGGCTAGCGCCGCTTTAACCGCATCGAAGGCAACCGCCGCGGGGTCCGAACCGTATTTGTGCTTAATTACCTTCACGCCGATTTTTTCAGCGTGGGCTTCAAGCTGCTCAATTGATGCCGCGCGGAATGTGTCCCCTGCGGCGAGCAAAACCGTTTTGTTTTTTGAAATCAGGTAATTTGCAACCTTTGCAATGGATGTGGTTTTTCCGGCTCCATTGGGCCCGAGAAACAGCACTTTCACGGGTTTTGATTTAGAGGAGAACAGGTCAATTTTTTGCGTCTCCATTATCGCAAGAAGCGATGCACGTATCTGCTCTTTGATAAATTGCGTAACATCCTCTTTTGCGCCGATTTCACTGCCGATTATTCTGGATTTAAGCTCCTTTACAATCGCCTCTGCCGCATTTTGTTCAACGTCGCCTTCAAGAAGGCTCAGTTCGAATTCCCCGAAAAAATTCTCCGTATCCTGGGCGGAGATTTTTATCCTGCCTCCGAGAAAGCCAAAGAGTTTTTTTGCAAGCCCGACTTTTGCCTTTAAATCGCGCTTCTCGTCTTTTCGCACTTCTTTTATTTTTTGTTCGGTGCTCCTGCTCTCCCCTGCAATGTCAGGTTTTGCCTCTTTCTCAACCGGATTTTCAGTTTTTTCCTTTTCAGTTTCAGTTGGCTCTTGTTCTGCGGGTTTTTCCCGAATTTTTTGAGGCCGCTTCTTTCCAGTTTTTTTCCCTTTAGATATTTTTGGCTTTTCTGCGGGAACATTCCCGGCAGCAGATGCGGGTTTAGCGGTTTGCTGTTCAGGAATTTGTTCTGTCTCTTTTGCAGCATGTTCAACAGGCGGCGTTTGCGGTTTTGTCGCCTGCCTGCCCTGTATTGTTTCCTTTAGTTTTTCCGTAAATCCGGATATTTTCTTTTTTAAAAATTCGAACATAAATTTAATATGAAAATTCTGCGTGGCCGATTGAAGGCAAAATTTTAGGTTTCAGCGGGGTTTGTTTTGTTCGTTGTGCAAATGCCTCATTCCCGCTTCCATTATCTGGTTTAGCTGCGTGAGCCTTGAGAGGGTTCTTTGCTGTTCCTGTGCAACGTTTTGCAGGGAGTTGTCTATGTCCGATATTTTATTTGCAAGGTCCTTTGCGAGTTCCTTGCTGTTTTTTTCGAGAAAGGCGTTTGCCGCTATGGATGAAATCGCCCTTGAGTTCTCCTCAAGCGATGCCTTCACAAGTACCCCTGCGCCAAGATTTACAAGTATCTGCATGCCCTTCTCGTTCTTGCCTATTTCTTCGAGGGCGTCGCGTGCTGATTGCAGTTCATTGCGAAAAACCTGAAGTGAGTTCGCGCGCCTGTTTATTTCGGCGAGCTTGTGCCTCTCCTGTTCGGCCAGCTGCGCGAGCTGGGTTCCTGTAAGCTTTACCTCTTTTTGTTCAGCCATGCATTCACGCCTTCTTCTCGGCAATTGATGAAATCTTTATCCCGTTCCTTGCTATCTTGTGTTTTGAGCCTATCTGCGAGAGCACTTTTTCTTTTGCAAAATTCTCGTTGAACGCGTTAAGTTCTTTTGTGAACTTTTTATCTTCATTCTTTTCCCTGTATGTTCCCGTTATTGTGAATGTTTTTTCGTCCATTTTTAATCTCCCCTAAGTCCTTCGTCAATTTTTGAAAGTTCAATTCCGGAAGTGTTTGCCCCGGCAATTACCCCTTTGCTGTTTGCAATTACGCTGTTTCCGACAAACATGTCCCCGAAATTGGCGGTTGTTGCCGCGCCTTTTGCGCCGAAAATCTTTTCAAGCGTCGAAAAGTCCTTTTCGCTTATATTTGGGTGGCAGATAAACCCTTTATTTGTTACTGTTACACTTGCCCCGCATATATCGTTGTCCGCAACTTTCATTTCATGGAATTTTACGCCAAAAAACTTGCCGGCGCCTTCAATGCTTTTTGTGCTAAGCAAAGGGCTTGCAATGCCGCTGTTTTTATTGAGCGCAATCAAATTCCCGGTTGATGTGAAGCCCTCTTTTATCTGCATTATTTCAAGGCTGCATTTTTCGAGCGCCCTTATTTCTTCCTCTTCAGCAAGCGCCGAAACCGCGAACTTTCTGCCAATTCCCTTTGAAAGAACGCCAAGCAGGTTGCTGTTGCCAATAGTTGAACGAAGAACAGTTACCTCCAAAGTTTTCTCGATTATGCCGGCTTCCTTTTGGGTGGCGGAGTGCGGCACCAGTGCTATATCATCAGTGACCGTGCAGAATACGCCTATATAGGGGCTGCCTTTGACAGTCCCCCTTGCAAAATTCATAACAAAACCCAAAAGCTTACGCGGTCTTTCTCTTTATGCCCGCTGCCTTGGCCGAATCTTCCTTTTCTTTCTTGTCTTCAAGTTTCTTCTTTTTCTCTTCGTCGGACTCTTTTTCCGCCTTTTCATCTTTGTCTTTCTTGTCGTCTTTTTTCTGTCCCTTCTTTTTCTTTTCGGCCTGCATTTTTTTGTAAATTTCCATTCCTTTTCCGCCCTGCAAAAATACGGTCACTTTTTTGTCCTCAAGTAGCAGTGTAGCCATTACTTTCTTTGGTATGTTTTTTGAGTGCAGGTGCAAAAATTCATTCACTTCGTTGCTGATTGCAAACTCGGTTGTTCTCGCGTGCTTTTTTACAAATGCCCTAATGACCGCAAGCGCCTTGGTTATTCTTTTCTTCGGCGGGAATGAAAATGCCTTGCTAAGGGGTATTACATAGTCTGCCTGTTCGCCTTTCATTACAACCGCTGCTCCGGTTGGGGAAGCGCCCTACCTCGTTTGGACTTGGCAGGCCCGGCTTTGTACCAGACATTTTTATCAATCATCATTGCACCCTCTTTGTCTTAAACATCCTGCTCTTGCCTTTCTTGCCGCTCTTTACGCGCTTTGTGTTCTTTACCTTGCCCTGTTCAGCCTGCTTTTTTTTGAAGAGCTGGCCGAAACTCGTCTCTCTCCAGTGCCTTTTGCCCTTCTTGTTCCAGATGCGTTTTCCCGCCTTTCGCAAAATCCACACGGGCGCATTGGTGGAGCCCGCCCCTATTTTTTTCCTCGTTGAAATGAGGAATTCTTTTTCTTCCTGTTCCTTTCTTCCCATAAAAATCACTTTCTTTGAAAATCTATTTTTGTCTCCCTTCTT
>CAZEBH010000077.1:0-5542 GCA_964510425.1 uncultured archaeon | reverse complement strand
AGGAGAATTGGCATGAAATCCTTTATAACGGACAATAAATCGGGACAACACAAAAAGATTTTTTAGAATTAGCAAAGGATATTTTCATTTCAAATCCGAAAAAAGAGAAGCCGCTGCCCCGTTTTTTAGGCGGGGCAGAGTTTTCCTGCTAAGATTTTATTTCACTAATTCGGTTAGGCTCACAGTGGAAAATTTCCACAGTAAATACTGCGGCGATTGTAGTATATAAACCTTATTCCGTTTCCGGCATTTATAAAGTCCCGTTTGCCACAAAAAGGCGGAAAAAGGCGGCGTTCTTTTCCGGAGCCCGAAAATCTGAATTGAATTTTGAGATTTTAGGAAACATTTAATATTGGTAATTTCCATTAATAATGTATGAAACTAGATTTTTCCAGGATTGTTTTTTTTGCGCTACTTATTTTTTTGCTTGCATCAACTCTTGGGTGCACGGCAAAAAAACAAAATAATACAGATATCAGTTCAACCGCCCCGCCGCCCCAAATTACTGTGGCTGCAGACCAGAATATTGACCCTATCAGGGCTGCGGAGATTGCAGAGCAGAAAAAAATCGCCGAAATTACGCCGCTCGTTGACCGGTGCTTGGGCAAGCCAACAGATATAGAGGTGGAAATTTGCCTTTTAGACCTTGCAAAGTCAAGCGAAACCGATTACCCCTGCGGAAAAATGAATTTTATTTCAAAGGACAGGTGCTATTTTGAAGTTGCATCCGTCACACATAGTGATACAACGTGCGGGAAAATATCAAAGCCAATGCAAGTGAACACCTGCCTAAATGATGCCGCACTTGCCACAAAAAAGCCCGAAATTTGCCTTAAAATTTTAGACCCGCGCTATCGGGATGAGTGCATAAAACCCATTGCAGAATCCAACAAATCCCAAGAGCAGTGCGAACTCTTATTTGATTCAACAAAGAGAAATGACTGTTACATCAATGTCACGGGCGCAAACAAGAACGATGAATTCTGCCAAAAAATTGGCGAGCGGCAGGATGCCTTGGGTTTCGAACGTGACCGCTGCTACTTTGCCTCAAATGGGGCAATGCACGGGGAGAAGTGCTTTTTACTACTAGGCGATGGTGTAAGAAGGCAGTGCTTTCTTGATGCAACAAATGTTGCGGACAAGAATGTGATGTGTGAAAAAAATATTGATACGCCCTCAGCCGAGAACTGCATTTTCTGGTATGCAACAACAAGACTTGAAGTGAGCCAGTGCCAAAAACTCCCATATGCTCAAGGACTTAACTGTGTAGCCAAAATCTTGGCAGGAACCCCGGGAGTTGAACAGTGCAGGGCATTTGCGGATCTTAATGAATCAAATCTCTGTTATTACAAAGCAGCAATAGATGGAAATAACGAATCCCCATGCACACAAATAGAAGGGGTTCCTTTAGACAAGGACATATGCTTTAATGATATTGCAATTCAGAAACTTGACATTGAAATTTGCAAAAATCTCAGGATAAATAACTTCAGCGGCAGGGACGCATGTTTTTCGAAAATAGCAACAGATACCAAGGATTATGCCGCGTGTGAATATGTAACTGCAGATAAGGGATATTACAAATGCTTTTCAGGCGTTGCAATCGGGCTCAACGTACCCGAAATTTGCGGCAAAGCGGAGCGTGACCAGCTAAAGACATTGCCATATCACCCAAGGGAGTATTGTTATTTGCAGTATGCAGTTGACAAGCCGGATTCAATCGGGTGTTCTTACATTAACGCGCCTGTGATGAGAAACGGCTGTTATTTCAAGTATGTAGAGGCAACTGACGACGAAAAGGCATGCATAAATATATCTGACAAAAACCAGCTTTTTGAGTGCAGAAAAATCAGCTAAATTAAAAAAACCAAAAAAATTATCCTTCAAATGGCTTGTCTTAATGACCCTGTAAGGGTTTTGGCAAGCCACAGGCAGTCAGGCAAAAAAGGCTAATTTTTGGGGAATTGGACATCTGGATAAAGATTTGCAACAAGGCAGCCTTTTTTAATACTTTTAAGTTGGAATCATTTATGCACCAAGTTGACAGGATAATTGTTCTTGATTTTGGGGGGCAGTATGCGCACCTGCTTGCTCGGCGTGTGCGAGAACTTGGTGTTTATTCGCAAATAATGCTTCCCGATGCAACTTCAAAAGAGCTGAAAAGCGCAACCGGAATAATTCTTAGTGGCGGGCCATCAAGCGTATATGATGAAACTGCAGTAAAATTCAACAAAAAAATATTCTCTTTTGGAATTCCGATTCTCGGGCTTTGCTATGGCCAGCAGCTTATAGGGCATGAACTTGGCGGAATTGTCAAACCCGGAAAAGTAAAGGAATACGGAAAGGCAATGTTACATGTGCAAGGCGGGAAACTCTTTGAAGGCACCCCAAAAGATTTCATGGTCTGGATGAGCCATGGAGATAAGGTCCAAAAACTCCCAAAGGGTTTTAGCGGAATTGCAAGCACAACGGATTGTGAATACGCCGCAATTTCAAATGATGAGAAAAAAATTTATGGGCTGCAGTTCCATCCTGAGGTTACGCATACACAAAATGGATTGCGGATTCTTTCAAATTTTGTTTTTGGGGTTTGCAAGGCAGATAAAAATTGGAGCATGCGTGATTACCTTAATGAGGAGATTGCGCGCATAAAAAAAGAGGCGTCCGGGAAAAATGTCTTTTTGCTGCTAAGCGGCGGTGTTGATTCAACTGTTGCACTTGCGCTTCTTGTAAAGGCGCTTGGCTCAAAGCGCGTGCATGCACTGCATGTTGACACCGGCTTTATGCGCAAAAGCGAGAGCAAACTTGTAAAGCGCGAGCTTGAAAAAATCGGCGCGAAAGAAATAAATGTGATTGATGCCTCAGTGCGCTTTTATAGCGCGCTTGAAGGAATTGTTGAACCTGAAGAGAAGAGAGGGATTATTGGAAAAGTATTTGTCGATGTTGCAATTGAGGAGCTTGAAAAGCTCGGACTCAATTCTGAAAAGTGGCTTTTGGGGCAAGGAACAATTTATCCTGACACAATTGAGACCGGCGGGACGAAAAATTCACAGAAGATAAAAACGCATCACAACCGCGCGCCGATAATAATGAAAATGATTCAAAAGGGCATGGTAATTGAGCCGCTAAAAAGCCTCTATAAAGATGAGGTGCGCGAGCTTGGAAAGATCCTTGGACTTCCGCCAAAACTTGTGATGCGCCACCCATTTCCAGGCCCCGGGCTTGCAATAAGAATTCTCTGTTCAGAGGGGAATGAAAAAATTGATATTGATGCGGAAAGGAAAATAAATGCTCTCGTAATGCAGAGCGGGTATAGCACAAAGCTTTTGCCGATAAAAGCTGTCGGAGTGCAGGGGGATAATCGCACATACAGGAATGCCGTACTGCTTGAAGGTAAGCTGGATTATGATACGCTGGATAATCTTTCCACAAAAATCACAAATGCGTTCAATAATGTCAATCGCGTCATTTACCTTATCGCACCGCAAAAAAGCGGCTGGATAAAGCTTGAGAAGGCATATTTAACGCGTGAACGCATAGAAAAATTGCGCGAGGCTGATAGCGCAGCAATGGAAATTCTTTCAAAAAATAATTTGGAAGGAAGCGTGTGGCAGTTTCCAGTTGTTTTGCTCCCAGTTGATTTTGGTTCGCTTGGCGAAGGGGTTGTTCTGCGCCCGGTGGAATCTCTTGAGGCAATGACTGCAAGGTTTGCGTGTCTTCCGGAAAATATTTTGAATGAAATGGCTGAAAAAATAATGAAAGTGAAGTGCATTGGCGCCGTGATGCTTGATGTCACGCACAAGCCGCCTGCTACTATTGAGTGGGAGTAACAGCTACAAATTGTCCTTTCACAACCTGAAATAATAAGTGTATGCCAGGCTCAAGTTGAATATCACAATCCCCCCGGGCAGTGTGAAAACCAGGTTGCTGAAGTTTATCCCGAACATAGAGACCAATATTATTCCAATGTAAAATATTGCAGCAATTATGAATGCCTCTGAGAGTTGTGCGATAAAACCCATTTCTTCACCCGGAAATGAGCAGCGAAAAAATGAACGCCGCAAAAAAATGCATCTCATTTATGAATATGAGGTTCTTTTTGAGCATCGCATTGCCCTCGGCTATTGAGAGTACTGCAAGCTTGCTGATATAATAAATTAAAAGAAAGCTGGTAGTGAAGAACGTCACACCGAGGATTTTTTCAAAATCCATGAAGGCAAACAGCGTGATAAATATCACAATGCACCCGCGCACAATGTTCTTGCCCTCAAGAAAAACATAGAAAACAGCAAAGAGCATGAATGCCATAAGCGGATTCTGGAGCGGCAAGGTGATTATCCAGCCAAAATCCAGCGACAATAAATGAATCAATAATTCAACCAACATTCGCTCACCTTTTACTGTTACTGAATAACTTGCTGCTTCTCTAATATTTAAAAGAATTTTCTAGTTTTTTACTCAAAAAGATAAATTTATAAGTAGTTATTTCTAAATATTAAAATATGGCATTGGAAGCCCTAAATGTGAAAGATGGAAAAATACTCTATGAACTTGATATTGATGCCCGTTTGCCACTCTCAAAGATTGCCAAAAAGGTCGGCCTTAGCAAAGAAGTTGTAAACTACAGGATTAACCGGCTGATTGAAACCGGCATTTTAAGGGGTTTTTATGCACGCATAGACACTTCAAAGTTAGGTTACACGCTATATAGGACATTTCTGAGGATGCAAAATTTCTCCCCGCAAAAAGAGAAAGAATTCATAGGTCATATTATGGCCGATTGCAATGTTGGTTTTTTTGTACGTGTCGAGGGCAACTATGACTTTAATTTCATTTATTGGGGAAAAAGCCTGGGACAATACCTTGAATTCTGGAAGGAGCTAAATGAAAAGTTTGGCAAATTTATACAGAAAAAAGAGCTCAACATCCTGGCATATTATGCAAATTACCCGAAAGGATTTTTGGTCGGTAAAAAGGATCTTTCAACCCCATTTTTCGAATGTGGAAGAGGCACAGGCGTCCTCCAGATGGATAAATTGGATTATACAATTCTCGAGGTTATTTCAACAAAAGCACGCGAACCGCTGATTGATATCGCAAAGCAACTTGGTTCTTCAGATAAGGTTGTTGCCTACAGGATAAAAAGGCTTGAACAACTCGGAGTCATACATTCTTATGGAATCCAACTCAATTTTGAAAAATTAGGGCTGCATTATTATAAACTCAACCTCTTTCTCAAAGATTATTCAAAAGATAGGTTCGATGCGCTGAGAAATTTTGCAATCGCCCACCAAAACGTAGTTTTCACCGATGAATCTTTGGGCGGCCCGGATTTTGAAATAGAGCTTTATATGAAGGAAAAACAGGATTATTACAATTTCCTTTCAGAGCTGCGATACAAGTTTTCGGACATAATACGCGACTTTGAGACATTGTATTATCCTGAAGAGTTCAAATTGTTCCTTTTTCCAAAAACAACCGAGCCCTTGTCTTATCCCGAATTAATGTCCTTCGTAAAATAGCTTCTGGGCAGCCAGAAGTT
>CAZEBH010000076.1:0-5692 GCA_964510425.1 uncultured archaeon | reverse complement strand
GTTTGTAAAAGCCGGGGTTAAAGTTCTTGACACTCTTGTGTTAATTGCCCGCGGACAGGGAGGAGCGCAGGAGCTTGCAAAGCAGAACCTGAAATTGCACGCTGCTTTTACAGCACAGGAAATACTTGAAATACTACACAAATATTCCAAAATTGACGATGTCAATTATGAGAATGCGCTCGGGTATTTTGCTAACCCACAGAAGTGGCAGGAGGGGAAATAATGGGAATAATTCCACTGAAAAAAAGCATCATCCCCGCGTGCGACATGGATGAAATCAAAGAATTTGAAAAACTTATCAGGGAAGTTGACGGAGTGAAGGGAATCGGTGCCTACAAAATCGGGTTCGAACTCGGGCTCAAATACGGCCTTCCGGCAGTTGTCATGGCCGCGCGCAGGCACACAAAAAAGCCGATTATTTATGACCACCAGAAAGCGGCAACCGATGTCCCTTTCACAGGGGAAAAATTTGCAAAAGTTTGCAAGGGCGCCGGAGTTAATGCAGTCATACTTTTCCCGCAGGCAGGACCTGCAACGGAGCGCGAGTGGATAAAATCCTGCCAGAAGGCAGGCCTTGGGGTAATTGTGGGCGGCGAGATGACGCATGAGGCATATCTCAAATCAGACGGCGGTTTTTTGGAAGATGATGCCCCGATAAGGATGTATGAAGTTGCCGCGCAGAACGGAGTCGTTGATTTTGTTGTTCCGGGCAACAAGCCGGAGAAAATAAGGAAATATCTGGAGTTTTTCAGATTAATTGGCATCAGCCCCGTTCTTTATTCGCCGGGGCTGGTTTCGCAGGGAGGCAGCATAACTGAATCCGAAAAGGCTGCAGGCACGCACTGGCACGCAATCATCGGAAGGGCACTTTATGGGGCAAAAAACCCGAAGAAAGCGGCAAAGGAACTCTGCTCGCAGCTCAAATAAGCCAAAAAAACCGTCCATTTCGCGATAGAATAATATAACACTAAAATGAGTTATAATCATGGAAACTTTCGGCTTGGACATATTGGCGGTTTTCGGGACCCTTGTGGGATTTTGCATAGGAATTCTGATGATTCTGCTTTTCTTTGAAATTGTCAGGGCCAGAAAGCAAAAAACTTTTTCAGATAATATTTCAAAGGACGACTTTTTTACAAATATTGAAAACATCAGTTCTGATGTCGGATATTTTTCGCAGGGGCTTTTCACCAAGAATTTCAGGCTTGAATTCCGCAAAGTTGGCTTGGATGACAAAACGCTTCTTGCCTTTGCCTCGGGCGAAATCGAAAATTTTACGAAACTTGGCAGGCGCATTCATATCAGGGACGCGGAAGCGGTTATTTTTGCAAAGCTTGCCGGAAATGCCGGGAGCATAATGGCAAGGCTTTCAAAAGGCGGGATGACGGTGAAATTTGCAGGCATTGAAATCGGAAAAATAGATTTTAGCAATCATTCATTTTTAGACCCCGCGGGCAAAAAAATCGGGAGTTTCGATAGAAGCGGCATGCGTGTGAGCGGGGCTGATATTTTGCGGCTGCCTTTTTTTTCAAAAAAAGAAAATTTTTCGGTAAGCCAGAAGGTATATATGGGCGGGCGGGCGGCATGCACAATAAATTTCCGCAAATGGCCGGATAGGACAGAGCCCCTTTTCCAGAATCTGGAAAGAAAACTTGGCAGTGACGAGAACATACTTATTTTTTTGCTGGCGGCGGTTGAGTGGACGTTCTCGATAAATATCAGGGAATAAATTATATGGCAAACGGACTTTATTTATAAAAATTTCTTCCACCGTTTGCTATAAATACCGCTGATGCTTTATTCTTATTATGCATGACCAGAAAGGCTATTGCCAGCAGCTCAAGGTTGTTGAGGTTGACCTTGAAACCGGAAAACTTGTTGCAATCCTTAATGAGTTGGATGCGCGCGAATTCGGGCTTTTTCCCACCGACCGTGCAGAAATTACAAACCCCGCCAATAAAATGTCGGTAAATGTTGTTGTGGACACAACAGACTCAATTGTCGGGGAGAATGAAATCGGGCTTTTCAGGGAAGTTTACACGCTTCTCAATGTCAAAAACGGCAATATTGTGAATGTGCGCTCATCCGCTAAACCGGCAAGCATTGACTTTATCAGGAAAAAAATGGACGGGACAAAACTGTTGCCTGAAGAAATCAGGCAGATTGTCGAGGACATCGCACAAAATCGCCTCAGTGAAATCGAGTCAACAGCATTTGTCTCGGCGGTGTTCATTCGCGGGCTTGACCTTGATGAAACCGTGGCAATGACAAAATCACTCATTTCCAACGGCAAAAAAATTGATTTTGGCGATGAGTTGGTCGTGGACAAGCACTCGGTCGGCGGGACAAACGGTCGCGCGACGATGGTAATTGTCCCCATAATTGCGGCAGCGGGGTATAAGATGCCCAAAACATCTTCAAGGGCGATAACTTCGGCATCAGGCACTGCCGATGCCATGGAAGTTCTTGCGGACGTTTCACTTTCGCTTGAAAAAATAAAGGAAGTTGTGCAGAAAACAAACGCGTGCATTGTCTGGGGCGGCGCGGTAGAACTCGCTCCCGCAGATGATAAAATAATTAAAATTGAGCACCCACTCTCGCTTGACCCTGAAGGCCAGGTCATTGCAAGCGTGATGGCAAAAAAGGCAAGCGTTGGGGCAAAATTTGTGGTAATTGACCTTCCGGTTGGGCCGTTTGTAAAAATAAAATCAAGGGAAAAGGCCGAGGAGATGGCGCTCAAATTTGTCGAAGTGGGTAAACAGCTTGGAATAAAAGTGGAGGTGCTGTTGACAAATGGAACGGAACCGGGCGGCAGGGCATTCGGTCCCGCGCTTGAGGCAAAATATGCGCTGCAGATACTTGAAGGCAAATTCTTTGATAATCTTGCCCAGAAATCCGTTGAGCTTTCAGGTGCGCTGCTTGAACTTGTCGGGGACGTTCCGAAAGGCAGGGGATTTGACAAGGCCTACTGGCTGCTAAAATCAGGAAAAGCGCTTGAGAAAATGAGGGAGATAATCGAGGCGCAGAACGGGAAAATCACATCCTCTGAGCAGATAACGCCTGCAAAATTCAAAAAGCAGGTGTTTGCGCAGCAGACTGGTGAAATCAGCGTTATAAATGTTGGAATGCTCAATAAAATTGCCCGCACCGCGGGGGCTCCCGTAAATATGAAAGCCGGGGTTCTTCTCACAATCGAACCTGGTTCAAAGGTTAGCAGGGGTCAATTATTGTTTGAAATTTTTGCGGAAAATGAGGAAAAGCTCGCCGCAGCATACGCGATTGCAATCACGTGCAGGTCGGTCGAGTTTGAGAAAATAATTATCAGGAAATTCGATTGAAGAGCTCGGCAAAAATCTCAGGTTCGATTGTGCTCAGCTTTTCGGATTCAAGCCCGCTGCTTTGTATTGTTTTATCGGCTTTTTTTGCATCCACTTTCATTTTTGTTGCAATGCTTGGCAATGAGTTTTTCATGGCATTGCTCAGGCTCTTGTTCTTGTATCGGAAAAGATTTTTCAAAAAGAAGACGAACATTTTGGTGTCCTTTATTTGCGGACTGTCTTTTTTCGCGTTAAGTACCACCATTGAGGAAAATGATTCTGGCGCAGGATAGAAAGAGCGCGGCGAAACGTTGCTCATCACAACTTCCGGTTCGAACCGCAGAGCGGTTAGCACTGAAATGTAATTGTAGTCCATAAAACCCGGCAGCGCGGTGACCTTTTCGACAAACTCGCGTTGCAGGACAAGCACAACTTTTTGCGGCGCTGTTGTGAACAGTTTTATTATCAAATCACTTGAGATGTTGTATGGCGGCAGGGAAACAACCTTATTGAATTTCGGGATTTTTGCGGAAAGGAAATCCTCATGTTGAAGTGTGAAATTTTTCGATGAACCTAATTTATCTGCAAGTATTTTTGCCATTTTTTCGTCCTTTTCAAAGCCGATTACGCTGCAGTGTTCAAGCAGCTTGCGCGTGAGAAAACCTGTGCCGCTGCCAATTTCCAGCACCCTGTCCGATTTTTCAAGGGCTGCATACTCGACCATTTTGTCAATCAGCCACTCGTTTATTATGAAATTCTGCGACATGCCGCACCTTGGCATGAACCTGTACTCAGCCATAAGACCCTGAAGCTCCACTAAAAGTGACATAATCAGAAAAATATTTAACGGTTAAAATCTTCGGGGGCGGAATTCCTTTTCCCTTGAAGGCGGCCGCACGAACATGTAATGCCTGATATCATCCGCCTCAAGCTCTTCAAATATCCTTCCGGCTACCGCCTTGATTGGATCTGGAATGCCGACAACCCGCTCACGCAGATCCTTAAAGGATGTGAATGGCTTTTTCTCCCTTTCAATTAGAACCGCAAGCATGTGCTTTTTTCCCATGCCGGACAGAAGCTCAAGCTGGTGCCTTTTGAGGGTGATGCTCATTGATGTGTTGAAAAACTCGACAAAGCGCGCCTCATTATCCGAAATTATTTTCTCGATTGCCTTGTCAAGTTCGGTCAGCGAATTGTTTGTGAGATTTTTGTAAACAATTCTTCGTTTTATGTAATCAATCATGGGTCTATCATCCATGCCCACATAAACTTCCTCAAGGGCTTTCAGTTCAGCCCCTGCACGGGCGACAACTTCTAGAAGCGTGAAAAATTCCTTGCCGATGAGCTGCGCAAGCGGCTCTGTTTTGTAGTCCGAACTGCGGCCGCGCGGCAAAAAATCGAGAACTAGAGCTTTTTCTTCAACCTTCATGGTTTTCGCCTCCGAAAAAAATTAATTCTTCGCGTATTTGGAGGTCAATTCCACGACCTGCTTGACTATTTCGTCCGTAACTGCACTGCCCTTGTATGTGATAAGCTTTGCCGTTTCGATGTCGAGCGGCAGGATATCAATTGTTTTTGTTATGAAGTCCTCGTCTAGTCCTTCAATTTCCTTAAGTTCAGCAAGAAGCTTTTCCCCCTTTGCCGGGCTGATTTTTGTGAATTTTTTTGAATAATCGAAAGCCTGCTGCTGCTCGTAAGTAAGTTCGCCCTCTTTGTTTCGTTCGGTGAGCATCTCTTTGACCTCATAGAGCGGCGAGTTCTGCACTGAAATAACTTTCTTTCCAATCATGCGAGAGCCTCCTCTTGTTCAGCATCCTTTTTTGCGTGCACATGCTTTATGGCATGCGATGCAACTTCAACTTTTTCTCCGTCCTTTGAAATTGAGCCCTTTGAAATTGTCAGGTGCGCGGGACCGATAAGAAGCACAACCGGCTGATTGCCATTGTAGAGTGATACCTTAAACGCGGTTCCCTGCTTGCCAACAACAACCCCAGTCATTCCGTGGTATCTTCTAAAAGGCATCCCGTGACCCTGCAACTGAGCCTTTATCTTGATGTCAACACTTGAGCCAATCGGAATCTGCTTGAGAAGCTGGTTTATGGTAACCTTTGAGCCCTTGCGGCTTATCTTGTGCCTTGTCTTTGCACGCCAACCCTTTGCCGCTTTATTAGCCATAGATTTCACTACCAAAATTAAAAAGAACTATAATGAATTCACTTGGAAACGTTTAAAAGGCTTCCATGAATGGGGATTCAACTTCTTGAAAAAAAGCACATACCAAATGCAGAATAAGGGCTAGAAAAGCCCGGGATAATTTTCCCCTGACTTCGCCAGTTTCTACTGATTTTTGAAGTATTCTTTTGAGAAGTGAGGAT
>CAZEBH010000075.1:0-5733 GCA_964510425.1 uncultured archaeon | reverse complement strand
CAGGTAAGTGAGTTGAACAGCAGTGAAAAAAAGAAACTGGTGAAAATAATTGCATCCGGGCTAAATGGCGTAGCCATAAAAGATGGCGATGATACACTGATTGCAAACATTAGCGGGGTTTCTTCTGAGGACCTGAGATTTGGCGAAATAGAAATTGAAAGGGCGGATAATAGCGGGGAAAAGAATTTTGCCATAATAAAAAACATTGATTTGACTGGCAATGAAACAAAAACCATTTTTATCGCCAAACATAACCCGAATTCAAATGGTGTTTGAATAAACGATTCTGACGGCCTTGAAACGGCTCAGGATATTGAACAAAGTTGTGTAAATGTCCTCTGTCCGGGCCAGAGCGGGCAGTACACGTGCGCCATTGAAAATGGCAATTTTGCGGTTTCCGGCCTCAAGCACTCGGGGGTTATTGAAACAACAATTCTTTTTTGCGGTGATGGCACATGCAACAACAGCGAAACTTGCAGTTCATGCAGTGCGGACTGCGGGGCATGCCCTGTAAGCCCGCCGGCTGACACAGGCGGAACCAGTGGCGGATCTGGCAGTAGCGGAGGCTCTGGTGGCGGAGGCGGCGGTGGGGGCGGAGGCGGCTCGGGAGACCCTGAAAAAAGCCAATTGTTAAGGGTAACACCCTCTGATGTGAATGTTGGCACAACAATTAAAATCAGCGCATTATGCAAATGGAGTTTTGGCTGCACAATAACTGTTGATGGAAATGATTTGGCGGAAATCCGTCAGAGTTCAGGTTTCCAGCAATTTCCAAAAAAATAACCAAACCGGGAAGGCATATTATAAGGCTCTACCAGAATGGAACTGTCCGAACACTTATTGCCGAGAAAAAAATTATTGTATCAAACCTTACAAACCCTGATGCAAATGCCCCTGCCAATGAACCAAGAGAAGAAATTGATGTGAATAATGGGCAGGTAAGCCCACAGGAACCTGACCTGACAGAGGGCGGAACACAACAGGATAATAATGGAAATTCGCAAACCACAACAACGTGGCAATTTCCACAGATGCCAGTTTGGCAGATGGTTGTTCTTGGAGGATTGTTTGTGCTTATTGCCATAGGGGCGATTCTTTTCTACATTAACCGGCTGGAGAAAACGGAAAAGAATTGATTACCCGCCGCAATAAATTCTTGGAATACTGTGGATTTGAGCCACGTACAAAAATAAGTGAATCAACGGCAAAAGAAATTTAGGTTGGATAGACCTCTATGGGGATGGTATAAAAGAAGTATATGACAAATGCCCATGGAACAAGAATAATGATTGTTAAGTTAATTTTATATAGTTTTTAGCACCCTGTTAGTATAGTGGTTTTTGATGTACCAGAAGACTGTTGAAAAAGAGGTCTATTCCAAAGAGAAACTTGCCCGCCTAAAGGTGCTTTTCGAGGAGCTTAAGAGCTTTCGTAAAAGTCCAACTGTCATGGCTTATACAACGAAGAGACAGGCTGAGCTTAAGGCATAAGTTCCTTTAATGAATAAAATGACGGTGTCCTAAATCCATTCTCATTATTCACTTTCAGATATGCCCTTATTGCGTGTCCTGATTTCATTGAATTGTTGTCTTCTGAAGCAATGATGTCCAGATTGTGAACACTTGAAATTGCAACTATAAGAAAGTCGTTCATAAGCTTTCTTTTAGGCATTCCTCCTGCATATTCTTGCCAGTATTGCCCGGCAAGGTTTTCAACAACGTTTTCCAATTGATAATCGTGGTCTTCAGTTATAGCAAATGGCTTAAATAATTGAACAATTCACAAACCATTTGCTATCTAGTGAACCGCAATGAAATGTTCAAAAATTAAAGCGGTTCACTATAACTCATCATAAATGCTTAACAGGAGATTTCGAAAGCTTTTTCCGTTAAGTTTTGCTTTTGGAGAAATGTCACGCAGTTCCTTTCTGACAACCCTACAGCCATAAACCACTATTTTTTGCTCATTAATGAGGTTATTCAATGAATCCAAATATTGCAAATGCAGGAACTCATAAACATTTGTATCAAGCATCACCCTTAACTGCCGCGACATGTGTCCATTGTGAGAAGAAAAGAATAAAAGACAGATGAAAATAGCAGGAAGTATTTCTAGGTGAAATTTTCGTTATGACAATAAAGGCTGGGTTTCCCGCTAAATTATCTCTCAGTGAAGTGTTCTTTGCGGCTTTTTTTCTCGCACGAGGGATATCCCTCTTCTGGCAGAATCCTTAGGGCAGTTGAGCAGCCCATTTTCCCCTCCTGCCCCATTTTGTCCACTTTTTGAATTCTCGGAGAAAGCCTTTTAAAGGCTCTTGGGCAAGATTAGTAGTTCTTTTCTTACAAATGAGAGGAAAAAGCCGGCACTTTTCTTTTTGGTCAAGCTTTTTCTTTTCCGCAGGAAAAGAAAAAGGTTGGTGTACACTGTATCTACGGTAAATCTTCCGCGGATATAAATGCACAAAAAGTCCTTTTTTTAGGGCCTTTTTAGGCATTGTCACATATCCCCTTCTTGGCGGGGGGCTCTGTACGCACGTAGGATATACTTGTTTAGGAAATTGGATGGATTGAAATGGGAGCACATAAACCGCGTTCGGGTTCACTTGCGTATTATCCGAAAGTGAGGGCAAAAAGCCAGAAGGCAGTTTTTTCCACTTTTTCAAAAGCCGATGCAAAGGAAGCAAAGGCACTCAATTTCTACGGCTACAAAGCCGGCATGGTTCATCTTTTCGGAAAGAACGCGCACGACAAGGGCATCTCTTTTGGACAGGACATAATGATAGCCTCGACAATTATTGAATGCCCGCCACTAAAGGTTATTGGGGCGCGGGTTTATGGCAAAACCCATTATGGCCTCAAGGTCTTGGGCGAAGTTTCAACTGATAAACCCGGCAAGCATTTGCGCAACAGGATTAAGGCATTCAAAATACAGGGAAAGAAAAAGGGCAAAGAGGAAAAGATTTATTCCACTTTTGGGGATTTGGAAAAAATGAAATCGAATGTTGCTGAAGTTGTCCTTATCTGCGAAGCGCAGCCTTCGCTTACAGGAATTGGCAAGAAGATTGCCGATGTTGCGGAGGTTAGCATTTCAGGAAATGTTGAGCAGCAGTTTGCATTTGCAAAGGAAAAGTTTGGCAAAGAGTTAAAGGTTTCGGAAGTGTTTGCAGCCCAGCAGTTCGTTGATGTAAAGGCGGTTGATAAAGGCAAGGGATTCCAGGGTGTCGTTAAAAGGGCACATGTAAAGGTACACAGGCCCAAATCAAAGAGGCACAGGTATGTCGGTTCAATCGGGCCATGGCACCCGGCAACAGTGATGTGGACAGTTGCAAGGCCCGGCCAACTGGGTTACCAGACAAGAACAGAATACAACAGAAGGGTTCTGATGATTGACACAAACCCCGCAATAAATCCGGTCGGGGGCTTTAACGCATATGGCCCTGTGAAGAATGATTATATTGTCCTGACTGGTTCAGTTCCGGGACCTGCAAAAAGAATTGTGACATTCAGGCACGCTGTAAGGGTTCACAATGAGAATCTTGCAAAGTACACTGATATCAAGCTTGTTGAAGGCGCGAAAACTATAGTGGTGAACAAATGAAAGGCTACGTCATTTCAATTGAGGGGAAAAAACTCTCTGAACTTGAGCTTCCAAAGCAGTTCTCCGCGCAAATTGATGAAGGGCTCATCAAAAGGGCCGTGCTTGCAATACAGAGCGCAGGTGTCCAGCTAAAGTACCCAACCCCGCTTGCAGGAAGAAATAACACGGCACTCTATGTAGGCGCCAGGGGAAAACCCACAATGTATAGGACAATTAATGTAGGCCATGCCAGAAAACCGAGGATGAAAAACCGCAGGGGGCTTCTCTACGGGCAGGTTGCGGGAATTCCGGGCGTTAGGGGCGGGCCAAAGGCGCATCCGCCAAAGCCCACGAAAATTTCCGAGGAAAAAATCAACCGCAAGGAAAAACGAAAGGCAACGGAGTCGGCCATTGCTGCGACAGGGAAAGGCGAACTGGTAAAGAAGAGGGGCCATATTTTTGATGCGAATATTTCATTTCCGATAATTGTTGAATCAAAGCTCGAAACCATGGACAAGACAAAAAATGTTGCGGATGCATTTGAGGCGATTGGAATAATTGCGGATGTTGAAAAGGCAAAGAGAAAAAGGCAGATAAGGGCGGGCAAGGGCAAGAAGAGGGGAAGAAAGCACAAGAACAGGAAGAGCATTTTAATTGTGGCAAAGGACTCCGGAAAGATTTTCCGCGCCGCAAGAAATATCGAGGGCGTTGATGTTGTAAGCGTTCATGATTTGAATGCGGATTTGCTTGCCCCGGGCGCGCTTCCGGGAAGGCTTACTGTTTGGACAGAGAGCGCGGTAAAAGAGCTTGCGCATCTGCACGAACCGGCAAAAGCAGAGACAAAGGCAAAGTGAAGGATTTGGGATTTATGAAAATTGAAACTCCGAAAAAAGTCGATAAAAATTCCGTGAAGTGGGAAGAGCACATGAACAAAAAACCAATGGATACAAGGGGCGGAGAGGCTGAAATAACCCATGCAAAGAAAAAAGAAAGCGTGCAGGCGGCAAAAGGAAAAGTTGCGGTTAAGGTTCCTGCAAAAGAACCGGCAAAAGCTGGGGCCAAGAAAGCGGTTGCACAGAACGCAAAAAAAGAAAAGATTGGAGTTGCAAAAATTGCGGATGAAATCAGCGTTGAGGAAAAGCTTACAGACCTTGAAATTCTAAAACACCCGCTTGTTACGGAAAAAGCGGTGAACATGATTGAGGGTGAAAACAAGCTAACTTTTGTAGTTGACAAAAAGGCGACAAAGCCGGCCATTAAAGGCGCGGTGGAGTCACTCTACAAGGTCAGGGTTAAGAAGATTGGCATACTAAATGACATGAAAGCGCGCAAGAGGGCAATTGTTACCCTGCACAAGGAATTCAAGGCAAGTGAAATTGCAACTAAATTAGGGGTAATTTAATTTTTTGGTGAAAAAATGGGAAAACGACTTAAGACGCAGCGAAGGGGCGCGGGAAGCCCGATATACACCGCCACCTTGCGGGCTGATGTCGAGGCAAAGTATATTGATTACATGAGCATGGCGCAGGGAGGCATTGGCGGGGAAGTTGTTGATTTTATACACGATGCGAGCAAGAGCTCGGTTGTTGCAAAAGTTGTTTATGATAACGGAGAGGAAGAGTACACAATTGCAGCGGAAGGGATGTTTGCGGGGCAGAGGATAATACAGGGAAAGGACGCGCCCCTTGAAGTCGGCAATGTAAAAACGCTCTCAGGCTGCGTTGAAGGGTGTCCGGTGTTTAATATTGAAAAACACCCTGGTGATGGCGGAGTGCTTGTACGAAGCTCTGGAATGTACGGGCTTGTTATGTCAAAGGACAGGAATTACGTTTATGTGAAAATGCCTTCTGGAAAAATTGTAGGGCTAAACCCGAACAATCGGGCAACAGTCGGGTGCACGGGCGGCGGAGGAAGAAAGGACAAGCCGTTTGTGAAGGCGGGAAAGAGATGGCATGCAATGAGAGCCAAGCACAAGAAATATCCATACCCAAGGGCAATTGCAATGAACGCCCTCAACCACCCGTTCGGCGGGGCAAACCATCACCCGGGCAAGTCAAAGTCAACTTCAAGGCACGCGGCACCAGGAAGAAAAGTCGGTGACATTGCCTCAAGAAGGACTGGGAGAAAGAAGAAGAACTGACAATTAGCGGGAGTTAT
>CAZEBH010000074.1:0-5807 GCA_964510425.1 uncultured archaeon | reverse complement strand
CTTCTGGCTGCCCAGAAGTTAATTTACGAAGGACATTAATTCGGGATAAGACACAAAAAAATCTTGCCACAAAGTATAAATAGAAGTTCTACTAAGTATTACTTGAGGTTATACTATGGTTGAATTTAAGGCTAAGGTAGGCCCCAAGGGGCAGATTCTGATTCCAAAGGCGCTGCGCGACGAGTATGGAATAGAGCCAAAAGGTATTGTAGTGCTTCGCGAAGGGAAGGATGGCATTACTGTTTCCACGCCAAGGCGCAATGTTGTTGAGGAGTTTCGTAAAATTGCTTTTTCAAGCAAGGCAGCAAAATATGACCCGAATAGAGATTATTTTGAAGAACAGATAACTGAAAGGCTCAAAAGGGCGGGAATAAAATGACGGTTTACATAGATACAAATATTTTTGTATATGCACTTCAGGATACGGATGAACTTGGAGATAACGCAAGGAAATTTTTACAGATGATAGAGGATGGAACATTGGAAGGCGCCACAAGCAGCATAACTTTTTCAGAATTAGTGTTTGCCATTATGAAAAATGACTCAAGGGAAAAAGCACTTGAGGGAGGAGAGAATTTCCTTGCCCTAAATAACATTTATATTGAAGACACAACTAAGGCCACATGCAGAATAGCAGTAGAAGCTATTGCACAATACTCACTAAAACCCCAGGACGCCCTGCATTACGCGACAATGAAAGAGGTCGGAATTACGCAGATAATAACAGAAGACAAAGATTTTGACAAGGCACTCGACATTAAAAAATTCACAATCAAGGAATTCCTGAATAGATAAACCGGTAAATATATAATTCCCAAAACATGGCGACCCGCCAAGTTAAGGCAATGCCACAAAAAAAAAGTTAGCCTTTTTGCACAATTGTAAAAATGCAGAACTCTCCCCCAATTGGTTTTTAAATGTTTATCAATAGTACTATTTAGCCTTAAAAACGGCTAAATAACAGGTTTTAAGGCATTTTTTTGGTGTTTATTCGGAGGTGTTGAAATGGCAGCAAATAAACCACATATTAACTTGGTCTTCATAGGGCATGTTGACAACGGCAAATCAACTACAGTCGGAAGGCTGCTCTACGATACAGGGGCTCTTTCAGAGCAGGATTACCGCAAGCTAAAGGCGGAAGCCGATGCCAAGGGCAAGAGCACATTCGCGTTCGCATACGCCATGGACAATTTAAAGGAAGAGAGGGAGAGGGGAGTAACAATTGATGTTGCTTACAAAAAGTTCGTTGGCGTGAAAAACCAGTTCACAATAATTGACGCCCCGGGACACAGGGATTTTGTCAAGAACATGATAACTGGAACTTCACAGGCTGACGCAGCTGTTCTTGTTGTCACAAAAAATGACGCTGATGCCACTGGGCCCCAGCCACAGACTAAAGAACACGCATTCCTCGCGCAGGTCATGGGCTTAAAGCAGCTTATTGTTGCGGTCAATAAAATGGATGAAGTGCAATACCAGGAAGCAAAGTTCAAGGAAATTGTCGAGAAGATGACAAAATTGCTTTCAGGCATAGGCTACAAGGTTGCCGACCAAGTTACATTCATACCAATCTCAGCATGGGAAGGGGAGAACGTTGCAAAATCAACCGGCAAAATGTCATGGTTTAAAGGCCCAACTCTTGTTGGAGCACTTGATGACTTAAAGGCTCCCGTGCCACCTACGGATAAGCCGCTAAGGCTCCCTATACAGGATGTCTACACCATCAAAGGTGTTGGATGTGTCCCTGTTGGAAGGGTTGAAACCGGAGTTTTAAAGCCGGGCGATAAGATTGTTGTAATGCCTTCAGGAAAAACTGGGGAAGTCAAGACGGTTGAAGCACACCATGAACAACTCCCACAGGCAGTTCCGGGGGACAACGTGGGTTTCAACGTCCGCGGCCTTGAGAAGAAGGACATTAATCGCGGCAACGTTGTCGGTCATGTGAATAGCCCGCCAACAGTTGCCAAGGAGTTCACTGCACAAATAGTTGTGCTCTCGCACCCGACAGCAATACCAGTTGGATACACCCCAGTCTTTCACATGCACACCGCGCAGGTTAGCTGCACAATAACCGAGATACAAAAATCGCTTGACCCTAAAACTGGCCAGACCAAAGAGGAGAACCCAAAATTTCTCAAAACCGGCGATGCGGCAATCGTAAAGATTACGCCCCTAAAACCGCTTTGTGTTGAGGAATTCAAGAAGTTCCCCCAGCTTGGAAGGTTTGCAATAAGGGATATGGGACAAACCGTTGCGGCAGGGGTAATCCTGTCAATAATCCCAAGGTAGAGATATGCCTGGGATGTTTTTCTTTTCGCACAATTGGCAAATTGCCATTGTGCATAATTTGTTTTTGTTAGGTGTGGATTGGAATGCAAAAGGCTAGGATAAAACTGACTTCTCCGGATTATACAAAACTTGAGGAAGTGTGCCGCAAGGTTCAGGAAGTTGCGGAGCGCACAGGTGCAAAGCACTCAGGAACAATCCCGCTTCCCACAAAAAAACTTGTAATTCCGACAAGAAAAGGGCCGTGCGGCGGCGGAACCGAGAGCTATGAGAAGTGGCAGATGAGAATACACAAGCGGATAATTGACATTCAGGCCGATGAAATCACCTTGCGAAGGGTTATGCGCGTTGAAATACCTGAAAATGTGCACGTGCAAATCGAGCTAAAGGATGCGAAGTGAATTTTTAAGGGCATTTTTCCAATTCTTTTAAAACTACTTTTTTTATAAATTATTCTTATGAAATTCGAATTTCTCCCAGATGTAGCAATAGCAGACATTGCATTCCGTGCGGAGGGCAAAACGCGCGAAGAACTATTTGAGAACTGCGCGCTTGCAACAACCGCGTGCATGGTTAAAATTGCAAAAATACCCCTGACAAAAAAAAAGAAAATTATTGTAGAGGGCACGGGCGATAAGGAACTTTTGTACAATTTCCTTGAGGAAATTGTTTACATAAAAGACGTTGAAGGATTGCTTTTTGGCAAATTTTCCGTGAAGTTTTCGCACGGAGAACTTGAGGCAGAATGCATTGGCTCTCCGATTGGAAAAATCGGGCGCGGGAACCTTGACAAGGATGTCAAGGCAATTACAATGCACATGTTTGAAATCAAAAAGGAAAAAGAAAATTGGGTTGCAACTGTGGTTGTTGACATTTAGCCGTTTACAATCAGGTTTATGTATATTTTTCGCACGTTAAACACTGCTATTATTACCAACCACTGCCTATATTATTATTGCAGGTAAGGCCTGAAAGCCAAGTGTACCTTGAGGTGCACGTCCAACAGTGCTTTCAGGGTCTGCACATTTTCTTACCAAACAAAATAAACTTCTAGCCCAATATTCAAAATATCCAGATATTCCGGATTTTGATATTCAAATTTTTGGTAGCATGCCCATGCAAGCACATCGGCGAACTGCAGCCCGGGCCAAGAATGTGAATTACTGTGAAATATTTTTGGTGTTATGTTTTTTGTTTTGATATTGCTTAGAAAATAATTGTTGAAATCGTATTGTAGCACGTGTTTTCCTTTTGACTTGTCCACCCTGATTTCAATTATTTGGTCTGAAAACTCAATGTTTTTTGCTAATTTTCCCGCCACATAGTTGTAGAGTTTGTCTTTATTGTTCTTGAGATATTCGCTTGTTATTTTCTTTTTTTCGAGAACTACGAAAAATATTTTTGCCTTTTGGCCTTGGTTTAGCTTGAAGAGCATGTATTTTATGATTTGGGGCGAGGAACTGTTAGCCTTTATTTCTGCGGCATATTTCAACTCTTTGGGAAATTTATTTCTGCGCATGTTCTTTATTGCCCTGTTAAGAAAGGCGTAGTCGTTCACAATGAGGGCGGCGAGGATTAGAAACTTTGAGCCTTTCATACCCAGATCCCCACTCTCATCAATGAATACATATTGTGGCATATTCATGTTTCCCTTATTTTAGTTCCGGCTTTGACAAAAATTTTAATATTTTCCACGGAAAGATTCACTTTAGAGAGATTTAAAAAGAAGTTTAGACCTAATTGCCGGTGCGGAGGTGAAAAATGGGAAAGTACAAGACAGATATGGTTTCAAAGAATGTGTGGGAAATCCCGGTAACCGAAAAGAAAGGGATGATAGTTCCTGCCAGAATTTATGCTAATGAAAACCTGTTTGCTGGAATGGATGATGGTGTTTTTGAGCAGATTACGAATTTATCATGCCTGCCTGGAATACAAAAATATGCACTGGCCATGCCTGACGCGCACTGGGGTTTAGAATGTAAGCACTGATTATGCTTTTTGTGTTTTATTCTCCCTCAACGGTGCGCCTGTCGGGGCAGTTGCGGCATTCGATTTAGCCGACGGCATAATTAGCCCTGGATTAATTGGCTTCGACATAAATTGTGGGATGAGATTGCTCAAAACAAATTTGAATTACAAGGAAGTTAAGCCAAAAATCAAGCAGCTTGTCGATGAGCTTTTTGAAAAAGTCCCGGCAGGGGTTGGAGTGAAAGGGACAATTTCGCTGCAGCGCAAACAGGTTCTTGAGGTAATGCAAAGCGGGGCGAACTGGTGCTATGAGAACGGATATGCTTGGAAAGAGGACATTGAGCGAATTGAAGAGAAGGGAACAATTGCGGGAGCTGATGTGAAAAATGTTTCGGACAAGGCGATTGGCAGGTGCATGAACCAACTTGGCACTCTTGGCTCTGGAAATCACTATCTTGAAGTTCAGGTAATTCACGCCTCTGAAATTTACAACAGCGAAATAGCAAACAAATTTGGCGTGTTTGATGATGGGCAGGTTATGATTATGGTTCATTGCGGCTCGCGCGGGAGCGGCCATCAGATTGCAACGGATTATCTGAAAATGTTCGGACCTGCGATGCAAAAATATGGCATTAAAGTTAATGATGAGCAGCTTGCTTGCGCGCCATTTTCTAGTGATGAGGGGAAAAAGTATTACAGCGCAATGGCATGCGCTGCAAACAATGCGTTTGCAAATAGGCAGGTAATAACGCACAATATCCGCAAGGCGTTTGAAAAAATTTTCAAAAAAAGCAGCGAGGAGATGGAGATGAATCTGATTTATGATGTTGCGCACAACATCGCAAAAGTCGAAAAGCACATGATAAATGGCAAATCGAAAAAACTTATTGTGCACCGCAAGGGCTCAACCCGCGCATTTGGCCCCGGGCATGAAGAGCTTGCAAAGGTTTTCCAAAAAACCGGCCAGCCAGTAATTGTTGGCGGCTCGATGGAAACCGGAAGCTATGTGTGCGTGGGAACGCACAAGGCGATGGAAGAAACTTTCGGGAGCACTATGCACGGCTCTGGAAGGACAATGTCGCGCACAAAGGCAAAGCAACTTGTCAAGGGCGAGGAGCTGCAAAAGGACATGGAGGCGCGCGGGATTTATGTCAAATCCGCCTCATACTCGGGGCTTGCGGAAGAGGCAGGAATAGCGTACAAGGACATTAGCGAAGTCGTTGCCACAATGGATGAAATCGGGATTAGCAAGAAGGTGTTTGCGCTAAAGCCGGTGGGGAACGTCAAAGGTTAAGGCTTATCTGGCTTAAAGCCAGATAACCGTCGCTCCCGCAACGAATTGAACAGGGGAAAAAATGGCAGATGATTGAAGCCACAGCAATTAGACTGGCAATTCCAGTAAGCTTAAATAGGTGGCGTGGCATAATAACAGCAAATAAACAGTGTAAATGATTGGTGTTCTTCATGGATTACAGGTCGATAATTTTGGGCTTAGTTCTTTTGTTAATGTTTTCAGCCGCAGGTGCAAGTTGGTACGGTTCAACTTCTAATAG
>CAZEBH010000073.1:0-5896 GCA_964510425.1 uncultured archaeon | reverse complement strand
CAGCAAGCAGGTCACATTATCCCTTCCTGGAAATAGAGGAGGACGTTTTTCTTGCCTTGGGCTTCTTAAAGCGTGAACTGCCCGCCCCCAACCACCGGGAGGGTGAAGTCAGGGGCTTTGTCGCCTTCCTTGTAGCTGGAGTTATTACTGTTGTTAGATGCTGTCAGCAGTGCCCAGCCCACGAGACCGACGATTAGTATTATTCCTGCGAAAGGCAGGATTTTTCCAACAATTCCTTGCGTGTTCATTTTCAATTCCCCCTAGTAACCAAATATTGTCCAGTTTGGGTGCATGGCTTTCTGCATTAATACGAATGCGATTACAAGGGCAAGTACCCAGAATCCGTTCTTTATCCACGGTTTGTATTTTTCCCATTCTAGTGGCATGCCTTTCCCCCTCCGTCTTTTGATGCAAAGTAAGCCATTACAATGTGCGAGCCTATGCATACTGCTATAGCCAGGCCAAAAATCCAAAAGCCTGTAAATCCGAGGATTTGAAGACCCAGTATCAACACCACTGGCAGCAAACAGCACACCGCCATTTGGGCTATGTGATTCGATTTTATTTCATTCCAGATTTTTTCAAGCATGGTTTTTTCCTCCAAAAGTTTTACTGCAGCCGTTGTGCTGTTTCTATAACCTCATTTTTATTCAAATCAAAGTATTTTATTCCCTGTATGGCTTCCAGGCTTCTGAATACGTAGTTGTCGTCTGATTCAACTGTTCCGCCCTGCAACCAGACTTGCAAAAAGCCATTGTATGCATTCAAATCGCCGGAGAGTATGACAGCCGGAATTTTTTCCAGTTTGTATTTTGAAAGGATTGCTTTTCCTTCAGGCGAACTGTAGCTTATTGTTTCTTTTTCAACTGGGTTTACTCCAAAGGCGTTTTGCAGGATTTGTACATAAACTTCTTCTGCGTCAAATACCCCGTTTTTGTCGGGCACGGAAACAAAAGTGGCTTTTGTTTCTCCGCGGAGATTGCCGGTGCTTGTTTCAAGGTAGATTGGAGGGACGTTCCTGAGAACCATTGCGCCGTCAGTTTCGACAGTTCCGAGTTTTGACCAGTTCTGCGTTAGCACTGCGGCTTCTTTTGTCCGGCCCCGCAACAAAATGGAGGGGATCCTTTCTAAATTGTATTTTTTGATTAGTTGTTTTGCCTCTTCCGAGCCAATTTCCAGTTTTTTTGTGGAAGTTATTTTTATTCCCGGCAGTTGTTCGAGTTGCTGAACAAACGAGGCAAGCTGAATTAGACCTGTTTTGTTTGAGTCAGTAATGAGTGTGAGGGTTATTTGTGCAGGTTCAGAAATCGGTTGGGCTGCATTGTTCTGCCTGAAGTTTGTGGGCGTAGCACTGCTTGCATCTACCTTTGCAGAGGCATCCTGAATTGCAACGGCACCATAAAGCAAAGCTATTATCGTGAGCGCCGCTGCCACTCCTATTACTGCGAGAATTTTTTGTTCGTTTTGCATTTTCGTTCCCCCTTTTCCTCATTTCAGGCATTGCGCATACTTATCTGGATGATGCCCCAAGTGCTCTTTCCATTGCTCCGGGCCGGTTCCTGCGGGCACCGCGCAGATGTCTTCAGGGTTTTGATTTTTTGTTAACTCTGCAAAATTTGATGGCGTATTCTCAAGTTTATTTGGCTGGCTTGTTGCCGAGAAATAGAGCACCATTGCGCCAATCACTATTGCACCGGCAAATACTGCAATCAGGATTTTTTCATCAATCATTTTCTCCCTCCGCTTCCTTTCTAAATTTTGATTTGATGAACAGGCTTATCGCCGCCAAAATCAATGTGCCGCCAACCAGCCAGGAGAACGGCTGGAGATTGGCAAGATTTACCGGTATTCCGGCGATTATGACCCCGAAGTTGAACAGCATCAGGTTTTTGGAAATGCATTCGGGGTTCTTGAGAAACATTATTGTGGATGGCATCAGGAGCAGCACTGCCGCGCCCCACAAGTAAAGGTTATATTGAAATAAGAAAAGAAGCGGCATGCCGGTTAATGCTATTCCTATGCCCGCGAGCACGGTTATTAGCGCAAGGCAGATGCTGTGGCATACGCCCCACGAGCTCCCGATGGTTGACAGGAACGCTGAGAAGCCGCTGAATGAATTCAGTAGTTTTGTTTTAGGCGCATCCGTCCGGCGGACGGGTTTGTTTTCCAGTTGAATTTGCGGCTCTAATTTTGTGTTCCGTGAAAAGTTTATCATTACCAAAACCTCAAAGCTTTACAAAGTATGTAAAGCATTACATTATTTAAACCTTTGCACAAAAAGTACAATCAATGCCCAATGACTTCATCTTTCAGTACTTCTGCCGGCCGGAAGATAAAGGACGAGAACGCCGGGCAGTTCCTAAAGGTCGCAGTGGCTATCTTGGGTTTCGCACCCGGCCTGCGGGATTTGTTTACCATTGTAGCCGGAACCTGCACGTAACACAAAAAAATATGATTAGCCAAATAAATTTATACTTCTAAATTCACTTGATTGGATATGAATTCAGCTAAACCAAAAATTTACGGGCGGCATTATTGGGACAGCATTTTGATTCATGCAGGCGCGGCAGAGGTATTTGCCTATATTGATGACCATGCCCGTTTCTCCTCTCATATGAATGAGTCGTCGTGGATGATGGGCGGAGGCAGGATGAACATAACAACTGATGCCGGCCGCGGCCAAAAAACCGGCTCACATATCCGCATGAGCGGCAAGGTTTTTGGAATCGGCATTATTCTTGATGAGGTCGTTACGGACAGGGAACCGCCGCATATGAAGGCGTGGGAAACTGTCGGAACGCCAAGACTCATTGTTATTGGCAGTTACAGGATGAAAATTATAATAGAACCAAAAAAACCTGGGTCGCTATTGCGCGTATCCCTAGAGTATGATTTGCCGGCATCAAACGCTTGGCTTGGCCGGCTGTTTGGCGGCGCCTATGCGAAATGGTGTGTGAAACAGATGATAAATGGCGTACGCAATTATTTCAACATTCAAAAACCCTGAGCATATATTGAAATTCTGCCGCTGCAATTTCTAACTTGCTCAATTCAAATATGCCGACTTTCTGCCGTAAAAATGCCGCAAGACAGAATTATAGTGAACCGCTTTAATTTTTGAATATTTCATTGCGGTTCACTAAAATAACAAATGGCTTGTGAATTGTTAAATTATTCGAGCCATTTGCTATAATCCTTTAAGGCGGATTTGGTTATCTCCAAATTGCATGAATTATTCTTTGTGCACCAGGCCTGGCATTTTTCCGCAATAGCTTTGCCGGCGTACTTCAAGCCGCAGGATTCGCATTGGAAGTTTTTTCCGGTTCTTTTTACCATGTTTTAATCACTCTTACAGGACGGGAAAAAATTTTGGGGTTAGAGTTTGCTTCTTATTTTCTTTATATCCAACCCTTCTTTCATCAGCTCATTGTCAAGCCGCATCTCCTCGATTGTGTCAAGCTCCTCAAGGCGCACAGGGAGAAGGCCAAAAAAACCCGCCCTGATTGAGTGGAAGAATCTTTTTACGTTAAAAAAGCCGCTTTTGAGGTGCAATAACTCGTGCATCAGGACAATACGAATTTCTCCACCATCAAAGTTTTCAATTAGGCCGGTTGAAATGAAAATTGTTTTCTTGAGGGCGGAGACCACGAATGCGGACTTGTTGGAATCCTCAAACAGGCATAATTCCGGGGTCTGGATGCCGAGCTTTGCCGCCTCTTGGGCAAGCATTTTCTCGATTTTTTTGTCAACGTGCTTCTTCAGCCCTATTTTCGCTATGAATGGGGTGAAGACATAGGACATGGCGAAAAATGCCAGTATCAGGAACAATGCAATCAAATGCGCCGCGTTGAAAACGCCTATCGGGTGATTTTCAGATGAGAACGCGAGCGTTATCAGGAATGCAAAAATGGCTGTCAGAAAAACCGATTTGAGCATCAGGTTCCATTTGACAGAAAGTTTCCTGTGGAAAAAAATCAGGGCTATTGCACTCAGGGTAATGGCTGCAATGAGAAAATAGTTAAGATAAGAAATTGCAGCCCCCTGACCTATAACGCAGCTGTTTATGCAAGCCAGTTCTGAAGCCAATTACAAAACCCCTATATGTTCTTTTTTAGATATGCTATTGATGGTTCGCCGAACGTTGCCTTAAGGAAATTCACGAATTTCTTTGAAATCCTGTTGGCGAGCTCTTCCTTTGTCACTTTGGCGCCGTACTTATACTTCAGACCGCCCCTTCCTTTCTCTATTTCCCGTTCCAAAAGGCGCCTTGAATACAGCCTGTCCATTGTAACTGTAACCGTGGTATATGCGACCTTGTTCCTTTTCTTTACAAAATCATATACCTGCCTGCAGCTTTTCCTCGCGTTGTCCTGCCACAGGCACTCAAGTATGTCTGCTTCAAGGCTGCCTACAATCGAATTGAGACCCTTCTTGTCAAAATTTATTTTCGAAACTTCCATAACCATACCTCTTTGTTGTTTGTATATATACAAAACCCCAGATACCTTTAAAAATGTAATGCTTTACACTAATTGTAAAGCTTTGTATCAGACGTTAAATGTGAGGTGTGTAAAAATGGTGCATGACTGTTGCAGGCAGGGAAACAATCAACATGGCGACAAAGAATCCGGGAAACTTGAAGGGGATGCAAAACAGCCGTCAACGGCATTTCTGTTAATCGGCGCATTGCTCATGGGCGCAGTGATAGTGCAGGCTTACAACTTCACCCAAATAAACCAGGCAAATGCCCTTTTGGAAAAACAGACGGCAACACTTTCGATAAGCAAAAACCCGGTCACCGGCACAATCAGCATGTCCGGCTGGACAGATAATGAAAAAATGAATTATGAAATGCACGGGATAATCCCGGCTAGAGCCAAAGGGAACGCAACCGCTTCTCCGGCTAATTCTGGTGCAAACACCAATTCGTCAACGGCAAATTTTTCAGATGTCACCCCGAAAGGAATTCCGGGAATTTATGGCGCCGAACTTGGCGTGAGCTTTGATGACGTTTCTGTAAACGACCCTCAGAAGGCAAACGAAACAATAGCAATTCTCAGCCAGTTTGATCAGGAAAAAAGCGGAAAATTCATAACTCTTACAGGGCAAGCACAGCAAAGGTACATCAAAATAGCCTCGCAGATTTCATGCGAGTATTGCTGCGGGGCGGAAAGCATTATTTTCCCCGATGGCAAGGCTGCATGCGGATGTGCACACAGCTATTCGATGAGAGGTATTGCGAAATATCTCCTTGACAAGCACGCAAGTGAGTTCACGGATGACCAGATTCTCGAAGAACTGGGAAAATGGAAAACATTATACTTCCCCGGAGTGCTAGCGCAGAAGGCGCAGGTGCTTAGGGACAAGGGCATAGAGTTCAACTACATCAATCTTGCCTCGAACAAATACCGCGGGCTGGAGAAAGGAGCCCCTCAGGGCGGTTCGATGGTCGGAGGGTGCTAAAAATGCAGGGAAAATTTTTTAGTATTATAAAAGAAAACCAAAAGGAGGTTGGAACATGGCATCGACAATCGAATATATGGCATTAGGCGCAGTGGCTATAGTGCTCGTAATATCCGTGGTACAGGCGGCACAGCTCTCTAGCCTGAACGAAAAAATCTCGCAACAGAACAGCGGGCTTGCTTCGTTTGCACCCAGCGGGGCGGGTACCGCACCTGCAGGCACGCAAAGTGCAACGGCTCCACAGAGCTCGGCGCCAAGCCAAGCAGCTCCGCCCAGTCAGCAAATGGTCGGCGGATGTTAAGCGATAGGGCGGCAGTCGCAATGGCAAACAAATCAATCAACTGGTTGTTTTTGGCGGTCAATGTTGCCTTAGGAGGGTTGCTCCAGCAGGCAGAAGAAAAAACCGATGAACTCCCCTTCAAAGGACGCGCCA
>CAZEBH010000072.1:0-6297 GCA_964510425.1 uncultured archaeon | reverse complement strand
CCAGCACTATTTGGCAAAGGAAGGAATAGTTGCAGTGCGCAGGGTAAAGAAATCAGACATGGAAGCCCTTGCAAAGGCAACAGGCGCAAAAATTGCCTCAAGGGTAAAGGATTTAACCAGCACTGACCTAGGAAAAGCCGCAATCGTTCACGAGAAAAAAATTGCGGGAGACAGCATGGTCTTTGTTGAAGGATGCAAAAACCCAAAGAGCGTCTCGCTTCTGGTTCGCGGCGGCTCGGAGCATGTAGTGGATGAAGCAGAGCGCGCGGTTAAGGATGCAATAGGCTCGGTTGTCAGCGCAGTTAAGGATGGAAAAGTGGTCGCTGGCGGAGGAAGCTGTGAATCTGAAGTTGCACAGCGCCTGCGCGAATACGCAATAACAATCGGCGGAAGAGAGCAACTCGCAATCGAGGCGTTTGCAGAGGCGCTGGAAATTATCCCAAGAACCCTCGCTGAAACCGCCGGGATGGACCCGATTGATACACTGGTTGCACTGCGCAGCAAGCACTCAACTAAGGACGGGAAATACTTCGGTGTAAATGTTTTCGCGGCAAAAATAGATGACATGAAAAAGAACCGGGTCATAGAGCCGCTTAAGGTGAAAACACAGGCACTGACATCCGGTTCAGAAGTTGCGGAAATGCTTTTGCGCATAGACGATATAATCGCAGGAAGCGGCAAGAGCAGGGGCCCGCCAATGCCGCCTGGAGGAATGGGCGATATGGGAGATATGTAACAACCCTTTCGCCGATTTGGGAGCAACGGTTGTCCCGGCAGTTAGTGCCGGGATAAGCCTGAATTTTCTAATTTTGAAAAATATAACCAAGCATTTGATTATTAACACTTTAATCCAAAACTAATTCATGGCAGTAATTATAATTGTCGGCCTTGCACGCTCAGGCAAAGACACGGCAGCCGATTATATCGCAAAAAAATACGGCTTTTCAAAATACACATTCAGCTCGGTTCTGAGCGAAATGATAGAGAAGCGCGGCGAGCGCGCCACAAAAGAAAAAATGATAAAACTCGGCGACACGCTCCGGGAGAAAATGGGAATGGACGCGCTCGCAAAAATGCTTGACAAAAAAATCTTGCAAAAAGACAACCTGCTCCTCGTGGGACCGCGCTCGCCTGAGGAAATTGGATATTTTAAAATGAAATTTCCGCAACTGAAAATCATTCGCGTGTCCGCAACTGAAAACGAGCGCTTTGAGAGAAAATCAGGCATAGACCCAAAAACAAAAAAGGAATTTCTCCAGCGCGACAAGAGAGATTTGATTTCAAAAGGTTTTCAGAAAGCGCTTGATGCAGCTGAACTTGAAATAAAAAATGACTCCACGCTTCCAAAACTTTACTCGCAAATTGAAAGCATGATGAAAAAATTGCGCAAAACCAGCGCAAAAAACCGCAAAGTGAATTTTTGATGAAAGTGTCTGAACTGCATTCTGAAATGAAAAAAATCAGCCTTACAATAAAGGTCGAGGACAAAACAAAGCCCAGGCAAATTGTTCTGAGTACGGACAATATGTTCCATCGCATATGTGAAGCCTTGGTTGGGGATGAAACAGGAGTTATTTACATCACGCTATGGGATGAGAACATCGAGAACGTTCTGCGCGGGAAATATTACAAAATAACGAACGCATACACCGACATTTTCAAAAACTCGCTGCGCCTCAACACCGGAAAATACGGCAAAATAATCCCCGCAACAGGCAATTTTGAGGTAAATACGGCAAACAACCTGAGTCTGCGAGAACTCTGAAAAGCACCGATTATTTAGATTTAAAAACCTAATTTGAGGCATTTACTATAACTAAATTATTGGTAGAGGGCGTATAGCTCAGTCTGGTAGAGCATTGGTCTTATACACCAAGTGTCGGAGGTTCAAATCCTCCTATGCCCAAACCTTTTTCTTTCTCTTAAGAGAAACGAAAAAGGTTTATCAAAAAGAAAGAGAAGAAAAATCGATGAAAGTGTTTCGCTTATGAAAAATCTCGAACAATACAGCCTTACAAAAGAAGAGGAAGTCCGAAAATTCTGGAAGGACAAAAAAATAGCAGACAAAGCACACAAATCAAATCCGAAAGGAAAAGGTTTTTTCATGATGGACGGCCCCCCGTATGCCTCTGGGCACATACACATGGGGACCGCCCTCAATAAGATTGTCAAAGACATTACAATTCGCCAAAAGCGCATGCAGGGCTACTCTGTCCTGGACCAGCCAGGATATGACACTCATGGCTTGCCGATTGAAAACAAGGTCGAAAAGCAGCTTGGCTTCAAGACAAAATCCGACATCGAAAAATATGGAGTTGACAAGTTCATCAACGAATGCAGAAGGTTTGCAACCGAATACATTGATGTGATGAACAGCGAATTTGACAATCTGGGGGTTTGGATGGATTGGGATAACCCATATCTCACGCTCAACAACGAATACATTGAGGCAATCTGGTGGACATTCAAAAAAGCCGATGAGAAAGGATTGCTCTATAGCGGCAAGTACCCTGTGCATGTCTGTTCGCACTGCGAAACCGCGGTCGCATACAACGAGATTGAATATGTAAAACAAACCGACAAATCTATTTACGTAAAATTCAAAGTGTTGGGCACTGCGAACAAATACATCCTAATCTGGACAACAACCCCCTGGACGCTTCCGAGCAACACCGGAGTTATGGTGAATCCCCAATATGATTATGTCGAGGCGCAGGTCGGCTCTGAAATCTGGATAATTGCTAAGCAGAGATTGCAGCACCTCATGACTGCAATTGAAGCGGGATATATAATCAAAAAGGAATTCAGGGGCACAGAACTTGAAGGCATGGAGTATGAAAATCCGCTTGCAAAAAACCTTGCAATTCCAAAACTCGAAAACGGATACAGGGTAATTCTGAGCGAACGTTATGTCAATGTTGAAGACGGAACCGGTCTTGTGCACTGCGCGCCCGGATGCGGAAAGGAAGACTTTGATGCGGGGACAAAGGCAGGCCTTCCGGTTGTTAGCATTGTGAATGTGGGTGGGTTTTTGGAAAAGGAAGCGGGAAAATATTCTGGAAAAAAGACGCGCGCGGTGGACGCTGAAATAATTGGTGACCTTGCTGATTTGGGCGCGCTTGTATACAAGCATGATTACACCCATGACTACCCCGTGTGCTGGAGGTGCAAGAGCCCCCTTCTCATGATATCGACTTCACAGTGGTTCTTCAAGGTCACGGCGATTCGGGATAGGATGATTGCGCTAAATGAATTGGTGGAATGGCACCCGGAATGGGGAAAGGACCGATTCAAGAACTGGCTTGAAAGCTTGGGGGATTGGCCAGTTTCGCGCCAAAGATATTGGGGAACCCCGCTGCCTATCTGGCTCTGTGATTCGTGCGGCAACAAAAAAGTAATCGGTTCAAAAAAAGAATTGAAAGAGCACTACAGCGGCGAAATACCTGATTTACACAAGCCATGGATTGACAAAGTGAATTGGAGCTGCAAAAAATGCGGCAAAGGAACCATGAAACGCGTTAGCGAAGTTTTGGATGTCTGGTTTGACTCAGGAGTAACTTCATGGGGATCAATCGGTTACCCTGCAAATAAGGAAAAGTTCGAGAAGTACTGGCCCGCGGACATTAACATTGAAGGGAAGGACCAGATACGCGGCTGGTGGAACTCGCAGCTTATAACCAGTACAATCTGTTTTGATGCTCTGCCATTCAAGGCAGTTGCAATGCATGGCATGATACTTGACATCAAGAAAAGAAAAATGTCAAAAAGCGAAGGAAATGCAACCGCCCCAAAAGAGGTTATAGAGAAATACAACCGCGATTATTTGCGCTTTTATTTGGCAAAGGAATTCAAAGGGGAAGACATGGCCTTTGATTGGGATTCATTCAAAGATGTTGCGCGTTTTTTCAACACGCTCTATAACAGCCTCAATTACGGAGCGCTCTATCTTGACATGGATATTGAAGCGCACGAAAAAATCAGTTCCAAAAAATTGGAAATTGAAGACAAGTGGATACTTAGCAAACTCAATTTGCTTAAGCGCGATGTGCTGCGCGAGTACAACAATTACAATTACCCAAAAGTTGTGCAGCTCATTGAGCAATTTGTTCTCGAAGAATTCAGCAGAACATACATAAAGCTCATCCGCGAACGCGCAAAGGAGAAAACAAAAACTGCCCTGAGCGCAACATTTAGCCACATTTCATACGCGCTTCTCAAAATGCTCGCGCCAATCACCCCGCACTTTTCAGATTATGTTTTTGCGCACCTGCATTCATCAAAAATGGGAGAGTCAATCCACTTTGAAAAATTGCCAAAAGCAGATGAAAAATCAATTGACACAAAGCTTGAAGCGGAAATGGATGCGGCAAAACAATTGATACAAGAATCACTCAGTTTGCGCGAGCAGGAGCAGCTTAGGCTCCGCTGGCCGCTAAATGAATTGGTGTTTGTTTGCACGGAGAAAAAATTCCCCAACACTGAGAAGATAATTGCGGATTCGGCAAATGTGAAAAAATTCACGCAGAGCGCAAAAGAACCCAAAGGAAATTATGCCTTGAAAGAATTCATGGGTGGTAAAATATTGCTCGATAAGGATGCTGATGCTGCCCTTAAGGAAGAGTGGGAACTTATGGAGCTTCGCAGGCGCATACAGGACACGCGAAAACAGCTCAAACTGAACCCATCGCAAATTGTCGAACTTGAAATTGACTGCTCTGACAAGAAATTCGTTGAAAAGCACAAAAAGGAAATTGAAGAGGGTACTGGCACAAAAATCATTGCAGGAAAGGGCGCGATGGAGAAGGTGCTTGAAAGAGAGTTTTACATTAAAATCAAGGCATAATAAAGTCAATGTCAGTTCCGCTTTGCTTTCCTTCTCGCATCCCCAATCCTTTTTTTAATTTCCTCATTTTTAGTTGCCCGATTCCTGAATGTTTGAGCCCATCGTTCTCCGCCTCTGCGATCTATGAAAAATCCCAATAATGCATTCCTTATCGGCACTTTTTCGTCACGTGCAACGTACCAGTAAGAATCCAATATTGATTTTGCAGTTTCTGGTTTAGTCTCATGAAAATCTTGGGAATTTAAACTTCGCACTTGGTTTACTCTGTTGGCAATTATTTGCGCAAGCTTTTCATCACTTTCTATTTGTTGTAGTGCGCGCATGCTTTTAGGAAGTTCTGCAGTAGTGACAAATTTAAGCCCCGGTAAAAATTCTCCCGTTGTCCACTCACGAATGGTGTCCAAAATCAGCGTTCTTGCAGATGGATAACCCAACTCCTTAGCTCGTTGTTCCATGCGTGCTAAAGTTAATTTGGGATCTTGGAAACGTCTGGCAACCGTAGCAAACTCAGAAGCCCCGTGTTTTCTCTCTAACTGGACTGCACCTTGTAACAAGCGCTTGTCCAAAATCTCAGCAAGCCGTAAATCAGAAAGTTTTGCAAGATGTCGGAGCTCCTTTCGGGCTGTTGCAATATCTCGCCTCGAGTAGGGTTTTCCCATAAAATAGACAATGAAGCATTTACAATTTATATATTTGCATTAAGGAGGTGCGATAAATCATTTCTTCGCAAACGTTTCCGCCACAAGAATCGGGAAAACAATTGTCGCATCAGCATAAACTTTTACTGATGTTGCATCTGGGAGAATTTTCCCCCAGGAAATTGCTTCCTCCGGAAGTGCACCCGCATCCGAGCCGTCAAATTCCTGCGCAGTGTTTATGTAAACTGCAAAGTCTGCTCCGTTGCGGAACATATTCGCATTGAGAATTGCGTGCTTCACCACGCCAGCACCCAATATTATCAAGCCAGTTTTGTCCTGGTCAATTGTCGTGTCATTTAGGCGCTTTGTATCCTCAGTTATGTCAATTAAAAAGTCCGGATGAGAGTATTTGAAAAAATAAATGTTGTCGCCCAGAGCGCCGTCAGTTAGCGCGGGGCAGTAGATGCGTATCTGGTTTTTCCATGCCCAATAGAGAATGCTTTTTTTATTGTTAATTTTCTCCCCAAGCTTCCAGATAAGTTCTGAAACCGAAATTATTTTGCCGCTCTTTTTCTGCTCCGCATAAACATCTTCAAGAATTGGCTGCAAAAATTCCTCGAAACGAACATAGCGCGAATTTGGAACGAAAATATTGCCTATGCGGTTGATTCCCTTTTTACGCAGCTCCTTCCCACTTGCGCGGAAATCCCCGAGGACAAAATCGCCAAGGCACTTGATTATGTCTTCCTCAATTCCGCCGGCAGTGGTTACAACAACATGCACTTTTTTGTTTTGCACCAAATATCGGAAAATGTC
>CAZEBH010000071.1:0-6527 GCA_964510425.1 uncultured archaeon | reverse complement strand
CGTTTATGCTCCTTTGCGACAAGGAGGGCATCATCCCTGCGCTTGAAAGCAGCCATGCCGCTGCATATGCAATCAAATATGCAAAAAATTGCTCCCCTGAAGATATTGTGCTGATAAATCTTTCAGGGCGCTGGGACAAGGACATGGAGAGCGTGCTCAGATACCTTGAAAAATTGGAAGTGAAAAAATGAGTAGGTATGCGGCTTTGTTCCGTGAACTTGGGCGCAAAAAAGAGGGCGCGTTTGTCGCCTTCACTGTGCTTGGAGACCCGGATTTCGTGACAGGCGGAAAAATCCTTGAAACTTTGTCTGAAAACTCGGATATTTTGGAACTCGGATTGCCATTTTCCGACCCTATTGCAGATGGGAAGAGGATACAGGCGGCAGATGAACGCGCGCTTGGCTCGAAAATGAGCGTGAAAAAGTGTTTTGAACTGATAGCAAATTTACGCGCAAAAAATGCCCAAATCCCAATCGGAATTCTTGTATACTACAATCTTGTGTTCACCAACGGAAGCGGGAAATTCCTGCGCAAAGCAAAAAGCTCGGGAGTTGACGGCATTCTTGTTGCTGACATGCCGATTGATGAGGCGGCAAAATTCAATTCGCTGTGCAAAAAAATAGGTTTAGAGCAGATTTTTATAGTTGCCCCGACCACTGGAAACAAAAGGATGCGGAGGATTTTGTCAAAGTGCCGCGGATTTGCCTATGCCGTTGGGGTTTTGGGAGTTACGGGCGAGAGAAAATCGGTTGATAATTCCACAATCGGGCTTGTTAAAAGGCTCCGCAAAACCGGAATCAGCATGCCAGTATGTGTCGGGTTCGGAATATCAAGGCCAAAGCATGCAAAAAAAATCATCGCTGCGGGTGCAAACGGAGTTATTGTCGGCTCTGCAATTGAAGCAATAATTGAGCAGAACCTGAAGGGCCACAAAAAGATGTTAAGAAGGATAATGGAGTTTACGGCTAAAATGAGGGCGGCTTGCCATGCAAAGCCTTGAAATAAAGCCGGTAAATGGGCTGGATGCGGTTTTCACCGCTCCGCCTTCAAAGGCCCACACACTGCGCGCGCTTTTCATCTCCTCTCTCGCGAAGGGAAAGAGCATTTTGAAAAATGCGCTGAATGCGGATGACCAAAAAATTGCGGCTGTGGCACTTTCGCAATTCGGCCCTGAAATAAAATTTGCGCACGGCGATTTTGTTGTCCATGGCACAGGAGGGGGGCTCTTGGCGCCAAAAAAAACTGTTTTCACCGGGGCTTCCGGAGTAACTACAAGGTTTCTGATTCCTTTTGCCGCACTCGCACACGGCACCTCTATAATTGATGGCGAGCAAAGGGTGAGGGAGAGGCCGATTAAAGAAATTGCCGATGCACTTTTTTTGCTCGGGGTAGAGTGCGAACTTGACGGCGGGAAAAGCCTTCCGGCAAAGGTTACGGGCGGTACTTTTACGGGCGGAAAAACCACTTTAAACGGCGCCGAGAGTTCGCAGTTTCTGAGCGCACTTCTTGTTGCCGCACCGTATTCGAAAAACGGCGTGCATGTAAAAATAGATGGCTCACTCAAGTCACGGCCCTATGTTGATGTGACAATTGAGTGCATGAAATTATTCGGGGTTAATACGGTTAACCGTGGCTATAAGGAATTTTTCGTGCCGGCCGGGAAAAAATACATGGCGCGCGAACTTGATATAGAGGGCGATTACAGTTCGGCTTCGTATTTTTTCGCTGCCGCGGCGGTGACCGGCGGAAAGGCAAGGGTTGAAAACCTCGAACCCTATTCAAAGCAGGGGGACAAATTTTTTCTTGGGTGCCTCAAAAAAATGGGCTGCAGCGTGAAGTACGGCAAAAACTTTGTTGAGGTTACTGGCACAGAACTGAATGCGATTGCAGTTGACATGGCAGATTGCCCGGATATTGTTCCAAGCCTTGCGGTTGTTGCGGCATTTGCAAATGGAAAGAGTGTGATAAAAAATATAGCCCATCTTGCGGCAAAAGAGAGCAACCGGATTGAAAGCGTTGCCGCAAACCTTCGGGCTTGCGGGATTGTTGTGAAAGCCGGATTGGACTTTCTTGAAATCACCGGAGGCAAACCGCACGGCGCGGAGATTGAAACATACAATGACCATCGGATTGCAATGGCATTTTCGGTAATTGGACTTGCAGTTCCGGGGATTTACATTTTGAACCCTCAGGTGGTTTCGAAGAGCTATCCTGGTTTTTTTAAAGAGCTTGGAAAGGCTTACAGAGGCGGCTAAATGAACATCGCTTTAATCGGTTTTAGGGGAACTGGCAAAACAACTGCCGGAAAAAAACTCGCAAAGAGGCTCAAAATGGAATTTATTGACCTTGACAAAAAAATAATGAAAAATGCAGGCAGCAGCATACCTGAAATTTTTGCAATATCGGGTGAAAAGGGCTTTCGCGAGCTTGAGAAAAAGGCGGTTGAAGAGGTTAGTGCGGGGGATAATCTGTGCATCGCATGCGGCGGCGGGATTGTGCTTTTCCAGCAGAACATTGATAACCTTAAAAAGAAGTCAACAATTATACTGCTGGAAGCAGGCCCTGAAGCGATTTTATCGAGAATAAGGCACGACCGGAACAGGCCTTCGCTTACTGGAAAGGGCACTATGGATGAAATCAGGCAATTGCTAAAAGAGAGGGAAAGAGGGTATGACAAGGCGGCAGATATGAGATTTGACACGACACATTATTCATCTGAACAGACAGTGCAGAAAATAATTGATGAACTCAATTCACGGGGGCTCTTATGACATCTCTGGTAAAAGTGAATCTGAAAAAAAAGTCCGGTGAAAGCCATGAAATTCTCATAAAAACCGGCATGTCAGGCCGGCTTGCAAAAGAGATTTTACGCGGGAATTTCGGGAACAAATACTGCATCATCACGGATTCAAACACGCGGGAAATTTTTGGCAACGGGCTTCTTGCACAATTCAGGTCTGCAAAGGCCCATTCGGATATTATTTCATTTCCCTCCGGAGAACAGAACAAGAACATGCAAACAGTTGAGAGAATACTTGAACAGATGCTTGAAAAGGGATTTGACAGGAAGGACTGCGTCGTTGCCCTTGGCGGTGGAATTGTCGGGGATGTTGCCGGGTTTACGGCTTCGATATATCTTCGCGGCATTAATTTTGTGCAGGTTCCAACTACGCTGCTTGCAATGGTTGATTCAGGCATCGGGGGAAAAACAGGGGTCAATCTTTCTCTTGGAAAAAACAGCGCCGGGACTTTCGCACAGCCAAAAAAAGTATACATCTGCCCCGAGTTACTCAAAACGCTTCCTGAAAATGAAATCCGGAACGGGATGGCGGAAGTTGTAAAGCATGCGGTGATTTTTGACAAAATTTTTTTTTCTTTCCTTGAAAAAAACTCGCAAAAATTGCTCTTGCTTGAGCCAAAAATCCTTGAAAAGGTGATTAAGAGGAACTGCGAACTAAAGGCAAAGGTTGTGGAGAAGGATGAGCACGAATCCAATTATCGAAGGGTGGTAAATTATGGGCACACAATCGGGCACGCCCTTGAAGTACTTGGAAATTATAAAAATTTGAGCCATGGCGAGGCAATTTCGATAGGAATGGTCTGCGAAGCCCGGATTGCCTGCGCCCTTGGGCTTATGAAGGAAATTGAAGTGCAAAAAATATCGGAATTGCTGCATAAAATCGGCTTGCCTGTAACATTGCCTGATTTTCCCCAAGAAGACATACTTTCAGCCACGCGAAAGGATAAAAAAGCAGTTTCGGGCAAAGTATACTACTCCCTTCCCCGTGCAATTGGCAAGATGGCGAACAGGAAAGGGCAGTTTGGAATAGAGGTTAGCGATAAAACCGTGTTTGATTCTCTGAGGGTGGTTTGATGATAATTGTTCCGGTTGTTGCCAAAAATCTCAATGAGGCCTTGGGGCAGATTGAGCGCGCGAATTCAAGGGCGGATGCAATCGAACTGCGCCTTGACAATTTTGAAAAGCTCGGCGACGATAGCCTTGCAAGAATGATTAAGGCATGCGGCAAGGGCTGCATATGCACATGCAGAACGGTTGCCGAGGGCGGAAAATTTTCCGGAAAGGATGAAACTGCAATGCAGGTTCTTATGGGCGCGATTAAAAATGGGGCGCATTTTGTTGACCTCGAATTTGGCATGAAACCGCAACTGCGAAAAAAACTTATGGATTATGCCAACGCACACAACGCACAGGTGATACTCTCAAAGCATTTCACCCTGCACACGCCTGACAAAAAGGAGCTAAAGTCCCTGTTTGAAAAAATGGCAAAAGAGAAGGGGGCCCATGTTGTAAAGATTGTCACAAAGGCAACAAAGCATTCAGATAATAGCGTGGTGCTTGAACTTTTCAAGGATGCCAAAAAGAAACGCATCAAACTTATTGCTTTCTGCATGGGCGAACATGGAAAGGATTCACGCGTGCTCTCGCGGCTGCTCGGGGCTTTTGGCAGCTTTGCATCCATTAGAAAAGGATTTGAAAGCGCCGAAGGGCAGATACCTGTAGATGAATTCCGGAAAATTGAGCGGGAAATGGTGGCATTTTTTGATTGATGCGCAAACAAAACTGTACTGCCTGCTTGGAAAACCCGCAAGGCACTCGCTTTCGCCAGCGATGCATAATAGCGGCTTTAATGCAAAAAAAATGAACTGTGCATATGTTGCATTTGAGCCTGAAAATCTGCAAAAAGCCATCGATGGGCTTCGTGCACTTGGGGTTGGCGGTTTTAACCTTACCATGCCGTTCAAAACAGAGGCAATAAATTATCTTGATGAAGTCGATGAGACTGCGCGGCAAATTGGTGCGGTAAATACGGTTGTCAATTCTGCCGGAAAACTTGTCGGGCATAACACCGATGGGATTGGGGCAATTGCGGCGCTTAGAAAAGTTACGCAGATTTCCGGAAAAAAAGTTCTGTTGCTCGGGGCGGGCGGCGCTGGAAGGGCAATTGCACATTATCTTCGAAAGGAAAATGCGGACATTACAATTTCCGACAGGAGCTTCGAGAAGGCGCAGGCGCTTTCATATTCTGCAGGCACCAAACTAATCGTTCTTGAAAAAATTGATTCACTTGACGGGTTTGACATTTTAATAAACGCATCCCCATCCGGAATGAAGCCAAACATAAATGAAATCCCGCTTCCGCCCTCGCTGCTCAAAAAAGGTTTGGTTGTATTCGATATCGTCTACGAGCCGCCTGAAACTGGGCTTTTGCGCGAGGCAAAAAAACGCGGATGCAAAACAATAAATGGCCTTGAGATGCTCCTTGAGCAGGGGTATGCCGCGTTCAGGCTCTTTACCGGCAAGGATGCGCCGAAAAAGGAAATGAAAAACGCCGTTCTTAGGGGGATGAAAAAATGAGCTTCAACACTTTCGGAAAAATTTTCACATTCACAACATTTGGCGAGAGCCACGGCCCTGCAATCGGGGTGGTTGTCGATGGCTGCCCAACCGGACTTGAAATAAGCGAATCAGACATCCAAAAGGAGCTTGACAGCAGAAAACCCGGGCAGTCCGCAGTGACCACGCAGCGAAGTGAAGCTGATACTGTGCGGATTCTTTCAGGGATTTTCAATGGGCAGACAACGGGAAGCCCTATAGGAATGATTATTTTCAACGAAGATGCCAAGAGCAAGGACTACTCCAAAATCCGGGACGCATTCAGGCCGGGGCATGCAGATTACACATACCAGGAAAAATACGGGATACGCGACCATCGTGGGGGCGGCAGGAGTTCTGCACGCGAAACCGCGATGAGGGTGGCTGCAGGGGCAATTGCAAAGAAGTACCTTGCCCTGAAAGGAATCAAAATCACCGGTTTTTCGCGCGAAATTGCGGGTATTCGCGCAGAGAAAACTGATTTTTCAGTTATTGAAAAGAATCCCGTGCGTGCACCGGACCTTGTTGCGGCAAAAAAGATGGAGGCTGCGGTGCTTGCAGCAAAGGAGGACGGGGACAGCGTTGGGGGAATTGTGGAGGTTGTGGCAAAAGGAGTTCTCGCAGGGCTTGGCGAACCTGTTTATTACAAGCTAAATTCGAAACTCGCGGAGGCGCTTATGAGCATCAATGCGGTCAAGGGAGTTGAAATTGGCTCGGGTTTTGTTGCAGCGAAGATGCATGGCTCTTGGCACAATGATGAAATGTATTCTTCTCGCGGCAAAGTAAAGTTTCGCACGAACCACGCCGGTGGAATTGTGGGCGGAATTAGCAATGGCGATGACATTATTGCGCGCATTGCAGTAAAGCCGGCGTCCTCAATTGCAAAGGAGCAGAAGACAGTTTCAAGAAACGGCAAGCAGACCAAAATAGCCATTGTTGGAAGGCACGACCCCTGCCTCTGCCCGCGCGCGGTGCCGGTTGCAGAAGCGATGGTTGCGTGTGTTCTAATGGATATGTTTTTGATTGCAAAAGCTAGGAAGATGTGAATTTTATGCCTCCATTAAATATTCACGAAAGATTTGGTCAAGAGTTCAGCAGGGCAAAAAAATTCAGAACCGATCTTGAAAAGACA
>CAZEBH010000070.1:0-6658 GCA_964510425.1 uncultured archaeon | reverse complement strand
GCCATGTGGACAACTCCATAAAGGATTCAAACGCGTTTGTGCACACAAACGTACTAGGGACCAAAAATATGGTTGAGTGCGCAATGAACTCTGGCGTTGAAAAATTCATACAGGTTAGCTGCTATGATGAGAAAACCAGAGCTTTGACAACTGATGGGTTAAAAAATTTTGGTGAAATAAAAGAAGGTGACATGGTTTTTTCTGTTAACCCTCAAACAAATGAAATAGAGCTAAAGTCTGTTGAAAAAATCATTATACAGGATTATGAAGGGGAAATGTATCATTTCCATAATAAACGGATTAACCTTAAAGTAACTCCAAATCACAGGATGTTTATTGGTAATACAAAAAAACAAATGACAATAGAAAGCGCAGAGGAGGTAGCCAAAAGAAGCGTGTTTTACATGCCAGAACCCGTCTGGCAGGGCAGAGATGAAGAATTTTATAATGTTGAAGGGCATGGACTTGTCAAAACTGAAGATCTGTTTTATTTAATTGGAATTTTTATCGGAGATGGGTTTAACGCATATCAGGAAAAAACAGTAAAGACACGCAGTGGACTTAATAGAGAGCAGTTCTTTAAACAAGCACGAGATACTAGCGGGAAGTTTAAAATTCTTGCGAACAATACAGGATATGAAACCGTTTGCCATGCATATAGAATTTTTTTCGATATTCCAGAAGAGGATAAATGCAGAGCAAGGGTAGAAACAACTTTTTCAAATTTGGGAATAAGTTATAACAAGCACAAAGGAAAGGCGGGAACACATCTTTATTTTACTTCAAAAGAGTGGATGGATTTTTTTGAACAGTGCGGAAAAGGGGCCGATAACAAGCAAATCCCTAAATGGGCACTTGAATACGCACCCAAATATTTAATGTATTTATTTGAGGGGCTGATGGATTCAGATGGTTGCAAAAGATCAAGCTATTGTACAGTATCTGAAAAATTGACGAGCGGATTTTCAGAACTTTGTATAAAACTTGGATTAAAAACAAGCACAAAAAAAAGACATTCTATTTCATATTTGAATGGAAGAAAAATTGAAGGGAGTGCATATTACATAGTAGTTTCAAAAACAAGCAAATCCATATATAGGCACAAGATAAAAAAGACCCCGTATAAAGGAAAAATTTGGTGCCTTAAAGTAAAGGACAACAAAAACTTTTTAGTTGAAAGAGAAGGAAAATTTGATTTTTGCGGTAATACTGATGAAGTTTACGGAAGCATCGAACATGGCTCATCAAAGGAGACTGACAGGCTTGAGCCGCGAAACCCATATTCAGCAACCAAGGCAGCTTCTGATTTGATTGCATTGAGTTTTTTTACAACGTTTGGATTTGATGTTACCGTGACACGCAGCTCGAATAATTATGGACCATACCAGCACCCTGAGAAAGCAATTCCACTCTTTGCCACAAATCTGCTCGATGGAAAAAAAATCCCGCTTTATGGCGATGGATTGAACGTACGCGACTGGCTCCATGTTGATGACAATTGCAGAGGGATTATGGTTGCCGCGCAGAAGGGCAAGAAGGGCGGGATTTACAACATCGGCGGCGGGAACGAGGTTACAAATGTCGAACTTACAAAAAAAATAATTGCGCTGATGGGAAAGGGAAACGAATCAATAGAGCCGGTTGCTGACCGCAAGGGGCATGATAGGCGGTACTCACTTGACTCCTCAAAAATAAAATCACTTGGCTGGAAGCCGCAGAAGAAGTTTGATGATGGTTTGCGCGAAACTGTGCAATGGTATAAGGAAAATGCTGCGTGGTGGAAGCCGCTGAAGGTGAAAAAATGAAAGGCATAATACTTGCAGGCGGAACTGGCAGTAGAATCAAGCCTTTGACTTTAAGTACGAATAAACATTTGCTTGCAATTTACGACAAGCCAATGATATACTACCCTATTGAAACATTGAAAAAAGCCGGAATAACTGAAATTTTAGTTATTACAGGCATACACCATGCTGGATCTATTTTTTCTTTACTTGGCTCTGGGAAACAATTTGGAGTGAATTTTTCTTTCAGAGTCCAAGATGAAGCCGGAGGAATTCCAGAAGCAATTGGTTTAGCAGAAAATTTCGTCGGCACTGAAAAATTTGTTTCAATAAATGGAGACAATATTTTATTCGAAAATATAAAACCATTTATTGAAGAATTTGAAAAAGGGAAAGAAAAATCACGGATTTTATTGTATGAAACTTCAAAAGAAGAAGCTGTAAAAGCAGGTGTTGCAGTACTTGATGGTGAAAATGTAAAAGAAGTAATTGAAAAACCAAAAGACCCGCCTACTAATTGGGTAGTAATTGGCGTGTATATGTATACTCCAGACGTTTTTAAAATTATAAAAAATTTAAAACCTAGTAATAGAGGAGAACTGGAAATTGCAGATATACATAACCAGTATATTAAAAGTCATGAACTTAAAGCAAGTAAGATAGTAGACAAATGGCTTGATGCGGGAAGTTTTGATGAATTACTTAGGGCTAGCAACGAAGTCAAAGAATATTTCATACGTCTATCAGAAACAAATTCAAAAAAATGGATAGAAAAAGCTAAAAATATAAAAACGGAAAGTGAGGCTGAAGAGCTACTAAAAGACTATGAGAAAAGGATGACTGAAGTCTCATGGAAAGAAGCCTCGGGATTTATCCATAGAGACAGATGGGATGTAGAAAAACCTAACCTTGAAGAAGCCATAAAAACGCTAAAATTTAGATTTCCTAAAATATAAGCAAGTATGGATCATAAACTCTGTACCAAAACGCCTTTTTAAGCGCTAAAACACTACAATTACAGGCGATTAAATGCTTGAAATATTAATTCAGGGAATTTTAACTGTCGCAGTTATTGCAAAATTTATTGAAAGTATATGATAACAAATAATAAGAATAAAGTAAATAATGATAGATAGTCTTTGTTGATGTTATGAAAGTTTTAATGCTAAACCCGCCGTTCCTCTTCAGGTTCTCGCGCACTAGCAGAAGCCCGGCAATTTCAAAGGGCGGGTGTGTATACTACCCCATCTGGATGGGCTATGCAACCGGAGTTTTGGAAAAAGCCGGCCATGATGTCAAGCTGCTTGATTGCCCGGCATCTGGAATGAAACTCGAAGAAGTAATTGAACTTGTAAAGGAATGGAAGCCTGAACTAATTGTAGTTGATTCTGTTACCGCCTCATTCAATAATGATGTGAAGGTCACTGAAACGCTAAAAGACATAAGGCCGGAAGCGTTTACATTAATGGTCGGGACCCATGTGGGCGCCTTGCCCGAGATGAGCCTAAAGGCAAGCACAAAAATTGATGCCGTGGCAAGGGGAGAATACGATTTTATTGTGAGGGATTTGGCGCAGGCACTTGAAAAAAAGCAGCCGCTCGAAACCGTGCTTGGAATTACATACCGCGGAGAGGATGGAAAAATCAAGTTCACGCCCAACATGCCGCCAATTGAAGAGGAAGGCCTTGATGGCATGCCATTTGCAAGCGAAGTTTACAACAGGCATTTGCGCATAAAGGATTATTTTTACCCTTCGGTCCTCTACCCTGAAGTTACAATAATTACAGGAAGGGGCTGCAAGTACCGGTGCACTTTTTGCAAGTGGCCCCAAACACTCACGGGGCACAGCTACAGGGCGCGCAGCGTTAAGAATGTTGTTGATGAATTTGAATGGATTACAAAAAATCTGCCTTATGTAAAAGACATCATGATTGAAGATGACACCCTGACACAGGACAAGCAGCGCACAATTGAGATTTGCAAAGAAATTATCGCAAGAAATCTGAAAATCGCCTGGACATGCAATTCAAGGGCCGATTTGGATTTGGAGACAATGCAGTGGATGAAAAAGGCGGACTGCAGGCTCATGTGCGTAGGGTTTGAGAGCGCTGACCAGACAATTCTCAATAACATCAAGAAAGGCACGCGTGTTGAGAAGATTGAGCAGTTCATGGCCGATTCCAAAAAAGCAAACCTTCTCGTGCACGGCTGCTTTATGATGGGAAACAACGGCGAAACCGCGGATACTATAAGGAAGACGGTTGAGTGGGCAAAAAAACTCGCGCCTGATACTGCGCAATTTTTCCCCTTAATGGTATACCCGGGAACAGAGGCGTTCAAGTGGGCAACTGACAATAATTTCCTGACAACGAACAAGTGGGATGAATGGCTAAAGGTTGATGGCACGCACAACACAATTATCAACACTGATAAACTCACAGCCCAGGAGCTGGTTGATTCGTGCGACTGGGCAAGGAAGGAGTTTTACATGAGGCCCGAATACATAGCGAGCAGATTGAAGTTAATGGTTGTGCAGCCACGGGAGGCACCAAGGCTTTTGATGGGCGCAAAGACATTTGCAAAGTACCTTTTGAATGTGGATTTCTGGAAAAAATCCGCGGCAGAAAAGCAGGTGGCATAAGACAGCTGGCCTAGAAAAGGGCAAGAATACAGCCTTCACAGGTAAAAATTTTTAGATGTTTGATGCTTGGTTTTTGTATGGACAGAATACAATTTGCATTGCAGAACCTGAATGGAAAAATTCTTGATGTGGGCTATAGCATTGGCGGAATTCACAGCAGGTTTGTAGAAAGGTTCGGAAGCGAAAATATTTACGGCGTTGACATAGAGACCAAAGTAGACACGGCGCATTATAAAAAATCAGGCGCCGAAAAAATCCCCTTTGAAAACAACTTTTTTAATTCAGTATTTGCAGGTGAACTTATTGAGCACGTGCAAAATCCTGCAAAATTTCTCGCGGAAGCTGCCCGTGTGCTAAAAAGCGGTGGCGCACTGATTATAACAACACCAAACAAGGATAGCCTCATAAACAGGGTTTTTCACAATTACGAAACGCCCATCCATATCAGCCTTTTCAATTATCGCCAGCTTGAGGCACTTTTGCAGGAAACTGGTTTTGCGGTGGTGAGGCATTACTGCCAGCCATATACCGGCGAAAATTCATATGGCAGCAAGAACAGGTGGACCTTTGCCCTGCGGAGCATGCTGCATGTTTTGCTTCCGCGCAGCCTGCAGGAAGAGATGATTGTCAAGGCAGTGAAGGCATGAGGACCAGTGTGATTGTCCCAGCATACAACAGCGGCAATACAATATCTGGCTGTATAAAGGCCCTGAAAGGACAGGATTTTGGCGCAAAAAACTTTGAAATAGTTGTCGTGGATGATGGCTCTACGGACAATACTGCAAAAATAGTTCGAGATTTGGGGGTAAAAGTTCTGGTGCAGGCAAACTCGGGACCTGCAAAGGCACGCAATGCGGGGGCAAAAAATGCAAGAGGCAAAATTCTTGTTTTTACTGATGCGGACTGCGTGCCTGAAAAAAACTGGCTCTCGGAAATGATTGCGCCATTTGAAGACCCAGAGGTTGTTGGGGTACAGGGGGCTTACAAAACAAGGCAAAAAGCAATTGTTGCACGCTTTGCCCAAATAGAAATAGAGGAGCGCTATGAGCGGATGAAGAGGTTTGCAGGTACACTCGATTGGGTTGGGAGCTACTCTGCAGCATATAGGAAAAAGGATTTTTTCGCGGCAGGGGGGTTTGATGAATCGTTCCCCAAAGCTTCCGGTGAGGACCCGGAGCTTAGCTACAAACTTGCAAAGGCGGGAAAGAAATTAGTGTTCAATCCCTGGGCAATTGTATACCACACGCACCCGGATTCACTTGTAAAATATCTGCGCACGAAATATTACCGGGCATTTTACCGCGTGAACCTGTACTCAAAGCACAGGGACAAGATTGTTCATGATTCATACACAACACATGAGATAAAAGTGCAGATTGTCGGTTTTTTTGCGGGAACCGGAACATTTCTTGCCTCGCTGCTGCTCGCATTTGCAGGGTTTGCACAGGCAGCGTTGATTTTGCTTGGCATATCCACCATTTTCACAATTCTCGGAATTGTGAGCATGCTGCCGTTTTTTATTTTTGCTTTCAAAAAAGACCGTACTGCGGCAATATTTTCCATTGTCGGAGTTTCGCTGCGAACGATTGTTTTCTCGCTGGGGCTTATTGCAGGATATCTCAAACTGAAGGTGAAATAGTGAAGATTCTGCAGGTTGGAAACCATTTCGCCCCGTGCATTGGCGGGGTTGAGAAGGTAATGGAAAATATCAGCAAGCTGCTTATAGGACGCGGGCATGAGGTGCGTGTTGTGTGCCTTGACAGGTGTGCAAATTCGCCAACGCGCCTTGTGCCGGAGGAAAAAATAGGCGGAATTGCAGTTGAGAGAATCCCGTTTCTTGATTTGAAATATTACAAACTCGCCGCTTCGGTGATTGCAAAACTTGGCGATGCGCAGGTTGTGCACGTGCATGGGATAGGTTTTTTTTCGGATTTTTTGATATTGACAAAACTTTTGCACGGCAAGAGGGTTGTTGTATCAACTCATGGCGGAATTTTCCACACAGGGGACATCGGGCTTTTGAAAAAATTCTATTTTGAAATTATTCAGCGCACCCTTCTGAACTTTGCGGATAGGGTGATTGCAGTTAGCAAAAATGATTTTGAAATGTTCTCCGGAATTTCGGACAAAACTGTCCTGATAGAAAATGGCATTGACCTCTCAGGGCTATTTGCCAAGAGAAAGAAACGCGGCACTTTCCTCTTTGTCGGGCGGTTTTCCAAAAACAAAAGGG
>CAZEBH010000069.1:0-7036 GCA_964510425.1 uncultured archaeon | reverse complement strand
GATTCAACTGCGGGCTCTATAAGCCCGCGAGATTTCTCTCGGCACTATTTTAAACAGTCACCTTGCACTAATATATCCTCATTTATGTCAAGCTTGGTTCCTATTGGGGCTGAAATAGCATTTATTTTCAGATATTGTTCACGAATCCAAACTCCGAAAGGCGTTTTCTTTCGTATGATGCTTTTAGCCAACGGATTTTTTAGCACCATTTGTAAAAGAAGTTCAAAATGCTCAAACCGGAACTTGAAAGGACACCAGCCATACTCAAGAGTTGCAATTACACCCTTATCTTCCGGCCCTTTTGCAAGCTGCCTTGAAAGAATCAATTGCGCAGTAGAAACGCAAAGATCTGTAAACGAATCAAATTCCAACTCAATTGTACCACTAAAATCCGAAGGTATTTTTATCTTCTTGTTTTCTAGATATTTTTTCTCCACACGCTCCAAATTATTTTTCACGCCCTGCATCCAATCAACATTAAGCGCATAACCTTCACCGTTTTTCACAACCATCTTTTCCTCTTCCATTTCCTTTAGGGTTTTATGCACGGCCTGATATGAGATTTCGGAAGCGTACACCCTTTTCATGGCATCAAAAATGCTTTTCGCGCCAAGCGGCCACTTTTCAGAAAGAACCTCGAATATTTTCTGCTTTGTACCGGCGTTCTGCGGGTTTATTTTGAGAAGTGAAAAACGGTTAATCATTTTTTCAGCCCCGCAACTTCATGCCTTATTGCCTTTGCAAGTTCGGAAGACCGATTTGCAAGAACAGTTATCGGGAAATTTTCCTCACTTATTGCAAGTATTTGTTTTAGAAGGTTTATCTCACCGGTTTTTTTGGTTTGCACGCACATTTTGTGCCACGCGGTTTTTCTTTTGTTCTCAAAATAAACATTTATGACAAAATCCCCAAACACTACAGTATCAGGGTCAAACGGAAGATTTTTCTCGGTTATTTTGGCTCCGAATGATTCAAAGGTGCTAAGAGATAGCCTATCTACAGTGGTAAATTGGCTGCCGACAATATAGAGCGGCGCTGAAGTGAAAATTTTTTGGAGTTCAATAAGTTCCTGGTCTGAAAAACCTGTAAGCGGCCATGCATGAAACCACTTGATGACTATTGGTTGATGAGAAGATTTTATTAGTTCAGAAAAAAATCCCAACAAAAAACGCCCCATTTTCATCGGGGTTGAAAAACTTATGCTAAACGAATCTTTTTGAGCCATCTGAGAAAAAGGAATTTGCGACTGTTCAAAATAGCGCTGGTAAAGGGAATTTCCAAATGACTGTAAGTTCCTAATCCATTCTTTACTTAGCGAATATTTTTGCGCGTTCTTTTCTACTACCAATTCTAGAATAAGCTGCTGCAGAGTTTTGTGAACAGACTGATATGACCCAGGATAGGAAAACTCTTTTACCAATTTATTATAAATTTCTTTGCCGTTAAGTGGCCATGTTTCAGAAAGAACATGAATCACCTTCTCTTTTGAAGTGGTATTTGAATTCATCTTCAGCGTGGGCAATACTTGATTCATCTTCCCGCCTTCCTTTGCTTCTCAAACAAATCCTTCGCCTCTTTCCTGAACTGGTCCGCAAGCTTTTGGTTTTGGAACACAACAACTTTGATGTCCTGTTGTTTGCATCCGAATTCGAAGAGTTTTTTCATGTCAAGGTTTTTTTCGCTTTTGGTTTTGCGGCAGAGCCCGTCGAATTCCTTTTCAAATGATGGCGTGAAATAAACCTGCATCACATAATCCCCGGTTACAAAGGTATCAAGCCTTGTTGAGATTTTGCCGGTCACGGCCTTTTTGCCGATTTTTGAAAGGTAGCCCTGTGTCATGCGGTCAAGGAAAGTGTCACTGTTGCATACGGCATAATGGGTTGTTTCGCTAAAAATGCGTTTCATCAATTCGTGCTCCTCCTGTGAAACCCCGGCAAGAGGATACGCGTGTTTCCAAAAGCATAGCCCTGGCTTTTTTTCCGGGTTTGGATAGAGCAAAAAGGAATTTACAATGAATTTTCCCAATTCGATATGTGAGTTGAATGTAAAATTTGAAATTCCGGAATCATCCACTTTTTCCTTGAAGGAGAATTCCAGCCTTCTGCTAAAGTCCGCCGTTTTTCTAACCCAGGCATAACTGATGCCGAGTTTGCCCTGCGGGTCTTTTTGCAAAACACCCTCGGCGATAAGCTCTTTTGCAGCCTTATGGACGGCCTGATAACTTACAGTGGAAGAATGCTGCCTTTTGATGGCATTATGAAGCTGCTTTGCCGTCAGCAGCCACTCCTCTGAAAGGCTCCCGAGAATCTGGTTTTTAAGGCTTTTTTGCGCGGTAATTGGCATTCCCACAAGGCTAACCATGTAATTAGTTTACAGAAAAGAGTTAAAAAAATCAACCGTTTGGTTGATTTTACTGGAAAAAACTCATTTTAGTACAAAAAGACCAAAAAACTGAAAATAGGGCAAAACTGGCTATTTGAAGAATTAGTGCCAAAATTAGTATAATTTCAATAATCGTCTTGCCTTAATTCGCTGAATTTTTGGGCAAGATACTTCACATTTTCCTCGAAGTTTTCCTTATTCAAGTTCTGCGCCCTTGTATAAAATTCATCCGAGAGCGCCAGGAACTTTTGCCTGAATTCAACAGGCGCCCGCTCCAAGATAAAATCAATGTATTCATCCGCCTTGGTTGCACTGTGAGTCTTTTCCTTGGCTTTTGAGCGCACCAAAATGCCATATTCTCCTGCAACAAAGAGCTTCTGAATATCTTTGTAGGATACGTTTTCTTCATCCGATTTTATTCCTTCAACATACGCCGCAACTTTATCCAAAGGCATGGTTCTTTCTGCAAGCTCATCAACAACATATTCCTCAAACCACATGAGGTCTGCCAAGTCCCCAAAACCCACCTCAGCCTTATCATATTCGCCGAAATCTTGCGCAAACGCAATATGCGACAATTCATGGTAAATTATATTTACCTCCAATTGATTCAAATCCAAAAACCTGCCATTTGAAGAATTATAAAAAGCCACAGTAACGTCCCCATATCCATTCCCATTGGTTGAGGTCCACGCAGTATACCGGTCAGAATCAGTAATGAATTTCAGCGAGGCATTCACATCAAAAATTTCCTTTCCGCTCTCAAACAATTCGTTCAGGCGGTAAATATACTCCGAAGAAGCGCCATAATTGTAAAGCAATTTAGCACCCTCAAAACCATAATTTGCATCCGTAAAAAAAGCAGCAGGCTTTCCAGTGACCTGTATTTTCTTTGCCATTGTTCCGCCAAATTGCCATGGATTCCTGTCAAAAACACCATTGAGACCTAGAGCGCGATTCCTCTCAAAACTCATAGGTGCTTTTTTTGGCTCCGAAAATACAAAGGAAGGAATCACACAACTCGAACCTTGAGGGATAACAAAATCATTATCCACAAATTTCTCCAAATCATCAAGCGTATCACAGTTCGGAAGATAAATAAGCTGCGGCTCTGAAGCATTTGACTTTAGAGCAGAAACATTTTCGCTGAAAAGCGCCACCGTAGAAAATAAGAATAAAAGTGCCACTAAAGATTTGACCTTGTTCATTTTATCGCCTGTTTTAGTGAGAGTAATATTTCTTCAAGTCTGGCTATGTCTTTTTTTGACCAGTTTTGTAGGCATAATTCTCCGGCACCGTATTTGAGAATAACCCTAGTATTCAGGTTGTCATAAAACTCTAGCTTGCCATCAAATCGCAAAATAATGTAGTCGGCAAAGATTTCAATTAAACTTTTAGTCAATTTTCCGGAAGCTGTGTTTTTACTACCTAGAATATTAGTAATAACTTTTGTTACTGCACTATCTGATGAGCCGGCATAACGCCTTATTTTTTTAAGCACCTCATTTTCTTCAGTCTCTGATGCCGAAAATATATTTATTCTAAAATTTTCAATCCCTATACTCAAACCGAAGTCGAAAATTGCCTCTAGTGTCTTTTTGTTATCTACCCATAAAATTGGCGTAATATAATACAAATTATTTTTACCTGACTGCCATAATTTCATGTGCACGCCAAACAAACCCACAATGACAATTGATAAAGGAAACAATGCCATCCCGGGATTTTCTAACAACGCAAAAAGAAAGATGAATAATCCAAAGAAAAGTATAGCGCCGATTTTAACCCAGTCAAACAGAGTTATAAGTTCCAAGATTGTATTTGACTGATGTTGAACTTTTAGTATTACGTTATTTTCGTTTTCTGGCATTATCACACCTTACCTCTGCATCAAAATTTGTTGTCATTTGAAATCAACTTTTTGTGTTTACTGGAGTAACATCCTTTAAACTAGGAACATTTTTTGATTCTAAAATTTTTGCTTTTTTCAATTCAATTTGTATATCTATATCAGCAGATTTATGATTTGAAGAATATGTCTTCCCTATAGCACCAGTAAATCTAATAATTAATTTTTGTTCAAGATACAAATCCAGATTAGTCCAAAATACTTTCGCATCCTTCCAAAAATCTAGAAACTTCACAACATCATTTTTAAAATTATTATCTGGAGCTTTTGTCTCAGTGCAAATTAAGGAGAATGACATGGGAAATTTGAATAATTTTTTGTCAAGATTCTCTTGGACGAACCAATCGCTCACTAAGTCATTATTATTAATAATTTCTAATTTACCGTTGAGGTGAATTTTTTGAGTACTTGCAAGTTCAATAAAGCCTTTAATAACTCTTTTTTCATTTACTGTGAAAGAAATTTTTTTTATAGTATTATTATTCAATTTCATAACACGTCACTTACCCTAAGCGATTTACCTCAATAATTTGACCGGTTACCGCGTTATAAACTTGTACTCGTTTGATATTTGCCAATTCTGCTGAATGTGTTAAATAATCGGACAAAATCCTATTCTCTATATCTGCCATAGGAACAGTTGAGCCTTGGGTTAGCCTGATGGAGATAGTATTGTCAGTTAGATATGCATATTGAAATTTTATAGCTCTATCCAATAAACGGTCGCTTACGGGGATAACCGAGTGCAATGCCCCTTCAATCTCGCTAGCTTCTACCCAATATTCTTTACCGCCTAAATTCACCCAAAATTCAGCATTTGCCTGAGTTGGAGATGACGGAATTACTTTTGCATAACCCACATTTGGAGAATTTGCGGCCGCCATTCGGCTAATTTCTTTTAATTGATTTTCATTCCAGACACTGCGTTTCATCCCAAGTAAAACAGCATCTCCTTCGGCATCGGGTATTCTTCCAATTAAGCTATGCAGCCCTTGCCTTTCAGTGCTTGTCCATTTTCCAACATCAATCGCATCGGTTATTCTGCTTAAAGCAAGCGCGTGTTTTATTGTAGGAAGTTCTCCGAATTCTCCAATTATTCTTAATGCCTTTGGATTTAGGTTTTTGAGCTTAGTGAGCATGCCAAGCTTGAGGCCTTTCACGGCTTCACTTATGCTTTTTCCAACTGCAATCTGCTCTCCGATATAGCCTATATGATAATACACCACAAACGAATCGTTGAATTCCTTCCTGTCATTCGTATCATGTATAACATCAAAGATTGGCTGTGTTCTCTCCGCCTGTGAATAAATATCTGGCAAAGTTTGCTCAAAATAAATTTGCGTTAACTCATCCCCAATATTTACTCCGTGCCTTACCAGAGAGCATTGGGTTGCAAGTTGGTCAGTCGCATAGCTGCCCATGAACTCTATTGCTGCTGTCTGGTTTTCAGTATTGAGCGAAGCGACAGCTATCGTGCCAAGTAGGCTCAATAAATCAACAGTAAAAAACTGGTAGTCATCCCTCAAGCCATTTCCCACACCCATAAACATTCCGTAAACAGAACCCATATCCTTAGCTGAAATTAGCGAATCGCTTTGCGTTCCGAAAATGCCGACAGACAATTGCTGATTTAACAAACGATTGGACATATCAACCCAATACGCCACATCATTAGAATCTTGGTATAGAGTTTTCATTCCTGGCAGTTTTGTACAAATATTATCGTGTTTATCTACTGGATTTGTATGCGCATTCAACTCATCCTTATCAGACCAGCCATCACCATCAGAATCCACAATACTGCCCCGGAGAGTGTTATTGTAATCAAGTATTGAGACTGAATCCTCGACCATTTCAGGATTATTCGTTTTGATTAGCAGAATATTTTTCTTCGGAATCGTTTGGGTCCCCCAAGGGCTTGGAAACATGTCAAATGGATTTGGAGAATTTTTCCAGAAAGTACTGCAATCTAAAAAAGAATTATTTCCTCCAATGACAATCACACTCTTGTTCCAGAAAATACTCTCGGAGGTAACAGAACAATTTACCGCACTATCAGTGTACTCTTCAAAAATGGAGGCTGAAAGTCCATACTTTGAAGACATACCACTCTTAAGGCTATCAATCGCTTGCCTGAAACGCGAATCAATTGAATGAGGCACGACAAACACAATTTTGTTCTGCTCATTACCAAAAACGGCACCTGTTTCACCCGGATTCCGAGTACTCTTCGGAACATAAATATCATCCGAATAAATCACCTGCCGCTGCCCATTCTCATTTGCAGCAACCTTCCTCTGCATCGGAATGACAAAATCATCACCCACAATCAAAATATGCTTGCAGTAAGATGGCGGGCACTTCTCATTAATGAACGCAGAAACCGCAGCAGCATAAGCATTCACCTTATCAATATCCTCCGACTTATCAAGCCGCTCATTATACTCCTGAAAAGTAGACCAGGGCCTAACAACATCAGGAGCAGCAAAAGCACCCTGTAAAAATAGGAGCAAAACCACGCCTAAGAAAAAAACCCTTTTCAACCCAAAAACCACCTAAGTGATAAAAGAACTCCACTCTGAGCGTTAATATGCCTGCGGTTGAACACAAATCAACCAAAAGGTTAATCCAAAAAATGCCAAAATAATTGGTTTTAAATCCCCTAATTGGATAAATGACTCTTTTAGCCATGTGAACTACCTGCCGCTGAAGCGGCAGGCGTCCTTGGGTCAGCCTGCATAATCT
>CAZEBH010000068.1:0-7224 GCA_964510425.1 uncultured archaeon | reverse complement strand
GGGCAGGGAACCTGCCCTTGCAAGAGAACCACCCGCTACCCAATTCGGGCAAGGCGGTTCAATGAAGCAAAAAACCATGACGCTACAACGGCTCGCCGTCTTAGAGGACGTCCGCCGCTTCAGCGGCGGGTAGTTCACACGCGCAAGGGAAATACTACTTGAAAGAAATGATTTTACTTCTTCAAGAAAACATTTACGCCAGCGGTGATTTTTTTTCCCTTTTCGCTATTAACAGTCACTTCGTACCCATCGACCTTGAAATTTTCAAGCTTTCTGGTTTGCACCATTTTCTGCAGCGCACTGGTTTCCTTTGTGTGAATTTCGCCAATTCCCTTGCCGCCCAAGCAGATATCAAGTGTTCTGAATGAGAGGAATGCCTTCCCGCCGACTGCGAGTGAGTTGTATACTTTTTTGACAATTTTTTCAGGTTCACCAATCTCATGCAGGGCGCGGAATGAGAAAATAAAATCAACATCCACCGGCAACTCTAAATCTAGTGCATCCCCTACAACTATTTGGTCCGGAGCCTTTTCTGCAGTGAACAAATCAACGCCAATTGTGTGGATGCCCTCGTCAAAAATCTTTTTGAGGTCCGATAAAAAACCGCCATTGCCACAGCCAATATCCATTACACGCACAAAGACTTTTTCTTCAAGGCGTTTTTCAATGAGCCCTTCAATTGTTTCCTTAAAGCCCATGTTTTTGAAAAATGAATTATAGGATTCGCGTGAATTTTCAATGTCAACTACTCCGAGCGAGTATTTATCTAAGTATTTTTTTATTGTTTCGCGACGCATAGAGGAGTTGGAGGTGGGAAAATTTAAATATCTGAGCACAACAAGCCATCAACGGAATCCGCCCAATGGAGACTTGGATTGCTATAATAGCAGGAGAACTACTTTTTCACTTTTAACATAGCCGAATTCGAACCTATCATTTGCGCATATATGCTACAAACCCCATACACGCCAAAAACCACAAAAACAGGGCTTAGGATTAGCGAATAGAGCATGCTGAATGCAAATGCAATTATGGGCTGGCCTGCAAGTGAAATCACGAAATTGATAGCGGAACCCGGAATGTTTAGCACAAAACCTGCCGCGAAAATTACAACCCAGAGAATAATCGAGGCAACAACTATGTCAACAACTTTTCCCAAGCTAAAGTCCCATGACTCTTTTGCTGCGTCGGCAACCCCTAGATCTTTTTGCAGAAATATTGCCGTGGCGAAAAAAAACCGCAGGCTGTTGTATATGATTACAAAGAAGTAAATCATGAAAATTATGACCCAAGGTATTAGCAGTATTACGCCGAGTGGCCGAATGATAAATGCCGCAATCAATCCCGCAAAAAATAGCGCAACGAGCCCTGAAAATACGTAAAACAGCCTGCGGTTATACCACGAAGTAATGACTGCAATAAAGACCCACAAATGGAATACAATAAGCCTCAAAAACTTCCCAAAATCAAACGGAGCGGTCTTGAACCCCAGAACCTGCAGCCCCCTGCAATAAATAAGCATTTCAATATAGAACTGGATGAACCCGAAAATTAAAATCAGGGGGACAATAATTAGTATAAATGGAATCAGGTTTGAAACAATCGAGGAAAAAAGGGCGGTAACCGCATTGATATCAGGTTGGGCAGCCACGGCTCCGACTCCCTGAGTGCTCTTCACTGAATCAATATAGGAGTTTACCGCGCCGCCGAAGAAAAAAAGCATTGCGGCGCCAAGAATTATGGTAATGGCAAAACCGACAATGAAATAAAGGAGAAGATATTTGAGTGTTTGTGCGTCCTTGTACCAGAGGGTCAGGACATTGCTTATTATTTTCCCGTAATCCACAATAATCAAATAAACTCTAAGCCTTTCGCGAATTTAAAGGTTTCTTGGGCAGGGTTTTGTGGCAAAACGATTCACTCCAAAAGATTTCATTCACAGAAACAGGCCAGAACCGGTTAGAACTATCCACGCAAGAGAACAACTCGCAGACCGAAAGAAATGGAAGAAAAAGAAGAAGTACGGTATGCGCTGGATAGTGGAAACCGTGCTCTCAGTTCGGGATAGAAGATTTTGCACATACGTAACCGCCAGAAAATACGAAAATATACAGCACGAAACGCTGTTCAAAGCACAGCTCTACAACCAACTACTCTGAATAGCGCAAGGTAAAGCCGACAGGCTCAACAAAACCATGAGTTATGCAACACAGCAACAAAGCCCTCCAAAAAGAAGGGTTTTTATTCCTTCAACACCATTAGATTGAAGGGTTCTTTGAACGCCAAAAAAGCACCAAAAGCTGATTCTGGAAAGTTCCTGAAAGATGTTGTATCCATTCTTGACTTTTCCCGCACGGACATCGAAGCCGTGCTAAAGCAGGCGGCAATTATGGAAAAAATGCCGCGGGAGAAAAAGGCACAAATCCTGAAAAATATGGTGGTGGCAAGCCTGTTTTTCGAACCGTCCACAAGAACAAGGCTCAGTTTTGAAACCGCAGCCCAGAACCTTGGCGCAAGAATTGTGGGTTTTGCTGACCCGAATGCCACTAGCTTTCAGAAAGGTGAAACACTTTCCGATACAATCCACGTGGTTGAAAATTATGCTGATATTATTGTCATGAGGCATTTTCTTGAGGGCGCTGCAAGAAGGGCCGCCGAGATTTCAAAAAAACCGATTATTAATGCCGGGGACGGGGCGAACCAGCATCCGACCCAAACTTTGCTTGACATTTATACAATCCGAAAACAGTTCGGAAAAATTGACGGGATAAAAATCGCAATTGCCGGGGATTTGAAATATGGCAGAACGGTCCATAGCCTCATGTATGCCCTTGCAAAATTTGACAATGTGACGGTTTATCTGATTTCGCCGGAGAGCCTGAAAATGCCGCCGCATATAATTGAAGAGACACGCGGAAAAATCAGGGTCTTTGAAACGGCAAACCTTGAAAAATACCTCCCGGTTGCGGATGTTTTATATGCCACAAGAATTCAAAAGGAGCGGTTTCCTGACGAGATAGAATACCAAAAGGTACGCAACGCATACGTTATTGACGAGTCAGTTTTGCCAAAGGAAAATAAGAAATTCAGGATAATGCACCCGCTTCCCAGGGTCAATGAAATTTCAACCGCAATTGACTCGACAGGATATGCACTGTATTTTGAGCAGGCGGCAAATGGAATTCCCGTACGCGAGGCAATCCTCTCAATGCTGCGGAGCGTGAAAAAATGACAAAAGAAATCAGGATTACTCCGATAAAAAACGGCACGGCAATTGACCATTTAAACCCCGGGGCGGCATATAAGATTTTGGAAGTTCTGGGCCTGAAAGATTATACCGTAACTGCCGGCATGAATATTGAGAGCAGGAAAATGGGCAAGAAGGACATTATTTTTATTCAGGGCAGGGAGCTAAACCCTGCCGAACTAAACAAGATTGCGCTGATAGGCAAGGGGGCAACGATTAATACAATTAAAAACAGCGAGATTGCAAAAAAGTTCCAGCTCGAATATCCAGGCCATGTCGAGGGGATAATGAAGTGCATCAACCCAAAGTGCATAACAAACATGGAAAAAATTGCAACAAAATTTAACATAGCCACAAAACCACTTGAGGCAAAGTGCTTTTACTGCGAAACAAGGATGGGCGAGAAGGAAATTGTGGGTTCGATTAATTGAGTGATTGAATGTTGAACAGCGTTTTCTGCGGGGTTGAATTCGAAAATCCCACAAGGCTTGCGTCCGGAATAATGGGCGTGAATGCGGGACAGCTCATAAGGGTGGCAAAAGCCGGCGCCGGTGCCGTGACAACGAAAAGCATTGGGCCAAAAGAGAGGACCGGGCACAAAAATCCAACGGTTGTTGAATGGAATCATGGGCTTTTGAATGCTGTCGGGCTTCCGACACCCGGATTCAGGAATTATGATGAGGAATTTGAGGAACTAAAAGAGCTCAAAAAAATCGGCGCGCCGCTAATTGCCAGCATTTACGGCTCGAAATGGGATGAATTTGCACAGGTTGCCGAGTATGTTGCGCAGAAAAAACCGGAACTGATTGAACTTGACATTTCATGTCCGAACACGGAGTGGCACGATATACAATTCGCATGTGACCCGCAAGTTTCCGCCAAAATTGTTTCAAGCGTAAAGGACGTTGTCGGAAAAATCCCGATAATTGCAAAGTTAACCCCTGCCGCAACTTCTCCGGTGCAGGTCGGCATTGCATGCAAAGAGGCAGGGGCTGATGCGCTTTGTGCGGGCAACACCATGCCAGGGATGCTGATAGATGCGGATGCACGAAGGCCGATTCTTGCGTTCAAAAAGGGCGGCATGAGCGGACCGGCACTAAAGCCTATAAACCTCAAAATAACTTATGACCTTTTTGAAAAGATTCAGATACCAATTATCGGCGAGGGCGGCATCTGCAATGGCAGGGACGCACTTGAATATGTAATGGCCGGTGCATCACTGTGCGGGATTGGCAGCGCGGTGTGGCAGAACGGAGTTGGAGTTTTTAAACAAACCTGCGGCGAAATGCGGCATTGGCTCTTGGATAATGGATATTCAAAGCTTGATGATGTGAGGGGAATTGCACATGAAAAGTAAGAGTGACGGATGCGAATGCCGCAATTGCAATGAAAATAAGTGGCCTTCGGCGACAAAAACCAGAATGGTGAAAATCGAAAAGGTGCGTGAGGAGTTCTTGGGAAATGTCACATTTTATATGGAAGAGGAAATGGTTTTCAAACCGGGGCAGTTTGCAATGGTCTGGCTGCCCGGAGTCGATGAAAAGCCGATTGCACTGATTCCGTGGGGAAAAAAATATGCGCTAAATATTGAAGGCAAAGGAGACGCCACTAAAAAAATCATCACCCTCGAAGCCGGAAATAAACTTGGCATACGGGGGCCGTACGGAAGGCCTTTTGCGACAAATGGCGTAAAGAGGGCGGCAATTGTTGCAGGCGGAGTCGGTATTGATTCGATAATTTTGCTTGCACAGCGGCTGCATGAGGCAAAATGCAAAACAAAAATAATTCTTGGCGGAAGGACCAAGGATAGGATAATATTTGAAAAAGAACTCAAAAAATACGGTGAGCTATACATAACAACTGATGATGGAAGTTATGGGGAAAAAGGATACAATGTGCAGGCGCTTGAGGGGCTTTTGGCAAAACAGAAATTTGACAGGGTTTATGCGTGCGGACCCGAGATAATGGAAGTTCGGGCAATGGAAATTGCGCGCAAATACAAATGCAGTTTTGAGGCGTCGGTCGAGCGGTACATGAAATGTGGAATCGGGATTTGCGGAGAGTGCGTGCTAAATGACAAATTGGTTTGCATTGACGGCCCAATCTTTTCAGGAGAGGAACTTGCAAAAATGGGCGAGTTCGGAAAAACCGCTTACCTCAAAAGCGGTAGAAGGGTCTCACTTAAGGAATACTATAGGTGGAGAGAGCAATGACCCTTGCACTAAATAATGGGAAGGCATTCATCAACGGGAAAATTACAAAGGCTGGCATTCTAATCGACGGCGGCAAAATTTCAATGATTTCAAAGAGCAAAATCCCGGCTGAAAAGGAAATAGATTGCAGGGGCAAATTGATTCTTCCCGGAGCAATTGATGTGCACGTGCATTTCAGAACACCCGGGTTTGAGTACAAGGAGGACTGGGCATCAGGTTCTCTTGCCGCGCTGCATGGCGGGGTTACAACTGTTATGGATATGCCAAATACAAACCCGGCAACAGATACCCTGCAACGCCTTGAGGAGAAGAAAAGACTTGTGGAAAAGGATGCGCTTGTGGATTTTGACCTCTACATGGCGGCAACAGAAAATAACCTTGGTGAACTTGCAGCGGCAAAAAATATTCGCGCGGTGAAACTCTATTTCGGCTCAACGACAGGAAATATTCTTCTCAACAAGACCGAAAAAATAAAAGAGCTCTTCAGGCTCGCGAAAGGAAAAAATTTCATTGTTGTTGCGCACGCCGAAGATGGGCAGACAATCCAAAAAAACGCACAAATCTACAAGGATGACAATTATCCGGAAATTCACCCCCTGATAAGAAGCGAAGAGGCGGAGGCAAAGGCAATAGAATCATTGCTGGAAATTCAAAATGAGATGGGCAACAGGCTGCACATTGCGCACATTTCATCAAAAAAAGGTGTTGCACTTGTGAAAAAGGCAAAGGAAATGAGGGGCGGAAAAATCACCTGTGAAGTCACACCGCATCACCTGTTTCTCGATTCGACTTATTACAAGCTCCTTGGAAACTCACTGAAGTGCAACCCGTCGGTCAAGGGCGCAGAGCACCGCAGGGCGCTCTTCTCCGCACTCAAGGCAGGGACAATTGATATTGTTGCAACCGACCACGCGCCGCACACGCCCGAGGAGAAGGCACGTCCCTATAAGGAATGCCCTTCAGGAGTTCCGGGGGTTGAAACACTCTATCCAATTATGCTTGACCAAATCAGCCGAAAAAATCTGACCCTTGAAAAAGTTGTCGGGGTACTCTGCACCAACCCCGCAAGAATATTCAACTGGCCAAAAAAAGGCCGCATAAAAGAGGGGTTTGATGCCGACCTTGTAATTGTAGATATGGAAAAAGAATATTCGCTTGAAAATTCCACCCTTTTCACAAAGGCAAAATACACGCCCTTTGCCGGATGGAAATTAAAAGGCTTTGTGGAGAAAACAATATCCAGGGGTAATGTGTTTGGATAGCCGCGAAAAGCTTGCGATTGCGCTGCAGGAAATCGGCGCAGTGAAATTTGGGTTGTTTACCTTAAAATCCGGCCTCAAAAGCCCGATTTATCTTGACCTGCGCCTGCTGATTTCTTTTCCAAAAACATTAAAGCTTGTTGCAAAAGAGCTTGCAAAAAAGACAGAGCCGCTCAAGTTTGATGTTGTTGCCGGAATACCGTTTGCCGCAATTGCGATTTGCACGGCCCTTAGCCTTGAGAAAAATTATCGCATGGTTTTCCCGCGCAGGGAAGCGAAAGATTACGGAACAAAAGCGGCGGTGGAGGGCAAGTTCGAATACGGCGAGATTGCTCTGGTAATTGATGATCTCATTACAACGGGCGCTACCAAGTTTGAGGCTATAGCGCCGCTTGAAAAAGCCGGGCTTAAAGTTCTGGACATTCTTGTGTTAATTGACCGCGGACAGGGCGGAGCGCAGGAGCTTGCAAAGCAGAACCTGAAATTGCACGCTGCTTTTACAGCA
>CAZEBH010000067.1:0-7309 GCA_964510425.1 uncultured archaeon | reverse complement strand
GCAGGCGCGCATCAAGCAGCGGGCTTGCGATGTCAACGCGCCTGCCAATCTGCCTTGCAATCCTGTTGATTAAATCCTGTATCTCGCCGTCCGCAAAAAACTCTATATTTGTAATCATCATCTCATACTTTCTGTGAAAAACATACACCGGGGTGTTAGGGCCAATCACCATGATTTCTTCAAGCTGGTCATCTTTTATGAGCGTGTCAATTATCCCAAATCCCACCATTTCCCGCACAACCGCCTCGGCGTAGAATTCAAACTTCGCCTTTGGAATATTCAGTTCGGGCGAATCGCGGATTATTTCAAGTATGCGCTGGTAGTAGACATTCCTTCTCTGTTCGGGGTCGCGAATCTTGTATGGCGCTATGCTAATTACCCTTGTTGCAACTTCCTTGAGTGTATTGATTATTGCCTTCTCCCCGCCCCCGGGCCTTACCACGGGAGTCCAGTAGTATAGCAGCGGCTGGTTTGGGAGGCTGTAGATTTTCGTGTTGCCGTAGGATTCAATTTCGGTTTTGTTGGACCTGTCCAGTTCCTTTTCAGTTTCAGACCTCTGGTCTTCTTTTTCCTTTTCCTGCATTCCCTTTGGCCCTTCTTTTGGCATTTCTTTTTTGATTTCGGTTAACTGTTTTTTTATGTTTTCAAGTGTTGCAGATTCGCTTACAGGCGGGGTCTTTGCGTCTTTTCCGGGTTGCGCGTTCTTTCCATGCAGAATAGGGCTGTTATCCGCTTTTGGTTCACCATTTTGTGTTTGCGGCTTCGGCGCCTGGGCTGCGGGCTTTTTTATTTTTGAAAATAAGTCATCCATGTAATCTGCCATAAAGGTCGGATTATACATGGGTTTTTTTGTTTATATAAATTACCTTGCCGGAGAAAATCGTTTTTTTGGGCCCATCGTACGGGCTTATTTCTTTTCCAAAATCTCCTTGAAAATCCTTTTGACAAAATCTTCCTGTTTTATTCCGAACTCAACCGTGCCTTTGCGGTCACGTACGGCAATGCTTCCTGCAGCCTCTTCCTTCTCACCGGCATTTACAATGTAGGGCACTTTTTCCATCTGCGCCTCGCGCACCTTAAAGCCGACTGTTTCAGGCCGGATGTCAAGTTCGCTGCGTATTCCCGCCCCGATAAATTTTGCGTGCACCCCGCGCGCATACTCTTCGTGCTTTTCGCTGACAGAAATTACCTTCACCTGCACGGGCGAGAGCCAGAGGGGGAATGCCCCAGCGTAATGCTCAATTAGTATGCCGATGAACCTCTCCATTGAGCCAAATATCGCGCGGTGAATCATAACAGGCCTTTTCTCCTTATCATCCGAGTCAATATAACTTATCCCAAATTTTTCCGGCATCTGGAAATCAAGCTGTACCGTTCCTAGTTGCCAGCTTCTGCCAATCGCATCCTTTATGTGAAAATCAATCTTTGGCCCGTAAAATGCCCCATCGCCTTCATTTATTTTAAATTCCCTTCCGAGTTTTGTGAGGGTTTTTTTGAGGGCGTTTTCGGCTATCTCCCACTGTTTAGGCTCACCCATGGCTTTTGCGGGCTTGGTGCTAAGTTCAATTCGGTATTCAAAGCCGAATGTTTTGTAATAAATGTCAATCTGTTCAAGCAGGTCTTTGACCTCGCCTTCAATTTGCTCCGGGGTGCAGAAGATGTGGGTGTCATCCTGCGTGAACTTTCGCACACGCAAAAGGCCATTCAAAACGCCTGAAAGCTCGTGCCTGTGCACCATGCCAAACTCCGCCATTCTAATCGGCAAGTCCCTGTAAGAGTGCCTTTGCGAGCCGTAAATGAGAACATGCCCCGGGCAGTTCATTGGTTTAACCGCATAATCCTCGCCGTCGATTTTTGTAAAGTACATATTCTCCTTATAATGATCCCAGTGCCCGCTCTTTAGCCAGAGTTCCTTTTTCAAAATTATTGGGGTAATCACTTCCTTGTAATTTCTTTTGGCCTGATGCCCGCGGGCAAATGCTATCAGGGCGTTCCATATGGCAGTTCCCTTGTCATAGAAAAATACTGTTCCCGGGGCTTCAGGCTGCATTGTGAAGAGGTGCAAATCTTTTCCAAGTTTCATGTGATTTCTCTTCTCGGCTTCCTCTTTGATTTTCAAATATTCATCTAACATGGATTGCTTTGGAAACGCAATTCCGTAAATCCTCTGCAGCGATTCGCGTGCAGAGTCGCCGCGCCAGTATGCAGAGGAGACTTTTGTCAGTTTTACCGCTGCAATTTTGTCCGTGTTGGATACGTGCCCGCCCCTGCATAAATCATAAAATTTGCCCTGCCTGTAGATTGTGATGGTTTTGCCTTCGCCGGAAAATTCGTTGATGAGTTCTTGCTTGAATTTGTTGCCGGAGAATTTTTCAAGTGCGGTTTTCCTGTCAACAACTTCGCGCTCAATATGCCTTTTCTCTTTTACTATCTCCAGCATCTTTTTCTCAATCTTGCCGAGGTCTTCTGGTGTAAAAGGCATGTCAGTGAAAAAATCGTAATAGAACCCTTCCTCAATCGGCGGACCTATGGTTGGCTTTGCCTGTGGAAAAACATCCTTCACCGCTTCTGCAAGCACATGCGCGCCCGTGTGCCAGAGGCTTTTTTTTCCCTCAGGGTCATTCCATGTGAGGATGCGGAATTTGCCGTTCTCTTCAATTGGCATTTCGAGTTCAATTGTCCTTTCATCAAGTTGCGCGCTGAGAGCTTCCTTTGCAAGGCGCGGGCCGATGCTTTCAGCTATTTTGCCGGCAGTGGTCCCTTTTGGGAATTCTTTCTTTGAACCATCTGGGTATTCGAGGATTATTTTAGCAGCCATTTCAATCCATTACTTTAGGCAAAAGAAGCAATAAAAACGGTTAGTTTGGACTTCGCACTGGCACCGAACCTGCGAAACCAACTAATTACCTATCCCTCCAATTCCATAATGGCAATGGCGACTGGCACGGCAAAACCTTCTCCTGAGGTTTGTGTCAAGTGCAAGGGCAGGCTCTGGTGTGGCCCGAGGTGCTTTATCTTAGAGCGATTTGAAAAGCGTCAGACGGCCGTTAATAAAGTTGAAGGCAAAAGTTTGCAAAGCCACTCCCCGCCCGGGGTTTTTGTCTCATGGGCTGGCTATCCAAAAGTCAATCTCTCGCCAATGGCTCCCGCTCTCGAAGAGGGCGATACGTGGCTTGCGGATGATACTGACAAATGGTTCGGAATGCCTGCGGAGAAGATAATTGTTTTCCGCGAAAATCTCGTGCGCGGCAACATTCCTGTTGAGATTTCAAAGGCGAAAAATCCGGATTACAAATTGCTTGAAATTCAGGAAATGCTGATGGCAAAAAAGCCCGTGGGCATTGAAATGGAACTTGATGGCAGGCCAACAATTAGGGGCGCAACATTTTCGGATTTTCATGCCCCCATGGGTCCGCAGGCGGGACTTAAAAAGTTTTCAATGACTGAAAACCCGTCGACAAATACAAAAATAGATAAATTTTATTCCGACACCGATGCCAAGTCGCTTGATGCGATGGTCGAACTCTACAAAGGCGGAGTTGGAGTAAACCAGCTGCATAAAATTCTCAGTGCAGGGATGCTGGGGGTAAAAAAAGCGAGAAAGTTTGTGCCGACAAGATGGAGTATAACAAGCATTGATTCCAATTTATCCAGGTACTTTATTGATGAGAAAATCAAGTACTTCAACAAAATTGATGATGTGCGGCTATTCGAGTCCAACTACCTGGAAAACTATTATCACATTATACTTCTGCCGCGCGAGTGGAGTTATGAATTGATGGAAGTGTGGAAGCCGGGGGCAATGTGGAATCTTGAATCAATTGAGCCGGCCTATATGTCAGATTATGAAAATTATGATGGGCGAAGTTCATACGCTGAGAATACCGCTGGCGGGTATTATGCGGTCAGAATTGCTGTTGCAGAATATCTGGTGCGTGAGAAACGGCAGGCAAGTGCAATTGTATTCCGTGAGATTTTTGGGGATTTGGGCACGCCCTCTCTTGGGGTGTTCAAGTGCCGCGAAACCGCAAGGGATGCGCTCTCAAAAAAGCCGCTCTCGTTTGGAAGTTTGGAATTAGCCCTCAAATACCTGGAAACAAAGCTGACAATTCCCATGAATTTTTGGATAAAGGGCAGCAGGCTTCTGGACGGTTTTTACCATCAGAAAAGGCTTGCGGATTTTTCAAAATAATCAGTGTATTACTTCTTGTACTTCAAGAACTGCGCAAGCAGGGCTTCTAGCTGAACTCTCTCGTTTGCGCCTTCAACCATTCTAAAGTTGTACTCGCCGATTTTGTCAATAAGTTCGATTTTGGTTTTTCCCGGGACCTCGTCTTCTGGCATATCAATCATCTCGCGGTGAAGCTGCAATATAACATCCTCGCCTGACATCCCGTACTCGTACATGAGCCTGTCGAGCATGGCGCGCGCTTCAAGAAATTTCCCCGAAAGCGCGAGTTTTATCATCCCCTTTACTTCCTCAGGCCGTGCGCGCGCGCTGACCTCATAAATGGTCTTCTCCGTTATTTTCGAGCCGGTTGTTGCCGAGGCCTGCAGGACATTGATTGCCTTGCGTAAATCCCCCTGGCACACATAAACAATTGCAACAATTGCCGCCTCATCAATCTGCACGCCCTCTTTTTTTGCGATGTCCTTTATTTTCGCCTCGATGTCTTTTGATGAGAGCTGTGAAAACCTGAAAATCACGCACCTTGACTGTATGGGTTCGATGATTTTGCTTGAGTAGTTCGCGCTCATAATAAACCGGCACGTGCGTGCGTAGCGCTCCATGGTCCTTCTAAGGGCCTGCTGCGCATCGAACGTGAGTGCATCGCTCTCGTCAAGAAAAATTATCTTGAAGTCCTCGTTGAACGCAAGGGTGCGTGCGAAGCCTTTAATGGTGTCGCGAACAACATCAATTCCGCGGTCATCAGATGCGTTCAGCTCCAAAAAATTCTGCGAAAAATTATCGCCAAACATCCCCTTTGCAAGTGAAACCGCTGAGCTTGTTTTTCCAATTCCTGCCTGGCCGGAGAAAAGAAGATTTGGCATTGTTTTGTGCTTGACATAGCTCTCAAGTCTTGTTGTTATGTCCTTTTGCCCCACAACTTCTGAGAGTTTTTCAGGCCGGTATTTTTCAATCCAAGGTAGTTCAATCGGGCTGACCATGAAGGAATTCGAATCATAATTGTTTTAAACCGATTTGCACCCTTTTAATAGATTTTAATGGATTCAAGGCATTTCAAGGTACTCTTCCTTTTCCTGCTCTCAATGGGCCTGCTTTTTTTTGGCAGCAAATTCCTCGTAACGCTTGGCGCAAAGGAGATAACTTTTAGCGCAGACATCTGGAAGCTTGATTATATGCTCTGGTTTGTGCCGATTGCGGCATTCTTTTTCATTTACATGCTGATGCCATATCTTCGCAGCGAGTTCGGTTTTGGCGGCACTTTCATTTATATTTTTCCGGCTCTCTTTGCCCTATTTTCCTATTTTGCCTACCAGCTCTCTGCCTGGTGGTATTATTCAAACCAGCTCTTCCTTGCAACAGGCGGCAAATACCCGGGATGTGCGGTTTTTCTCTGTATAGATGTCTCGCCATACGGGCTTGATTTTTGGAAGCTTTTTGTGGGGTCGCATTTTCTCTATTTCGTGCTGGCCGGGATTTTAGGCTGGGCATCAAGGCAACTGATTGAACATTTTGACACTGCCGAACAAACCGCCAAAACCGCCCAATAAGCTTGTTTTTAATACTTTTCAGAACCTTCTAATTATCGGGTTTTGCAATGGATTTTCTGCGTTCCATAAGGGCTTATCTTCTGAATTTTCCAACGGCTATTGCTTTTGCGCTGCTTCTAATTTTTGTGCTGCCGCTTGCATGGCTTTCAAATGCATCCGTTTCTTCCGGAACCGTTCTCATAGGGTACGGATTTCTCAAGGCCCCGCTTTTGGAATCAGTTCTTCTTCTTGCAATTTCGCTCGCATTCCTATTCTTCTATTCAATTCTTGTCTGCCTTATGTCACTTTCGGTAAGGCGCGACCTTAGCCACATAAAAACAAATTACTATCTCACCGAGAAAATCCGCAAGTTCGGCTTCAAGTACTTCAAGTTCCTTGCGGCATTCACCATTATTGCGGCAATCCTTTCAACGCTTCTGCTTGACGCGGGCGTTCCGGTTGCGATTGTTAACCTTTTTTTGCTTGTGATTTCCGCCTCCTTCCTGTTCTTGCCGCAGACAATTGTTGTCGATGAGGAAAGCCTTGGCGCATCCGTGCTCTCGGCATGGGATTTTTTGGCAAAAAATCCGCGCTCATTCATTTTTCTTATGCTATGCGGCATTGCCGCCATATTTGTGCTGCAGGTAATTGAATTTGCCGTGGATTATTTTTTCTTCGCAGGAAGCTATCTTTCCCTTTTTATAGCTCTCGTGGTGCTTGTTCCTCTCTTTGAGGCAATCAAGACACAGGTTTACATGGAGCGCTTTTCGCTCATAAAGGGCTACGAGAGTTTTGCATCGCGCCGATTTCAACGAACGGGCAATCGACGAGCAGCCCCTCAGCCTCTTTAAGTGTTTTTGCAGAATAGCAAAACCCGTAGGATTTGCGCTGTCTCACGCCGATTTCAAGGAGCATTTTTTCCGTTTCAACCCTGTTGTCTGCGGCACCGAAACGGCTCTGCACTGCGGCGTCCATGTTTTCAGATACAGCAAACCCGTCCTTTTGGAAAGATGATATTACCGCCTCCGCAACCCTTGCCCTGTTGTCGTTATCTATTGCTCCCGCGGCGCTGCATAGCCCTGAAAGGCACACCGCATTAAGGGGTTTGTCAGAAACAAATTGCTCAAAACCCGGCCTTTTTTGCAGCAGGGATTTTTTCTTTTCACACAATGCCCTTATTTCAGGCTTTAATTCCTCAATCTTCTCAAAAAATCTTTCTTCTCTTGTAAGTGACATTTCGGATATTTTGCCAAGATTTATCCCAACTGCCTGCACAACAGAGGTTTGCTCCGCCCCAAGAAAAAATCCCGGGAATGCGGCATTTTTTGTGCGGGTACCCGAGGCTATAATGAGTTTTGCCGGGAGGGATTTTTTTTCAAGAAGCTTGAGCTGGTACTTGGAATCAACCGAAACGTAAAATTCGAGTGACTCTGATCCGGATGGCAAAAACGCGTTTGCCATCCTCATCGCATCTTTTTTTTTCTGCCCCCCTGCCTGCCAGTCATTGTCGGCAAAGAGCGCAAGCTCGGCAAACCTTTTCTTTCCGGTAAGGGAAAACATTGCACCTGCTTTAGAGCACTCTTCCGCCATTTTT
>CAZEBH010000066.1:5301-7402 GCA_964510425.1 uncultured archaeon | reverse complement strand
GCATCCAGCAGGCAGAAGAGAAAACCGATGAATGCACCTTCAAAGGCTGCGCAATGAAGGAAAATGACGTGAATTCATTTCAGGACGCCGACAACGCAATTGCAGTGAAAAGGCAGGATAGCAATTTTGTGGCTGAAAAAAACCATGATGAACTATTGCAGGAAAAAGTTGCCCCGAGCAAAGGGGTTGTGCTCCCAGTGAAGTGGGGCAATGTTCTTGTGAAGGCTGTTGAAGCCGGCGCGATTGACATGAACAAGTATAAAGAATCACTTCACCGTAGCGGGGCAAAGCTCACTGCGGGGCACGAAAAGCTTTTGCTGGAAAACAGTGATGAGACCATTTCATTTAACCCTGAAAATGCATACTTTAACCTGAATATGCTCTGGGCTATAGGCCTTGTGAATGAAAATCCAATCCTCACAAAAGGAAAAATTTCCGATTATGGAGACAAAAAATCCTATTTTGCCTCGACAGGCGGGTGGGGGCTTGGAAAGAAAAACGGCGGCGAACTGCTTGCAACCGCAAAAATAATCGCTCTTACTCCGGAGCAGCAAAAAATTGTTGAAGAAGTGGCGGCAAGCACTTACAGGCCATGCTGCAGCAACCCGACAGCTTTTCCGGACTGCAACCATGGCATGGCAGCTCTTGCCCTTGCCGAACTAATGGCTTCGCAAGGCGCTACAAAAGAGCAGATTTATGATGCATTGCTAGTGGCCAATTCTTACTGGTTCACACAAAATTATGTTGGCATCGCGGAATATTTGGAGGAGAACGGGAAGGATTTTAGCATGATTGATGCAAAAGAACTTTTAGGTTATGATTATTCTAGCCAGAATGGATTTGGTAAAATCATAAATTCAGTGAAAAACATTCCAACAATTAACGTGAAGGGGAGCACATGCGCAAACTGAAGAACTCCGAAAATAACATAACTTTTAATGAAGCCCCCCGAAGTAAAATTACAGCCAATAAAATGGCGATTGTCTGCGTTGCCCTTCTTTTGGTTTCAGTTATAATATTCCTGGCAACAAGCCTGAGCCTGACGCATAGCCTGATGCAATACCAGCAGAAGGAATATTCAGGTTACCTAGATGCACTCGTAAATTACCATGTAGCATTCATGATTATCCTAGTGGTTGCAGCGATAATTTTTGGCGGAGCGGCTTACCACATTTTAAAGGAAAATGACGCAAAAAAACAACGGGAAAAAGTTTTTCGGGGGTGATTCGAAATGACCATGGTGAAAGACCCGGGTTGCGGCATGGAAATAGAAAAAGAAACCGCAAAGTTCTCGGCAAAAGTGAAAAGCAAGGATTACTATTTCTGCTCCAAAGACTGCAGGGACAAGTTCCTTGCCAATAATCCTTCCAAAACAACCAGTCAAAACAGTCACGAGCACGCGTATAAAAGTCACGCTTCGCCATCGGAAAATAATAAAGAGAGCATTTCGAAAGAAACAATGGCTATAAAGGACATGCATTGCACTTCCTGCGCCATTACAATAGAAAAAGCCCTCAAAAAAGTTTCCGGGGTAGAATCGGCAAATGTGAATTACGCAAGCGCGAGAGCAAGCGTAGCTTATGACAAGACAAAAGCAAACAGGGAAATGCTTGTTGAGGCGATAGAAAAATCAGGTTATGGCGTTGTGGAAAATGGTTCAGGAGAAAAAGGCAAAGTGGTGCTGAAGATAAGCGGGATGGAGAGCCAGCACTGTGTTGGCATAATAGAGAATACGCTTGCAAAAGTGGGTGGCGTGAAAAGCTATAAGGTGAACCTTGCAACAGAAAAAGCGACGGTTTTTTTTGACCCAATAAAAACAAACCCAGCTGAACTGATAAAAGCCATTGAAAATGCCGGCTATGGCGCGGAAAAAGCGACAAGCGCGGATTCGGAAAAGGACGCGCGGGAAAAGGAAACCAAGGACTACAAGGACAAGTTCATTGCATCCTTCATAATTACCCTGCCGCTAATGTATCTAATGTTTTCTAACTACTTTCCACTGCCGGTTCCAAAAATAATTGTTGCAAACCAGGCCATAATTCAACTTGTTTTGGCAACGCCGGTAATGGCAATGCTGGTTTCACCTTCTGCTTGCAGAACT
>CAZEBH010000066.1:0-5291 GCA_964510425.1 uncultured archaeon | reverse complement strand
GGTTTCAAGGCGCTGTTTTTGAACAGGGCACCGAATATGTACTCCCTTATTGCGGTAGGCGTTGGCGCGGCATACGGTTACAGCTTATTTGCAGTAATTTCAATACTCACAAAATCGGCATTGTTTTCAGTGCACGACCTATACTTTGAGGTTGCGGCTGCCCTGATTACATTCATTCTCCTTGGCAAGTATTTTGAGGCGCTTGCAAAAGGCAGAACTTCCGAGGCGATTAAAAAGCTCATGGGGCTGCAGGCAAAAACCGCGATTGTTGAAAGGGATGGAAAAGAAATGGAAGTGCGAATTGAAGATGTCCAGATTGGCGATTTGGTGGTAGTAAAGCCGGGGCAGAAAATTCCGGTTGATGGAAAGCTTGTCGAGGGGCATTCCTCTGTCGATGAGAGCATGGTTACGGGGGAGAGCATTCCTGTCGAGAAAAACGTTGGTGACACAGCCATAGGCGCAACAATAAACACAACCGGCTCCTTCAAGTTCCGGGCAGAAAAAGTAGGCGGGGAAACCGCGCTCGCGCAAATAATAAAGCTCGTGGAAGAGGCACAGGGCAGCAAGGCGCCAATACAGGAGCTCGCGGACAAAATTTCCAGCATCTTCGTGCCAATAGTAATCGCAATTGCAATACTTGCCGGGCTGTTCTGGTTTTTCGCTGCAGGCCAGCCATTTCTCTTGGCATTGACTATTTTCATAACCGTGCTTGTGATTGCATGCCCGTGCGCAGTGGGATTGGCAACCCCGACGGCAGTAATGGTTGGCACAGGCTTAGGGGCGGAGAACGGAATATTAATCAAAAGTGCAGCAGCTTTGCAAAAAGCCCATGAAGTTGACACGATAGTCTTTGACAAGACAGGAACGCTTACAAAAGGAAAGCCGGAACTCACTGATGTTGTTGCCCTGAAAGGATTCGGCGAAAAAGAGGTGCTTGAAGCGGCTGCGGCAATTGAAAACAAGTCCGAGCACCCGCTGGGAGAGGCTATTGTAAAGGGCGCAAAAAACAAGGGCATAAAATTCGGTTCGGTGGAGAAGTTCAATGCGCTTAGCGGAAAGGGAATAGAGGCAATATACAACAAAAAACCGGTTCTTTTGGGTAACAGGAAACTATTTGCGGAGAAAAAAATCCCAGCAGAGCCCTATGAGCAGCAGCTTAGGGTGCTCGAAGAGCAGGGCAAAACAGCCATGCTTGTTGCAATTGGCGGAAAACCTGCGGGGATAATTGCTGTTGCTGACACTCTAAAGGAAAACTCTGCGCAAGCCATTGCCGCACTGAAAGCAATGGGAAAACAAAGCATCATGATTACAGGGGACAACGAGCGAACCGCACAGGCAATCGCAAAACAAGTCGGCATTGAAACAGTCCTTGCAGACGTTCTGCCGGAAGAGAAGGAAAAAGAAATCAAGAAACTCCAGTCACAAGGAAAAAAGGTCGCAATGGTCGGGGACGGCATTAATGATGCGCCCGCATTGGCGCAGGCGGACATTGGAATCGCAATTGGTTCTGGAACCGATGTTGCAATAGAAACCGGGGACATAATTCTCGTGAAAAATGATTTGCGGGATGTTGTAACCGCAATCGAGCTAAGCAGTTATACCTTGAGGAAGATAAAGCAGAACTTCTTCTGGGCATTCATCTACAACATAATAGGCATACCAATAGCCGCAGGAATCCTCTACCCGTTCACGGGCTGGCTCTTGAGCCCGATAATAGCCGGAAGCGCAATGGCATTCAGCTCCGTTTCGGTTATGGTCAATTCTCTCCTGATGAAAAACTACAAGCCAAAAATAAAGGGAATAGGCAAGCCATAAGCGTATGGTGGCTAGAAATTCAGTGGCAGGCGGAGCTTTTTTTGTTTTCTGTTTTGCCATTCTGCCCTGCATGCTCTTCGTTTTCCTTTTCTTCCTTTTCCTGCCCCCCATGCGAGCCATGGCCGCCCATCATGAACATGTGCATTAGCGGGCACGCAAGGACTACAAGGAGCAATAGTGTGGACTGATTGACCTTAAAGTAAATGCCCGCAGCAAAGATAGCCAAGAATATTGCAATCATTGCCACTGTGTGGTTTTTCCAAATCTGTTTAATCGCATCCGAAAATCCCATTACAATCCACCCGCCACGCATTCCCTCTGCAAGCCGTTGCCCGCAAAACCGGTCCGCACCCCGTTTACTCTGGATTTAATCATGGACTCGGATTCCTTTTTGCATTCAGGGCAGCAAAAATAATTCATTTTCCCGTCATGATTCCTCACAAACGCTTTGACCACGTCAACGCTCATGCCACAAACCGGATCGGCCTGCATTATTTGCTTGGCTGGCTTGGAGACCGTGAAAAATCCCCTGCTTTTCATAAGAAATGTGTGAATCATAATATCAAATAAACAAGTAGATTTTCCTGTTTAAAAGAATTCTCCGAAATCTAGCCGAAAACTCGTCAAAAAATATTTTTATTTTTAAGAAAACATTTGAATTTTTTTCACTGGGTATTTTGTTTTCCATCGCCGATGCACTCTGCACAATCTGGCTGCTTTAGCTGGGTGTAAAGTATTGCCAAAAGAATCACAATTGATGCAATGCCAAGAAATGGCCTCAGTGGCTCTATGTATGCCAAAATGAATGTTGCTCCAAGCAGGCTGACTAAAAGCATGTTGCATATTGGGCATGCAAACGCCAAAAATCCCAGCAATCCCCCGCTGAATATTGTTCCTTCTTTTTTTGTTTTTTTCTCAAGAAATACAATCAGATTAATCGACAGTAAGAGACTTGTGGTGAACAGGAAAAGATAGTCCGGCCATATTATTGGCGTCATCCTTGTGTAATGTATGATTGGGTTTGGTATGAGTGCGGTTGGTGTGCCTAATAGAATTATAAAAAAGACTGACATTAGTGCTCCGCCCATAATCTTGTGCTTGAGCAAAAAACTCGTGAGCCCTATTTTGTCTTTTTCCATGTCCATTTATGTTAGGGGATACGTTTAAATAATTATGTTACTTAATGGTTACGTTATGGTTTCAAAGTTTTTGCTTGAGGATAATTACTTGTATTTTGGTGTAGGATTTATGGCGTTGATATTGCTTTTAGGTGCAACCATTCTCTCAACCAATTCAACCGCAACAAAATCCGAAGGTAATATTCACATTAGCATTAAAACCCCGGAAAAATCGTATGTGGCTAATGTTTCTGAAGAAAAACTTTTTTCTCAGGCACCAGCACAACTATTTTTTTCATCAATAGATAATTCGAATGTTTCGGAGCAGTTGCAGTGCACGATTAATTGTATAATTAACAATTGACTGATGGAGGAAAAATCTATGGAAAAGCAAAAAATAGTTAGGGGTGTTTTTGAGTGACTGAGCACATCAAATCCGGCAATGAGGCAATTTATTTGCCTGCAAGTATACTGTTTGCTGCAATAATACTCTCGGTTAGTATATTTGCCGCAGGTTCAGGAGTAGGCAATAGCCTTACAGGGCTTTCAAAAATAATTTCTGCAATCCAGGGAGGCGGCACTCCGTCACAAGATTCTGGCAATACAGGCAATGTTATTGCCGCTCCCCAGCCGACCCCGCAACCGACACAACAAACCAAAAAAATAAAGAGCCTTTTGCAGGGAGCAGCCGGCATTGAAGGGAAACAGGATGCACCTGTTGTAATAATAGAGTATTCCGACTACCAGTGTCCGTTTTGCAGGAAATGGTTCGAGGATGCAAAAACGCAGCTTGACAAGGAATATATCCAGACTGGAAAAGTGCTTTTCTTGTACAAGGACTTTCCATTGGGTTTCCACCCGATGGCTCCAACATACGCGCAGGCTGCCAGATGTGCGGGTGATGAGGGCAAATATTGGGAAATGCATGACAAAATATTTGAAGAGCAGGCCAAATTTGGGCAAGGGACAATATCGAGCCTCACCAAAGAAGATGTGAAGAAATGGGCGCAGGATATGGGCTTGAACTCGTCAAAATTCAATACCTGTCTTGATAGCGGGAAGTACACTAGTGCTGTTCAGACAAATACCGCTGAAGGTGCAAGTGTTGGTGTTTCCGGCACACCCAGCTTTGTGATAGGAAAAGCTGATGGCACCGGTCAATTGATTGTAGGCGCGCAACCATATCCAGTATTTAAATCAGCAATTGATGACCTCCTAAAGTAAAAATATTAGTTAAGAGGGCACGGCAAAGTCTTGTGCCCTCTTTTCACCCATTCCCCTCTTTGCAAAAAATGGTGAACTTAGCCATGATGAAGATAACAAGCGTTTTGAAAAAACTGGATTACTTTGCCTTAGCCATTATCTCTACAATAATTTTCATTGTCATTTATATTTACACTCAGTTGCTTGGAATAATCGAGAATTTTGACGTATGGCTCGCGACAATACCCCCGGAAAACGGTTTTTTGTTCACTGTTTTTTCTGTTTTGTTCGGGATTACCCTATCATTCCAGATTTACAATTGGAGGCAGCCAAAAACATGTGCCTTGAATGATAAAGTAAAAGGGGCGGGAAGCAGCGGAGTTGGCACTCTTGCCTTGTTTTTTGTTTCCCAGTGCCCCGCCTGTGCTTCGCTTGGAGCGATTTTTTTGCCACTTAGCGTTAGTGTATTTCTCACACAGTATAGTTTGCCAATAACCCTCATTAGCATTGCATTGCTCTTGTTCACGCTTAATTATTTAGGCGCGTTCAGAAAAGAAGGTTTGGGCTAATGGGCGACGAACAGTTTTCAAAGCACGATAGAAAGCAGTTGAAACTGCAGTTGAAGAGAGAGACAAAGGAAAGAATGCGCGAGGACTACCAAAAAAAAGAGGGCACTAAAAAACTAATGGTTTACGGTGCAATCGGAATCCTGATCTTGGCTGGAGCGGGGTTTTTTCTTTCCCTTCCAAAAACACAGCCGGTAAATTATGGCATTGCCGGGCTTTCCTTTCCGCTAGGAAATATTCATTGGCATGCAACTCCGGCATTGAGTGTTTGTGGGGAAAATATCGCCATGCCAAAACCGGTTCCGGGACAGCACTTGGGCAGCAGTTTGCTCCACTTGCATGAGGATGGCCTCTTTCATATCGAAGGGAGTGTTTCAAGCCCATCACAAATAACACTTGGCGCAATGATGTCAAATATAGGGAAAAATTTCTCGCAAACAAGTTTACTCGCAAAGAAAAACGGGGATTTATGTCCTGATGGAAATTCTGGAAAAGTACGGCTTCTTGTAAAGGGCAATGAAAACAGCGAATATGAAGATTACATTATTAGGGATGGGGACAGGATAGAAATGCGCTTTGAATGAAAAAC
>CAZEBH010000065.1:0-7473 GCA_964510425.1 uncultured archaeon | reverse complement strand
GGCAGATAATGGAAACCTCCTTGCGGGATGGCGAGCAGACCCTCGGCGTCTCATTGACTTCGCTGGAAAAACTTTCAATTGCAAAAATGCTCCTGCAGGAAGTCAGGGTTGACCGCAGTGAAGTTGCCTCCGCGCGCGTGAGTGCGGGCGAACTTGAAACCGTGAAGGCAATAACTTCTTGGGCACAATCCGGGGGCTTTTTGGAAAAAATTGAGGTCCTTGCTTTTGTTGACAGGCTAAGTGTTGATTGGGTTGTGCAATCCGGGTGCAAGACAATAAATCTTCTTGCCAAGGGTTCGCTTCTGCACTGCACAAAACAACTTCGCAAAACAGCACAGGAACACTACAATGATGCCCTGCAAATCTTAGAATATGCAAAAAACCTTGGCATAAGTGCAAACCTTTACTTGGAGGACTGGAGTAATGGCATGAAGGACTCGCCCAAGTATGTATTGGATTTTGTAAATGCTCTAAAAAAAGCCCCGCTCTTGAGATTGATGCTTCCAGATACTTTAGGTGTTCTAGATCCGCTGCAGACTCAGCAATACATCCGCATAATGGCAAAGGCTTTTCCACTCGGGCGCATGGATTTTCATGCCCATAATGATTACGGCCTCGCAACAGCGAATACACTTATTGCAATACAAAACGGAATCCGGGGAGTGCATTGCACCATAAACGGGCTTGGTGAACGCACAGGCAATGCCCCCCTCGCAGAAGTTGTCACCTCAATAAATGACAAGGCAAATCTCAAATGCGGAGTTGACGAGAAGAGCCTTGTCAGAACCGGGCGGTTTGTTGAAAGGGTTTCTGGCAAAGCCCTGCCAATGAATAAACCAATTGTCGGGGCAGATGTTTTCACGCAGACGGCAGGCATACACGCCGATGGCGATGCCAAGGGCAATCTTTATGCCAACCCCCTGAGTCCGGAGCGCTTTGGAAGGACACGTGAGTATGCCCTTGGAAAATTAAGCGGCAGGGCTAGCCTTGAGCAGAACCTCAAGGAGCTGAAAATCGAACTCACGCCAGTTCAGAAGAAGGCAATTTTGGAAAAAGTTGTCTCTCTTGGTGACAAGAAGGAGCAAGTCACGCCAGAAGATCTTCCTTTCATAATAGCGGACATTTTGAACACGCCAATTGAGTGCAAATTTAAAATCCTTGATGTGCAAATATCATCTTCACTACAAGGTAAGCCAAAGGCATCGGTGATTTTGCAGTTTAATGGCAAAGAAATATCAAATTCCTCGGAAGGCAACGGGGGTTATGATGCCTTTATGAATTCGCTTAAAAAAATTGCAAAAGATTTGGATGTCTCGCTCCCAAAACTTCTTGATTATGAGGTTCATATCCCTCCTGGCGGAAACACTGATGCACTGGTCGAGGCAACTATAACCTGGTCTGCCGAGGGAAAAGAATTCCGTACAATCGGGGTGGATTCAGACCAATTAATGGCTGCAATAAAATCAACCGAGAAGATGCTAAACCGGGTACTTAGATAATTTGTGCCTTGTTGCACAATTCCAAAAAACCTGCCTTTTTTGTTTGGCTGGCCAATGCCCTTACAGGGGCAACCCTAAAGGCAAGCCATTGAAGGCCGATTTGTCCGGTTTTCATAATCCTCCAACACAGCAATAATTCGGCTGCTAGCACAAGGCTTATAAATTTACCCGGGCATAATATTTTTTTTGAATGCAGCAAAACAAAATTCAAAAAACTTTTCCATCAAATTCCTTCTGCCCTTGTTTTTGCCCTATTGCAACTCCGAGAGGTGAATCCCGATGAAAGCAAGGCTCGTGCTTGAGGATGGCACCACATTTGAGGGTGAATCTTTTGGGCATGAAAAATCTACTTCAGGTGAAGTTGTCTTTAACACCGGCATGGTTGGCTATCCTGAAAGCCTAACAGACCCAAGCTATTCTGGCCAAATTCTTTGCCTCACATACCCGCTTGTTGGAAACTATGGCGTTCCTGGAAAAATTCTTGAAAACAACCTGATAAAAAATTTCGAATCCCACAAAATACAGGTTCAGGGCCTTGTTGTGAATCAGTATTCGCAGCAATATTCACATCACTCCGCCGTAAAATCCCTTGGCGAGTGGCTCATAGAAGAAAAAATTCCCGCAATCACTGGTATTGATGTGCGCGCACTTACAAAAATACTGCGCGAAAAAGGGACCATGCTTGGAAAGATAATTATAGGTGAAAAGGAGCCTGAGACGTTTGACCCCAACAGGGAAAATCTGGTGGCGAATGTTTCAATTCACAAGCCCATAGTTTATGGCTCGCGCGGCAAAAAGGTGCTCTTAATTGATTGCGGCGCAAAAAACAACATCATACATTCCATGCTCTCCCGCAACACACAACTGATAAGGGTGCCATGGGATTTGGATTTTCTTTCAGATGAATTTTTGCACGACTTTGATTACGATGGCATATTGATTAGCAACGGACCGGGAGACCCTAAAATGTGCACTGCAACAATTAGCAATATTAAAAAAGCACTTGAAAAAGAGATTCCAATCTTTGGGATTTGCCTCGGAAACCAATTGCTGGCACTTGCAAGCGGAGCTGACACATACAAATTAAAATACGGGCACCGTGGCCAGAACCAACCAACATATATTGTCGGAACTAACCGCTGCTTTATCACAAGCCAGAATCATGGCTTTGCGGTAAACGAGTCCACACTGCAGAAGGGCTGGGAGCCTTGGATGCGCAACGCAAACGATGACACGAATGAGGGCATCCGGCACAAGACAAAGCCGTTCTTTTCCGTGCAGTTCCACCCGGAGGCAAACCCCGGGCCAAAGGACACCGAGTTTTTGTTCGATGAATTTTTGGAGGCGCTCAGATGACTTTTAATTTCTGGCCTGCCGAGTCCAAACGAGGACAGCCTCCGCACCCAACAGCCGGAACTGTTGTGTTTGACGAATTTTTGGAGGTAATGAAATGATGCGCGGAAGGCCAAAATCTGCAGAAAACTTGGCAATGCGCATTGTTAAGAGAGCACATCATTTTTCAAAAAAATTCCCTTATTTTGAAAGGGGAAAAATAGAAAGAGGTGATACAAATTTTAATGGCAGGAAGTTGCTGAAGTTGGAGCTAGTAAATACGGTCTTGCCAGACAGAGAAATTTCAAAGATTTTTGCCAAGGCTATCTTGGCTAATTTGCCCACTACTACTTTGTGGAAACCGATTGCGGAATATGCACTCCGAAAATTTGGGTTGAAAAATAAAGAGCGTGCAATTGAGTATTTGGATTCCACAGGTAATTTTGTTTCGGCTCTAACAGACCATGCAAAAAAAACTGCAAAAGAATATTCTGATGCAAAAAATCACTTAAGTTTTGCTGAAAGAAAAATTTTGTATTCAAATATTCACCATGTATTAGTAAATGAATTAGGCACTATTTTATTTGTTTTTGAGCGCGCAAAAACAGCAATCAAGAATGACAAAATTAAACTGGTTTCTTGGAGGGAGCGCAATCCAAAGAAATAATGAGATTCAAAAAGTCCTCCTGCTTGGTTCGGGCGCGCTAACCATTGGCCAGGCAGGCGAGTTCGATTACAGCGGCTCGCAGGCCATAAAAGCCCTGAAGGAAGAGGGAATAAAAGCCATAGTTATCAATCCGAATATCGCAACCGTGCAGACATCCAAGGGTTTTGCAGACGAAGTTTATTTTCTTCCAGTGACCCCCTATTTTGTTGAAGAGGTTATAAAAAAAGAAAAACCTGATGGTGTTCTGCTCTCATTCGGCGGCCAGACCGCGCTTAATTGCGGCGTGGAGCTAAGTAGCAAGGGCGTGTTCAAAAAATATGGCGTGAAAGTTCTCGGAACACCAGTTCGAAGTATTGAACTAACCGAGGACAGGGCTCTTTTTAACAAAGAGCTTGGAAAATTGGGTGTTGGCGTTCCGAAATCAAAGGCAGTAACAAGCAGTTCAGATGCCCTAAAAGCCGCCAAGATAATCGGCTATCCTGTGATGGTGCGCGCGGCATTCGCACTGGGTGGCAAGGGAAGCGGCATTGCAAAAGATGAAAAGGAACTAAATGAAATGGCACAGCGCGCATTCAAAACCGCCCCACAAATTCTTGTGGAGGAAAGCTTGTATGGTTGGAAAGAAATTGAATACGAGGTTGTGCGGGACTGCGCGGACAATTGCATAACTGTTTGCAACATGGAAAACTTTGACCCGCTTGGAATTCATACCGGTGAGAGCATTGTTGTCGCACCCTCGCAGACGCTTGACAACCATGAATATCACAAGCTTCGTGAAATTTCAATAAAAGTTATCAGGCATCTTGGAATTGTGGGCGAGTGCAACATACAGTTCGCGCTAAACCCGCAAAATGATGAGTACCGTGTCATTGAAGTAAATGCCAGGCTCTCCCGAAGCTCCGCACTTGCCTCAAAAGCAACCGGCTATCCGCTCGCATTCGTTGCAGCCAAACTTTCACTTGGCTATACGCTTCTTGAATTGCAAAACTCAATTACAAAAGTCACAAAGGCCTGCTTCGAGCCTGCGCTTGATTATGTTGTCGTGAAAATCCCGCGCTGGGATTTGCAAAAATTCCGGAATGTAAGCACGCGCATCGGCACGGAAATGAAAAGCGTAGGGGAAGTCATGGCAATAGGAAAAACATTCGAAGAGGCCATGCAAAAGGCAATCCGCATGCTTCAGATAGGCATGTTCGGGCTTGTTGGCAACAGCGTTTATTTTGAAAAGCTCTCACACGAAGTAAGATATCCAACAGATAGAAGGGTATTTGCAATTGTGCAGGCACTTGAAAAAAATGTATCAATTGACAAGATTTATCGCGCCTCGAAAATTACAAAATGGTTTTTGCACAAAATTCAGGAAGTTGTGCAAACATCCAAAGAAATGAAAAAATACCCGCTTGAATCAATCCCAGCTGGCCTGCTGACTTTGGCAAAAAAACAGGGCTTTTCAGACAAGCAGATTTCTGTTATTTTGGATCTTGCGCATGAGCACATGGTCAGGGCCAGGCGAAAAGAACTTGGCGTTACGCCTTTCATAAAGCAGATTGACACGCTTGCGGCAGAATATCCTGCAAAAACAAATTATCTCTATCTCACATACAATGGCATTTCACACGATGTCATGCCAGAGGGGGAGAAGGCGGTTGTGGTTCTCGGGTCCGGGGCTTATAGGATCGGGAGCAGTGTTGAATTTGATTACTGTTGCGTGCGTGCTGCGCAAACTGCACGGCAGAGCGGGTTCAAATCAATTATGATAAACTATAACCCCGAAACCGTTTCAACCGATTACGATGAATGTGACAAGCTCTATTTTGATGAATTAAGCTTTGAAACAGTTGCGGACATATGCGACTTTGAAAAGCCCAAAGGAATTATTGTTTCAATGGGCGGGCAGATTCCAAATAACCTTTCAATGAAATTATGGCAATCCGGATATAGCATACTCGGAACCAGTCCGGAAAATATTGACCGCGCTGAGGACCGCCACAAATTCAGCACACTTTGTGACTCGCTTAGTATCCCGCAGCCGGAATGGAAGGAACTCACAACAATTGCAAAGGCAAAAGAATTTGCGCTCGCGGTGCACTATCCGGTGCTGATTCGGCCTTCATATGTTCTATCGGGCCAGGCAATGGCTGTCGCTTTCAATGACACCGAACTTGAGCAGTACCTAAAGACTGCAACATCCCTTAGCAAGGACTATCCGGTAGTTGTGTCAAAATTTATTCTCAATGCGCGAGAAATAGAATTTGATGCAGTTGCTTCGGGTGGCGAAATAATTACTTTTGCAGTGCTTGAACACATTGAAAATGCGGGCGTTCACTCCGGGGATGCTACAATGGTGCTTCCGCCGCAGCGAACATACCTCGAGACCATCCGCAAAATCCGCACAATCGGCGGATTTCTTGCAAGAAGCCTTGAAATTACCGGGCCATTTAACATACAATTTTTGGCAAAGGACAATGATGTTATGGTAATTGAGTGCAACCTGCGCGCCTCAAGGTCAATGCCTTTTGTTTCAAAAGTTACGGGGGAAGATTTCATTTCGCTTGCCTGCCGCGCAATAATTGGTGAGAAGGTTCTGCGCAGCGGCAGGTCATTTATGGAACTTTCCCATGTCGGGGTAAAAGCCCCGCAGTTTTCATTCTCGCGCCTCAAGGGGGCTGACCCCATTTCGGGCGTTGAAATGGCATCAACTGGAGAAGTAGGTTGCATTGGTCCGGATTTCGAGGACGCATTCCTCAAGGCACTTTTGAGCACAGGCTACAACATCCCGAAAAAAAATATTCTTGTCTCCCTTACTGGCGATCAAAACAGGCAAAAAATGCTTGATGAACTGCGCGAACTCCAAGCCAACGGGTTTTCGCTGTTTGCAACAGAACACACGCATGAATTTTTAATGGAAAATTCAGTAAAGTCAACAAAGGTTCAAAAAATGCATGAGAAAGGCAAGCCAAATGTTTTGGGCTTATTCCAAAGTGGCAAAATTGACCTTGCAATAATTGTCCCTGACCCATTCATGCAAATTGCAAATGATCCTAAATATGATGTTCGCAGGGCGGCTGTTGATTACAATGTGCCGCTCATTACAAATCTTCAGATTGCACAGAGCTTTACGCGGGCGATTCTGAAAAAGAGGATAGCGGATTTGGAGATTAAGAGTTGGAATGAATATTTGACCTAATACTCAAATTAGTTCCACGTTCTCCATTCCAAAAAATGGCTATCGCTTGTTTTTAGTGTCGCATTGTTCAATTCTTCAAAAACGCTCACTGTGGTCACGTATTTCACCGTGCCCTATATGTCCCGCAAACCCTTTTGCGTCCTTGAGGCTTCTCTTCCACTTTACGTTGCACCCATACGAAGGCTCTTCTTTTATGCTGACTTTCTCGCCCGCAAGCACCTGTTTTATTGCATCCTCAAGCTCGTGTATTTTCGCTAGTTCATGCGGCTCTTTGTGCGCATCATCAATTCTTCCGTGGTAGACAAGCCTCATTTTTGAATCAAACAAAAAAGGGTCCGGAGTGCACGCTGCGCCATAGGAGTGCGCAACGTTTTGTGTCTCGTCAAGCAAATATGGAAACTCGAATCCCTGTTCGCGTGCAACAATTTTCATGTGCTCAAAATCATCTTCCTCATAAGAATCTGTATCATTGCTGTTTATCCCAAAAATTTGAAGGCCTTTTGAGGCGTATTTGTCCTGCAGCTCTTTGAGGTATTTCATTTTGGGCTTTACAAAAGGGCAGTGGTTGCACATAAAAACTACGAGATATGCCGTCTTGCCAGAATAATTTTGTATTGAATGCCCCCTGCCATCTGTTCCTTGCAGCAAAAAATCCGGGGCAATTGAACCCTTCCTGAGAATTGTGTAGTTGGATGGGGTAATTGTCATGAAATAACTCCGGGTGTTTTGTTATTAACTTAACTTCGCCACTTTTGGCGGCCTGATGGCTCTAACCTGATTTGTCTTTT
>CAZEBH010000064.1:0-7822 GCA_964510425.1 uncultured archaeon | reverse complement strand
CTGGAACGCGTTATGGCATTCCCTGCAGTATTGTAGTTGTATCATTCTATTTCACCTCTATTTTACATTTTTATTGTATTTGGAGAAATCGTATCATTTGTGTGAATCTTTTTCTCTGTTACAGTTATTATTGGACTGCAACCCGTATATAAATCTTAACTCATATATAAAGGCGCCTTTTTGGCTTTCTAAAAGGGGCTTTTGAACACATCAATCAATATTGCCGCTAGAATTCCAAGTATTATCAGAAAAAACAGCGTCAAAAAAAATGTTACCGCGCCCTTCACAACGCCCTGCTTAGAGGAAATGTATAACGGCGGCATGAACAGAATTCCGGTTGAGGCAAGGATTCCAAAAAGCATCATAATCATTGAAACCCAGCTAAACTGGTAGGATATCCTGCTTGTCAGATCGGCTATGAAAAAGGCGACTCCATTCAGCCCGATTATCGCTGCCGCGCTTGCAAATGAAATCAATCCGATTCCAAAATAACCCTGTGCATCAGGCTTCGAATTCCATTTGATATTTTTGGCGGCGGCTTTTGCTCCAAACGCCAATAACCCGATAACTATTATCGCGCTGAGAAGCCAGAAAATAGATTCCGGCAGGTTTGCAAAAAATGAATTTTCCCCATACGTCCCCCTAACATGAAAGCTTTCAAACGCATCAATATTTGAGGCTGTTTTCACATAGCCGGTTGCGTAGCGTATCGGGTCAGTGTATTGCCTGTACTGTTGCGTACCAATCTCGGCTGTTGCCATTTTTGCCATTTGAGTTTCAGCCACAAATCCCATATTTGACTTATACTCGACTTTTGCCTCTCCGCCCTTTAGCGTAAAGCCTTGCTGTGCATTGATTGCAACACGCATGTTTTCAATTAAAATTGCATCCCTATCAATTATTGTCTTGAAATCAAACTGGAAATTCCCGAGATTGTCCTTTTGTGCATACAGCGGGATTTTGTAGAAGAGGGTTATAGTTGTTGATTCGCCGCGTTGGATGCTCTCCCAGAGATTAAGATGTAAAATTGTTGAATCTGAATTGAGTGTTTTTGTGTAATCCAGTGCCTGTGCATATTCTCTTTTTTGCGGATAATAGTCCGGGCGCTCGATATATTGGGGTGAACTTTGGTAGGAATTCTCCTGTATCGCCTTGTAGATTACGGCTTGTCCGGGGATTTCAAAATCCAGGGATGTGAGCGCCCGGTCAAGCGTATTCTCCACATTTATCTGCACCAGAACTATAGCGTCGCCCTCACCGTCAAATGATACTGCATAGTAGTGGCTGCTGTGGATGTATCCGTCGCTTTGCGCGGCGGAGATAGGTTGCATTTGCAGCACTGTTAGCAGTACCGCAAGGAGTAGGAGAAATGCGTATTTTTTCATGAGGTAGTTGTGTGCGGCGGCTTATATATTGGCTTTGGGAATGTTAGGCATTTGCCTTAATTTCAAATTTTATCCTGGTGGGCAGATTAAAATTTATTTTTAAAAAATTGCCAAAAAAAGGAATGAAAAATGAGGTGGTTCGAGGCCACAAGAAACTCTTAGCAGTTCTCATCACGCTGAGTGAGCCAGACCCCGAACGCCTGATGGAATGTTTTTCTCCTTCCATCGCCTCGACTTCTCTTTATGCCCTAACTTATATAAATATTTTCCTGAAACTTAGCAAAGTTGCAAAGTTATTTTCGAAATTTTTTTGTTTGAGGCGATTGACTGGTCGTCAATTGTCAAATTTTTTTGATGCCACTGCATGAGGGAAATGCCATGCAGCCCCAAAATGAGCCATACTTGCCCTGCCTAACAACCATCGGAAGGCCGCAATCCGGGCATGATGGGGGTTTTGCCTTCTGTTTCGCGTGCGCGCTGCACACTGGTTGTTTTTCGAAGTTATATTTTGTAGCGGTTTTTCCGCACACTGCGCAGTTCATTTTTTCACCTAAAAAAGGAAAAGCAATTTAGTTATTTAAATCCGCGCTTTGCGCTTTAGTCATGAAGTATTTTTGAAATAGATTCCTTTTCGTGTAGCCGCTTTATGGCTTCGCCGAGCAGGGGTCCAACAGAAATTACCGTAAGCTTTCTGAACTTATTTTTTTGTGGTATGCTGTTTGTCACTATTATTTCGCGCAGCGGGCTCTTTTCCAGCCTTTGCGCCGCATCTGAAGCAAATACTCCGTGTGATGCCATTGCGTAAGCCGCTTTTGCCCCGTTTTTTATCACGGCCTCTGCAGCATTTACAATAGTTCCGCCGGTATTTATCTCATCATCAACAATTAGCGCAATTTTTGCATTGACATCCCCTATAAGATTTACGACTTCGCTCTGGTTTTGTTTTGGCCTTCTCTTGTCAATAATTGCAATTTCCGCGCCCAACATTTTTGCATATGCTCGTGCCCTCTTGCTGCTCCCGACATCGGGCGCCACAACAACTATATTTTCCTTGCCGTGCTTTTGGGTAAAGTATGTCATCAGGGGGCCCGAGGCGTAGAGAAAATCGGAGCGTATGTCAAAAAAGCCCTGAACCTGATCAGAGTGAAGATCAGTTGTAAGTACGGCATCTGCCCCGGCGGCTTCGAGAATTTTTGCAACAAGCTTTGCGGTGATTGCCTCGCGGTCATTGACCTTGCGGTCCTGTTTTCCATAACCGTAGTAGGGAATTACGCAGGTGATTTTTTCCGCAGCCGCGCGCTTTGCAGCATCAATCATTATGAGAAGTTCCATTATGTTGTCATTGTGTGGATAACAGGTGCTTTGTATGATGTATATGTCCTGTCCGCGCACGGTTTCAAGGTAATTTGCATAATTTTCCCCGTCGGCGAACTTTTTGAGTTCGACCTTTCCAAGGGGCACACCGAGGTAATTCGCAATTTCCTTTGCAAGCTCTATGTTGCTGTTGCCTGAGAATAATGAGAATTTCCTGTCCATGGTTTTCAATATATAATTGCCCTATGGCTTAATTTAAGCTTTTTGTAGTGTAAATTTGGCATGCCGCTTGGTGCAAAAAATGTTGTTAAGCGTTATCTTTTTTTTGTCCCCGAGGATGTGCTCTTTTCTGGAAAGGTCAACAAATCAATTTCACGCGAAAAAACCGATTTGGTCATGAAATTTCTCAAGGGGCTTGAATCAATGGGCCTTATTGAGCTTTTCCTGATTTCTGGCAGGGAAAAGCATAAGGCTATTGCGGAAATTGCCGGGGCAGGGCTTAAAAAGTTTTTCAAAAAAGAGAATATATTCCTGCTAAATGACTCTTACCTGAATTCAAGGGCGGAGCCAGATAGGGAAAGATACGATGCTAACCTTGCAAAAGACCCGTTCTTTACAGATGACTTTTTCAAGCAGAGTGTGCTGACCGGCCTGCTTTCAACAGGAAAAATCATGCGTGAGAATGCGGTGCTTATAGGCCACGACCTCTGGTTTGACGGGTTTTATACCGCGCGTTATTCTGGAATTGATTTTGTCCTTCTGCGTGATAGTTTTAGCGAGCGCAATGTCCCGTCTTCGCAGATTCCAGGTTGGGTGCATTGCACGGATTTTTCCCGCGAAGATTTTGAATCGCTAATTGCGGGCAAAATTCCCAAAACTGATGCCAAGGTGCTTGAATCCTACATTTTCAAACATCTTGCGCGTGAGATGGTTGATGCTAAAGAACTTGCCGTGATGATGAAAAAGGCGCAGGACAAGCGGACGGGGTTATCTGAAGGCGAGGGCACTGTGGTGCCTATGCCTAAAGAATAAATACCATTGCATCCTTTTTATTTCAATGGCAAAAATTTTATCACTAAGGGCAAGGCAGGTGCTTGATAGCAGGGGCTTTCCTACGGTCGAAGCCGAGATGAAAACTTCAAAAGGCACTTTTTCTGCGATTGTTCCAAGCGGGGCTTCCACAGGGGTTCACGAAGCGCTTGAACTGCGTGATGGCGGCAAGGAATACGCCGGCAAGGGGGTGCTTAAGGCAATTGAAAATGTAAATTCTATAATTGCCCCAAAAATTGTGGGCAGGGATTTTTTCATGCAGCAAGAGCTTGACAGCCTGCTTATTTTGCTTGACGGCACGCAGAATAAATCCTCTCTTGGCGCCAATGCAATCCTTCCTGTTTCCATGTGCTATTCGCGTGCGCTTGCAGCAGAGGCCGGAGTTGAATTGTTTGAATACCTTGGGCATTTGATTGGAAACAAAAAATTCACACTTCCGGTGCCGATGTTAAATGTAATAAATGGCGGCAAGCATGCGGGCCGCGAAAATGACATTCAGGAGCACATGCTAATGCCAATCGAGTTTGGCTCTTTTTCAGAAGCCCTTCGGGCGGGAACTGAAACATATCATGTGCTAAAGGGCATGCTCAAAAAAAGATTCGGAGAGCAGGCGATTCTTCTTGGGGATGAGGGCGGGTTTGCGCCCAAAATGGAGAAACTTGAGCAGCGCCTAGAACTAATGCTAAAGGCAATTGACGAGGCGGGTTATTCGGGGAAGATAAAAATTGCCCTTGATTGCGCCAGTTCAGAGTTTTACAACAACGGAGTTTACTCCATCGGCGATGAAAAATTCTCCCCCGAAGAGCTCGCGGACTATTATGCCGTGATGGTAAAGCGCTTTGAAATTGTTTCGATTGAAGATGGCTTTGCAGAGGATGATTGGATTGGCTGGGCCCAAATGAATTCAAAACTTGGAAAGAAAATACAGATAGTTGGGGACGATTTGCTTGTCACAAATGTTTCGCGCATAAAAAAAGCGCTTGAAGAGAAGGCGTGCAATGCGCTTCTTTTGAAAATAAACCAGGTTGGAACAATTACGGAATCGCTTGATGCGTTCCGTTCATCAAGGCGAAACAACTGGAACGTGGTTGTTTCGCACCGCTCGGGCGAGAGCGAGGACACATACATTTCTGATTTGGTTGCAGGTCTGGGTGCCGGCCAGAGTAAATTCGGCTCACCCGCAAGAAGCGAACGGGTAGCAAAATACAACCGCCTTCTGAGAATTGAGGAAATGCTAAATGAAAGGGGTAGCGCTCTATTTGCCGGAAAGAATTTTAGAAATTCCTAAGACGCGTTTGAGGTATAGCAAATGGCTTAAATAATTGAACAATTCACAAGCCATTTGCTATCTAGTGAACCGCAATGAAATGTTCAAAAATTAAAGCGGTTCACTATAGCATTATTAACTTCTTTAGACAATGGATTCATTTTGGTGGCTGCATGGTTCTCGAAATCGGGCTTAAAATAATTGTTCTCGCCTGCCTTATTTTTGCCAGTGCATTTTTTTCCTCATCTGAAACCGCTTTCATTTCAATGAACCGGGTAAAGATCAAGCGGCTGGTTGATGCAGGCGTTCCTGGTGCCGCTCAATTGCATCGCCTCAAGGAAAAGGCGCAAAAAACCCTTGTGACAATTCTTATTGCAAATGACCTCTTCCAGTTCGCGGCAGGTTCAGTTACTGCATCAATCACTTTCGATTTGCTTCCAGGCGAACTTGGAATTGCGGTCTCGACCGGTGCAATCACATTTTTGATTCTGGTTTTTTCTGATATCACCCCAAAAACTCTGGCCCTCAAATACGCAGAGCCGATTGCGCTTCGGTCCGCGCCTATTTTGCATTTGCTGCTTGTAATACTGGCTCCCGTAATTTTTGTTCTTGAATCCATTTCGCTTCTACTATTAAGATCAATAGGTGCCGTGGAAGGGGATCAAAAGCTAACTGAAGAGGAAGTAAAAATTGCCGCGGTAATAAGCGCCGAAGAAGGCGCAATACTTGCTGAAGAGAGGGATATGATTCACAAAATTTTTCTTCTAAATGACATAACAGTAAGGCAGGTCATGACCCCGCGAGAAAATGTGATTGCTTTTGCCAAGGGCACTTTTGTAAAAGAAATAGGTTCAGAGTTGCTAAAAGAGCACCAGCGCTTTCCTGTGTATGGCAAAAGCATTGATGATATTGTCGGGGTATTTTATGCAAGGGACTATCTTGGAAAAGCAATGGGCACTGGCGGAAAAGTGAGGGTTGAATCCATTATGCGCCACCCGATTTTTGTTCATTCTGAAAAAAAGCTGGATTATCTGCTCAAGATTTTCAAATCAAGGCATTCTAACATTGCAATCGTTGTGAATTCAAGCGGCTTAACCATTGGGGTTGTTACAGTTGAGGATGTGGTCGCAGAAATTGTAGGCGAGATTCGTGAGAAATAGTAGTGGATAAATCGCTATTTTTTATATCTTGCAAGGACTTCTGCAATTTGTTTGGCAAGTTCTTGCTGTTCGGCAAAAACCGTTTTCTGAGTTGTTATTCTGTAGGCTCCCTTCGCAGGTGCGCTTGGGGTTTTTCCGGTAAAATTCCTATTGCCGCCTACCGGGACTTTTCTCAATTTTGCTTCCTTGTGCCTTTGCGCCACTTCGGCATTGATTTGCCTGATTGTAGTGGCTAGTGCATTGACATTTGCTGCAATTTCAAGATTCCAAACATTCGTTGGTATTTCGGGAAAAGCAGACCTTAATGACCTGTTTGCTTGTTCAGGCGTTTCGTTCCCCCTAAATTGTCTGACTATTTTCAAAATTCTGCCATGCTTTGGTGGAAAGTTTGCCCTTCCAAAAAGCATTTTGCCTTTCGGCACAATTCTTGGCAATCTTTTTCTAGGGGTCATGTAAATCAGATAATAAAATAGATTTCCAATGTTCTTAAACTTTGCCTTCACAATTGTTAATGCGGAAAATGCTGCGTAAGCGTCTGCTGCTTTGATGTAAGCCCTTTTATTTTGGCCTTTTCCTTTCCGTTTGGCGTTAATTCAAAATCAAGCCTTGCAAATTCCAAACCCAACTGCCCAAGAAGCTCTTTTGCATTTTTGCGAATGTCCGGGGCGAGAAGAATTCCGCGCGCCTTGATGCCCTTCATTTTTTCAACTTCGTGCATGCAGCGGTGAAGCTGCGTAACGCTTGCATAATCTGCCTGCCTTCTTTTCAGTTCAATTACCACAAAATTGCCGTCCTTGTCCTGTGCAATAATATCACATACGCCCTTGCGGAAATGCTGCTGCTGATTTATGGGTCTAAGGCCGGGTTCAATCATTGAGAGGTCCTGCATTAAAAGTTCATTCAAATCCCTTTCAGAGCCGGATAGGCGTAAATCATCACTCTGCTCGATTTCATATCTTTGCAATCCATGTATCTCGCTAAAAATAACAATGAGTTTCTCTTTGGGCTTTTGCTTAGTTGCGTGCAGTATAAAAGTTCCGTTTGCAATTTCGCTCCAGATTTTCGTTCCAATCATGTAATTGGTGGGTCGCACGAGGCGGTTTTGGTGAATCGAAATGGAGCCATCGCCCTTGATTAGAACAAGCCTTTTGCCGCTTGGAAGCTTTGAAGTTGCCCTGCCGTTGTAATCAACGCTGCACTGTCCAACAAGCACAATCATGTCCTTGTTCAGAAGGCCCCTGTCAAGTTCTGGTTTAAAGTTTTCAAACTGCATTGTTATCAACTAAACTTTCTTGCAATCCTGCAAAATTGTGTGCCAAAAAGGTTAAAGGTTTGTGCCTGGCAACTTGGCAAAAGTGATTAGGTTTCTAGAGCGCCTTGCCCTCAATTAGCTCCCTGTAGAACGAGTTATTTGTTATTTCCTCTTCAATATCAACAATAAGCCTTAAGATATTTTCAAGATAGTTGCGGACATTGCGGTCCTTTATCTTACGGAGTTTTTTGGATTCGGATTCAATTTGCTGGCGCGTTATTTTTTCAAATATCCCGCGTTCTCCTTTCACTATATGGGTAATTGCGCGGTGAAATTCCGATTTTAAAATAGTGCCGAGAGAAATCTCGCGGGCTTATAGAGCCCGCAGTTGAAT
>CAZEBH010000063.1:0-7842 GCA_964510425.1 uncultured archaeon | reverse complement strand
ACATTAATGGTTCTAGAGCCCCACGATGTACCTTTTGAAACAGTGTATGAATAAGACCTGCGCCCTGCGGATTCATTTATTTTGTAATCACAGTAGTTGCTCCCGAATGCAAGAACTTTTGTTGAGCCTGTTGCGCATCCTGAAGTTACCGAAGTAAAAGCCGCACTATCAAAGAGCAGAAGCACTGATTGAGCGCCTTCGAGCCGTGAAACTATATTTACCCGAACCTTGTCCCCGGGCTGCTTGAATATCGGAAGGCCAAGTGAAGCCTGCTCCATTTCAATTGAGAACTGTTTTTGCGTATTGTCACAGGTGGCGGTTGAACCACTTTCCCGGCATATCCCAAGCCCGCATGTTTCGTATTTTATCCGATAGCTCAAATCAGTATCGCGGAAATAGCATGTCTGCACAGTACTGGTTTCCTTGTCGCACCAGCTGGTTCCGACCTTGGCCGGGTCGCATTCATCTTTCCCTTTTTCCACGCACGCTGCATCTGAACAAACCCTGTTTCCGGTGCAGGCATTCTTTATTTGCGAAGTAATAGCGGAAGTGCATGAGCTTGCGAGTGTTTTGGGGCTATTGCACTTGTATGTGACAAAGTCCTGCATCACATTCGCATCCCCCGAACAAAAGGGCAGGGAAATCCACCCATTCTGCCCGCAATCTGAATCAGCATAGCAGGTGATTGGGTCGCTTACGCAAGCGCCGGCAGTTGCATCACATTTCTGCGGGGAATCACATGAGGCATGGAGCTGCCACTCACCAAGCTCTGTTGAACCGGCACATGAATCTGAATTTCCTGAACAGTACTGTTTTAGGTATTTTATGTAAACATCGCTTCCCTTGGCAGTTCCATTTGGGCAGCCGAACTGCGATGACTTTTGCTCATCGCAAACTGCCATGGAAGATTTGAATGTGTTGTAGTTGAGATTGCAGCAAGCACCCGAATTGCATCCCGCGACAACTTCAAAAAGGCCGGTTGCAGTGTATTCGTGAATAAAATTTGGGACTGTACAGGAGTAGCTGGTTGCAGGATGGCACGAGCCGTCATATTGCTGCCCTGTGCATGAAAGCCAGGTTGAGCTTTTCACATCGTATTTGCCAAACGTGGCATCCATTGGAACTGTATAAGAAAAAACAACTTCTTTGCCTCCGAGAGCGGGTTGGAAATAGTGCTGATAGGCACTATCACAAGAGTATGAATTTGGCCCTGTTATTAGCAGGCTGCCGGCATAGGAAGAAATGTCAAAAGTTGGATTTGAATAGCGCGCCTTGAGGGTAATTGTTCTGCCGCGAACAACCCTGCCGCTGCCATCAACACCCTCAACCAAAACATTTACAGGCCTTGAAATTTCTATTTCAAAATCACCCAAATAATTTGCATCCTGCGTGCCTTCAACAACTTCAAGTTCAATTGGCACCGATAGCACATGGTCACTAAATGCCATGAGCAACTCTGCACGGTGTAAGCCTAACCCAAGGGACTTCTGGTCAGTTGACAAAATTATGGAATCCATTGAACCCGGTGAAATTTGCGATGGATATGAGACATTAAGCCAGGAGGGGGCGGCATAATCCATAATCTGTGCATTTGCAGTGGTGCGGTTGTATAGTCTTACTGGAGCCTCAAACGCAGTGGAATTAATGCCGACAGTGAACTTTAATGTGGATTGCGAGAACGCAATTGTTTTTGTCGAAGGAAGTTCAATTGCGCCAAGCGAAGCGTTTACATCAAGCATGCCAAAACCATAAAGCTCATCCTTGCCTGCAACGCCAAGGTCTTTTGCACTCATTGTTAGTGCTGCCTTTAATTGCTGGGGCGAAAGGAGCAAATCCTTTTCCAGCAGCAGTGCACTTGCGCCTGAAACAAATGCCGCGCTCATTGAGGTGCCGGATTGGGTTGACAATTCCGCGCCAGTCCACGAGCTTGTGATTCCGACACCCGGAGACACAATATCGGGCTTGTAGCCGTACCCTTCAACAAATCCGCCTGAGGAAAAACCTGCCACAATGTTGTTGCCATCAACTGCGCCCACGATGAATGCATAAGGCGCGCTACCGGGAAATGTAAGGCCACTGTAACCGGCGCATGAAGAGGAAGGCGCCTTCACGCCGCAGTTGCCGGACGAGACAACCACAAGAGAGCCTGCTGATTCGGCGTCCATTATTGCCGACTCAAGAGGCGAGCCTCTGAAATCACCGATTGCACCGAAACTTAGGTTGATTACCCTTGCACCATCATCCGTGTAAATGTTCCCATCAGGGTTGATGGCATAATTTATAGCCTGGATAATTGAGGAAACAGTCCCTCTTCCGTTGCGATTCAGTGCCTTTGCATTTATTATTTGTGCGCTTGGGGCAACGCCATCAAATGCACCTCCGTTGGAATTCGAGCCTGCAATAATTCCCGCAACATGTGTCCCGTGCCCATGCAAATCCTGTGATGTCCCCTCACCTGAAAAATCTGATTCGCTAACAACCTTGCCCTCAAGCATTGGATGCGACACATCAACTCCGGTATCTACAATGGCAATCCGAACACCCTTGCCAGAATATGGACTTTGGGGAAAAGTCGGAACGTTTATTTGAGGGATTGAATCAACAAGCAAAAACTGCACTTCAGAATCCTGCCAGACGGAATCAACATTCTGACTTGAAGCTATTGCAAGTACGGATGATTCAGGTATTTGAGCCGCAACTACACCGCCGATTGCTGCGGCATATTTGACAGTACCACCAAAAGACCTTACCCTTGCAACTGTCTCAGCTAAAGATTCGTTTTCCCGCACCTTTATCAGAACATCCTTCTTGCCTTTGCCTGAAGAAATAAATTGCCCGTGCAATTTTGCCGCGGATTTTTCAGCACGCCCAGATATAACCCTTGCCTGCAACACATCGGCGGCAGAATCCGCACCTGTTATGTCAATGAATGTTTCAGAACAGCCAACACACTTTGCGGCGTACTGCGCCTTCTTTTCCAAAAAATATGGCACCGAATTTTCATTAAGGCCAAAAGCACCCCCATCAGAATCAGACAATGACTCTTTTAGCAAGACTTGCGAAGAAACAACTGCAGGGGTGCTGGAAAGAACATCGGTAGAAGGCTCTGAGCCGTTGTTTCCGGTTGAATTGTTGGAAGAGGATAGTAAATCTCCACCGCCACCTGATCCACCTGAACCTGCCTTTCGCCGGTCAAGCCCAAGAAATTCATCCTGCGACCTCTGCTTGAACAAAGCCCCTGTCTTTGACTTTAAGAATGGAACTAAGTCACTAATGCACTTGCCAAAAAAACGCTCTTTCTTTAAGCAAGTTGATTCGATGGCAAGAAAATTGGCAAATGAATCGGGAACAGAAAATGCATTGGAGTTAAGGTCAGGGGCATTAGGAACCCCGGTTTTTTCCAGTAAAATATCATCATTGACAAAGGATTGGGCCGAATTCGAATTTACATTGTCATGGGCAGCGGAAAATACGGCAATGCCTGTAATCAAAACGGCGAGCGGCAGCAATGCAAACAAAAAACCTTTTTTACCAGGCATAAAAACCATTCTATCCCTCAAACCCTCGCAAACATGACAGATTTTTCAGCCACTAATTTTTCATCGCCCATTAAAGCGCAAATCTGCTCATCAAACCCAGGGCAGAAATAGAAGCCGTGCATTTCAATCAGCATGCCGATTTCGCGCAGGCACGCAATCGCATAAGAGAGCTCCTGCAAACCTAACCCTGTTTCAAAGCGCAGCGCGTATAATGAACACGCCCGGTTCTCATGTATTGCCTTGAGAATCTTCGCTTGCCCTAGAGATATTTTTCCGTGTAGCACAAGACGAAAGAGTGCTGACTCGATTAATTTCATTTTTTCCCCCCGACAAATATTGACCCCTGCCTTCTTGGCAGGGGGATTGATTACAGAGACCGTCAATTGACCATATCAATCTGCATAAACTAGCGCAGCCGCAGGGGTAATATATGTGAGGTTAAAGGGCAATCAACCTGGAGGTTGATTTATGCAAACAGCCGGCATTCAAATTACTAGTTTTTTATGACATTTGCATTAGCTGATTTTTATGCAAAATACCCGTGAGAAAATTCCCGTGACCGAAATAGAAATAGCCAACCTTTCAGAAAAATATGCGGGTTTAATTGGCGATTTCCATTCTTTTGAGAAAGAGCTGTGGATTTTCTAAAGGATGATGCACTTGACAATCAACAGAAAAAAATTTCCAGAACACATTTATTGATCCATATGCCAACAAACAAACTCATCGGATACATAACATTATTGACGGACAAAATCAGCCTGCACACCAAACTCAAAGAAGAATTCAATGAAAAAGGAATCAATTACAAATCACTGCCGGCACTTAAAATAGGGCGTCTTTGTATACATGATGATTTTCTAAGAAAAGGGGTGGGCACACATATGATTGACTGGACAATATACCTTATCCAAAAAATAAATGATTTCGCCGGCTGCAGATTCATAACGCTTGATGCAAAAAGATACGAAGACAAATCAAAAGATCCGATACACTTTTACAAGAAAAATGGTTTTGAAATATACAAAGAAAGGGAAAAAGGGACTATGCCAATGTATAAGGATATTTACAAACTACTCAATAAATGAGTCAAACAAAGCAGATTTGCGCCTGACTCTAGCCAAAATTGTCTTGTCAATAACTGTAATGGGTGCCCTTTCAAAGTTATGCATCCGTTCAATAAACTTGGTTGCCTGTTCGCCCTTCAATTCAGGAGTTGCCCTTATAGGTTTTGCCATAATATCACGCCAGTATACCAACATACCCACAAGAGTATATAAAATTGACCAAAATAGCTACATAATAAACTTTGCTTCATTGTCAAAAGGCATACACTGCATTCAAAATTTCACACTTCAAGCGTCTCAATGGTGTGCCGCGCAAGCATATATGCAATAAATAGCATTATAGCAGTCACTGCAACATCGGCCCAAAGTGAATAATTCACAGCCATTCCAGAAACATGCAGCAAAATATCTGCAGGATATGAAAATGGGTTTAGCGCCATAATCGGCTGATTTTTTATTGCGATTATCAGCCCGCTTACCCCGAACTGCAAAAAGCTGACAAGCCACATTGCAATTGTCAGAATGTTTGCACCATGAATTTTTGTTGCAAGGGGAATTGTAATTAAACCAGAAAAGAGCATGACTGACATCTCAATTGCGGCAATTGCCGCTGCCTGCACTGGCGTTACCGTAAAGCCCATTAAAATTATCAGCGCCAGCGCAATTGCGGTGCGCGAAAGCCCGAGTATTAGGGGCTCTGCTAGAAGGCCTGCAAGCTTCACATCACTTGAAAGCGGAGAGCTGTAAACTTCCTGCAAAAAGCCCTGATTGCGCTCACTAACAAGCGTAACTCCTATACGCGTGCCCGTGCCGATTGCAATCGCCATCAAAAGCAGCAGGGTTAATTTAATTACCCCGCCCTCATCAAAAAAACTTGTCTGGTAAAGGGCATAGAATAGAACAAGCGGCACCATAAGCTCCAAAAGCTCGGCCATTACAGAGTACTTGTCGCGCACCATGCGCCTCATTGAAAAGCTAAACATCCGCGCAATAAAACCAATTCCGCTCATTTTGCCCCACCCATGGTTTCCAAATAGAGGTGCTCAAGGCTGGCCTCCTTTACCGAAATATTTTTCACTTCAATTCCCTTGGCTGACAATTTTTTTACAATAGTGCTTACCTGAAAATTTTCCGGCAGGCGCAAATAGTAAGTGCCGGCAGATTCCATTAACCCTGGCCCAAGTATTGCCTCAAGCCCGGATTTTTCAGTGCGGGATTCAACCGAGAAAGAAACCAGTTTTCCGTACTCTTCCTTGAGCGCCGAAACGGAGTCCGTGCTAATAACCCTTCCAGCCTTTAGAAATACCACCCGCGCACAGAGATGCTCAACTTCCTCAAGATAATGCGAGGTGATTATTACCGTATTCTCCTTATCCTCTGAAATTTTTTTTATTTTCTGCCAAATGAGTTTTCGCACCTCGGGGTCAAGCCCCACGGTTGGCTCATCAAAAATGTAGATGCGCGGGGCGTGCAGCATGCTTTTTGCGATTTCAACAAGCTGGCGCTGACCACCTGAGAGATTTTCAATGAAGTGATTGTGGATTTTGTGCAGGTTAAATTCGAGAAGCGTCTCCTGCACCGCCTTGTCAATTAGGTTATCATCCATTTCAAATAGCGAAGCGTGCAGAAGAAGGCTCTCTTTAACCGTCAATTTAGGCTCAAGGCTGGTGCCCTGAAAAACCATTCCAATAGAGCGCCTTGCGTCCCTCTTGTTTTTTGAAACATCAATTCCGTTTACATAGACCTTTCCGTATGTGGGCCTTCTAAGGGTTGAAATGATTGAAACAAGTGTTGTTTTTCCGGCGCCGTTGGGCCCGAGAATTCCTACGGATTCGCCCTTTTCAATGTTAAGAGAGATGTTTTCAATTGCGACAAACTGACCGTATTTTTTGGTTACGTTCCCAAGTTCAATTACCTTTTGCGCCATGCATTTAGAGTACCACATTCTGGAATAAAAACAATGCGCCAAAACCGCCTTTAAAAGGCGCGGGGCAACAAATGTATTAAATATTCCAAAAAATAGGTATACCATCTGATGGAAATGGAACTTGGCAGGCCATCTGAGAAAATCCGGCGGATGCTAATTGAACAGGAACTAACCTTGCGAAAAAAGCAGCCAGAGCACTGGGCAAAAACAAAATACCGCAAGTACGCAAAGCCATACACGCCAGAAGAACTGGAAAAACTAAAGGACATGGACAAGCGGCGAAAAATCGAGCGGCGCGCAAAGAAGAAAACGAAAACAAAAAAGAGAAAATCGTGAAAGTGAACCCCGGGGGCTTTTCCGAATTTTTTCTGCACAATGCCTTGCCAGAACACCACAACATTTAAAGTATCTTATAGTATCTATTGTATACAAGAGGTATCAAATATGCAAGTTGTGACCACCAGAGTTGATGAGCAGGATGCAAAAGCGCTTGCTGATGTGGAGAGGGCAGAAAAATCTGACAGGTCGGTCGTTGTAAGGAAGCTTCTCGCAATGGGCCTGCGGCAGTGGAAGCTGGAATTTGCCTTGACAAAACTGCGCAACCGTGAAATCTCAATAAGGAAAGCTGCTGCGATATCGGGGATTTCTTATGCCGACATGTTAGATGCCATGACCAGGATGAATATTGACATAGGGTATACCTCAAAAGACCTTGAATCTGACATTGAAAGGCTAAAGAAGTGATTGCTTGGTTATAGCTGATTCTTCGGTGCTAATACCGCTTGCAAGGACAGGCAATCTTGAACTGTTGAGGAAAGCGCATAAGCAAGTGAAAATAATTGCGGGCGTGGAAAAAGAGCTTTTGGCTTCCGGGAAAGCGGGGGTGCATGAGCTGGAAAATGCGGTTGGAAGCTGGCTGAAAACAGAACAACTTCCGCCTGCGATTATAAAGGAAGCCGGTGCGCTATGCAAAGCTGAAAACATCAGTGAAGTGGACGCACGCTTGATACTCATTGCACTTGCAAAAAACGAAGAACTCATTTCAAATGACTATAGGATACACACAGTGGCAAAAACAAAAGGAGTAAAGTGCAGTTGGCTGACAACTTTGTTACTTGAATGTGCCCACAAAAAGATTGTAAACAAGCAAGATGCGAAGAATATTCTTTTCGACCTTGTAAAGGCCGGAATGTACCTAAATATAGAGGTTTACACAGCCCTGCAAAAGAAAATAGGAGAAATTTGACAAACTGAACGCGTGAACTACCAGCCGCTGAAGCGGCTGGCGTCATTTGACGTTGCCAACCGT
>CAZEBH010000062.1:0-7925 GCA_964510425.1 uncultured archaeon | reverse complement strand
TCTGCCTGCGGAGTGTTGGGTCCAGAGGCTCACTCAGTGCAAAAGGTCCTTTTCAATGACCGCATTGTCGTTTTCTCCCCCGGAAACTTGCCGTTTAGCTGCACTAACATTCCATCATCCGGCTGGATTTGTATCGGCAAATAATTCGGGGTCAGTTTCTGCTCTTCAAATACAGTATAGTTTGGCTCCTTCAAGTGGATATAAATCGAGGCGAATTTCTTGTCAAGATTCTTTCCGGAGCGCAAATAGAAAGGAACGCCCTTCCAGCGCCGGTTATTTATCGAAAGTTTCATTGCAAAGAAGGTTTCCGCCTGCGAATTTTTCTTAACGCCCGGTTCGTCGTGGTAGCCCTCATATTGCCCTAGCACTGAGTCATTAATCGAAATTTTTGCCTTTTTGAGGATTTTTACCTTTTCGTTGCGGATGCACTTCTCGTCAAATTTGGAAGGAATTTCCATGGCAACAAGGCAGAGCAATTGAAGCAGGTGGTTTTGGCCCACATCCTTTAGCGCCCCTTGCGTGTCATAGAAATTGCCGCGCGTTCCCACTCCAAAATTTTCAATGAGGTTGATTTGCACATGGTCAATGTTCTCCTTATTCCATATCGGAGAGAAAATACGGTTTCCCGCGCGAAGAATTCCTATGCTCTGCACAAGCTCCTTTCCCAAATAATGGTCAATTCGGTAAATCTGTTTTTCATCAAAGACTTTTGTTATATCATCATTCAGTTTGCGTGCACTTTTCTGGTCCTGCCCGAAGGGCTTTTCGAAAACAACCCTGCACCAGCTTTCTTTGGTTTCTGCAAGACCATTTTTCTTGAGGTTTTGCGCAATGCCTTTGAAATGTTCTGGAAGGGTTGCAAGGTAGAAGAGCCTGTTGCCATTTGTTTTGTGTTTTGATTCAGCTTCTTCTAAATACCTCCTGAGTTTGCCAAATGCATGGTCAGGGCTGTCAAAGTCCAGCCGGAAATAATAGATTCTTTCCTTTAGACTGTTCCACGCCTGCTCATTTAGTTTAGGGATGTTCTTTTTGACTTCTTCGACAAATTCCCCGCGTGCAAACTCTTTTCTTCCGGTTCCGATTACGCAGAAATCATCACCAAGCTTTTTCATCTTCAAAAGCCCATGCAACGCGGGGAAGAGCTTTTTTTGCGCCAAATCTCCCGTTGCGCCCATTATTATGAATGAGAAGTTATTTTGCATTTTTAATCGCCAATACAAGTTAAAACTGTGCATGATTTCGCTTTTAATGCTATTTTTGCGGGGCAATCCGATTCCTTTACTGATTTGTCCATGAATTTTTCAAAGGCATCTTTCTTGGAATCTGAGGCAAAGAGCAAAATCACGCCCTGCGCATTTGAAATCGCCTCATGTGAGAGGGTAATTCTCTCCATTGGCGCCTTTGGGGCGTTGTGAACTGCAATATAGCCATTTTCAGAGTTTTTGAGCGCGGCATTATTTGGAAAAAGCGAAGCAATATGCCCATCTTCCCCAACGCCAAGCACTACAAAATCAAGAATTCCTTTTGTTATTGCCCTAAATTTTTTGTTGTAATCGTCCACGCCTTTTTTTGAATCGAAAGCAAATGCATGAATTCCCGCAGCTTTTGAAAAAAGGAGTTCGTGCGCCTGCCGGTAATTACTTTCAGCATATGTGATAGGAACCCATCTCTCATCAGCCATAAAAACATTTACTGCCTGCCACTGAATTTTTTGACTGGCAAGTCCTTTGAGAACTCCAGTAATTGAACTCCCCCCGGAAAGAGCAAGTGAATATTGCTTTTTTGCAGAGGTTATTTCATTTGCAATAAAATCAGCGGCCTTTTGGCTCAGTTCATCAAAATCTTTACAATGAAAAGTGCTTTTCATAAATAACAAAACTAATCTTTCTTCGGCTCTTCGTGCCCGCCGAATTGGTAACGCAATGCGGCAACTACTTTAGTTGAAAAATCCGCTTTTTTTGCCGAACGCTTTCTAGCCTTCATTGCCTCATTTAGAATCGGCATTTTGAGCCTGTACTGCTTTGCACTCTGAAGTGTCCATTTACCGGTATCGCCACCGCCAACTTTTCCGTCAAATTTTAAGAGCTTCGGGTCGAATTCAAGCGTGCGTGCAAGCAAATCAACCAGCCAGCTTCTAATCACAGAACCATTCTGGTAAACCCGTGTCACTTTGCGCAAATCAAGTTTGTATTTTGATTTTTCAAGCAGCGCATAGCCTTCTCCGTATGCCTGCAGCAGAGAATATTCAATGCCATTGTGAACCATTTTCACAAAGTGGCCTGCACCAGATGGTCCTAAATAAGCATAACCATTTTCAATTGCAAGGGCATGAAAAAGCGGCTCTGCGATTTTAAATCCCTCTATATCCCCGCCAACCATAATTGAAGCGCCGCTGCGTGCACCGTCAAGCCCGCCGGAAATTCCCGCATCAAGAAAATACACGCCTTTTTTTGCCAATTTTACTGAGCGCTTGATTGAATCCTTATAGAAAGAGTTGCCACCGTCAATTACAATATCCCCCGCATTCAAAAAAGGTAAAAGGCCTGATGTGACTTCATCAACAGGTTTTCCATGCGTTACCATTAGAAATATGATTTTTTGCCCCAAAAGTTTTTGCGCAAATTCCTTGTATGAATTGGCGCCAATTGCACCAATTGCCACAAGTGGCTTCATTGAATTCGGGTGGCGCGCAAAAAGCACAACTTCAAAGCCCTTTTCAAGTAAGCGCTCTGCCATTCGCGAACCCATTTTCCCCAAGCCTATGAAACCTATGCGCATGAACAGAATTATCGCCGAAATGTATATATTACAGCCCGAAAAGAATGGGAATAGTCACCCTGTTCTGCGGTCTTTTTTTAAAGTTAATATTAACAGCTTAAGCGGCGCACAATAAAATTCGGCGAATGTTTGCGTTGAATGTGTTTTTCTGAATGATTTTGGGTGCACATCACTTACATTAACATCAAACCCCTTGCTTTCGGCAAATCTCAGGCAATCCTGTATGGATTGTTTTTCAATAGTGGTTGCTTCCAGTGTCATAAATATTCTTCCTTTTGGTAGAAGAACCTGCGGAGCCAACTCAATAAGATGGCGTATGTAATTCTGTTTCGGGTCCTTCCAGTTAGGGAGATCGGCATTGATTGTCCTTACCCTGATTTTGTTTCGGACCATTACACCAAGATACTTTTGTATTGTGGTTCCGCGCAATATGGCTCCTGCTTCAGCCAGCTGTTGTAAGTATCTCTTGGTGGCCGGATTCACAGGAAAACCGGCATAAGAAGGGTCTACTGCAACATATATTCCCTTTGTGTTTCTTCTGGCTTTCCTTTTTATCCAGTTGCCTGTATCCGAACCTATGTCCATTACACGTATGGTCTTTCCTTTGAGTTCCCTAAAATTCAGGGCCATCAGTTTCACTACAATCAGATTATTTTCCGGTATTCTTCCGGCGCATCTTCCGTGAATTTTTTCATGCCATCTGCCGTAAGCTTGTGACTCATGATTTCTTTGAAAATTCCAAATGGCATTGTTGCAATATCCGCTCCGACAAGTGCGGATTCGCGTGCCTGCCTTGCGTTTCTAATTGATGCCGCAAGCACTTCACTCTTGATTTCATAATGATGGAAAATCTTTACAATCTGCGCAACCAAATCAATTCCGGAAACAATCCCGTTGTCCCCGAGCATTTTGCCTTCGTGCTCGAAGCCGTTTAATGGGAAGTAATCGTCTTTGCCAAAATTCATCCCCGCATTCTTGCGAAGCATGTCATCAATTCTTCCGGCAAACGGGCTGACAAAATCGGCACCGGCTTTTGCCGCGGCAAGTGCCTGCTCTGGCGTGAAAATAAGCGTGCAATTGATCGGAATTTTTAATTCATGCAATTTCTTTATTGCTTTTATGCCTTCAAATTCTTTTCCGCTTTCGCCCTCAAAACTTGGATTCACCGGGATTTTTACGTAAACATTTTTTGCAACGGTGTTGAATTTCTTGAAAATTCTCTTGCCCTGTTCAATCATCCCGTTTGCGTCCCGCGCGGTAACTTCAATGCTCACGGGCGTTCCTTTTGCAGTCTTCAAAATTTTTTTAATGTAAGAGGTGAGCGTTACTTTTTCTCCGCGATTCTTAAGTTCATCTACTGCCTTTTTTACAAGCGAGGGGTTCATTGTAATTCCATCACATATGCCGGCGGCATAAACGGCTTCAATTTCAGAAAGGATTGCGGAATCGAGGAAAAACTTCATGGAATCAATGATAAAATAAAGTGAGAATTGCTTAAAAACCGATATCAGCTAAGCCCTTGCAGATCAATATTGTTTATTAACTTGTGAAATTTAATTACCTTGTTGCACAATTCCCAAAAAACTTGCCTTTTTTGTCTGGCTGCCTAAATTGGCCAGTGCCCTTATAGAGCCACCCTAAAGGCAGGCCACTGAAGGCCGATTTACCTGGTTTTCATAATCATGCAACACGGCAGAAATTTAATAAAAAAATCTGCTGGAAAATCCGGGGAGAAAGAAGTGAATTTCACTTCTTTGCCTTTGCGTAGAGCCCTTCTGCGAATTTCCAGTTGATTACACTAAAGAATGCCTCAAGGTAATCCGCACGCTTTTGCTGATATTTGAGATAATATGCGTGCTCCCAGACATCAACCCCAAGTATTGGAGTTTTGCCCTGTGAAATTGGGTTGTCCTGATTGGCGGTTGCAACAACTTCAAGTTTTCCGCCAGAAACCACAAGCCAGCTCCAGCCAGAACCGAATTGGTTTAGCCCTGCGGTCTTGAATTTTTCCTTGAAAACTTCAAATGAGCCAAAATCATTGTCAATTGCAGTGGCTAGTTCCCCGGTTGGCTTTCCGCCGGCCTTGGGTGCCATCATCTGCCAATATAATGTGTGATTATAGTGCCCTCCACCGTGATTTCTTACTGCGGTTCTTATTGCTTCAGGAACCGAGTTCAAATCAGCGAGCAGCACCTCAATTGATTTATTTCTGTATTCGGTGTTTCCCTCAAGTGCGGTATTAAGCTTATCCACATAAGCCTGATGGTGCCTGTCATGATGTGTTTTCATTGTCTGCTCGTCAATGTATGGCTCAAGCGCCTTAGATTCGTATTGTAATTTTGGGACTTCAAATGGCATTATTTAACAACCTCCAAAAATAGTTTTAAATAATTTATAATCAAATGTTTTTTAAGGGGGGCTACTACCAACATTTTGGATTTTCATATTAAGGTAGCGCTCAAGTTCAGTTTTCACGTTCTGTGAGCACACATGGTCATGGTGCCTAAAGCCCCCGCCGAAGGTTTTTGGGATGTGCATTAACTCATGTATTATGGTTTCTAGCTGGTCTTTCTCCGGCTGCCTGTCGAATTTTTCGGAAATGAGTTCAATTACATAAAAGCTCTTTTTTTGCCCCATGCCAAGCATTAGCACCTTTCCTATGCAGTGGATGCGCGCGATTGTCCTTTTTGTTTTTGAACCTGTGCTGCGAACAACACTTAGGCGCTCCAAAATTACATGTGAGTAATTAAGGTTTTTTGCCATTTCATGCGCCTTTTGCGTCCACGCGGGTTCGAAGGAATATTTCATGGTTAATGAATAACATTACTTGGCAATAAAATCCTTTTCATGGCATTTTTATTCATGCTGCAGGTGGGCCAAAAAGAAAAAAGGGCATTAAAACAATTGAGGGCATTAGATAAAAAATCCTTAAAAATGAGGCTTGCAGCGCAAGCCTGGGACTCTACGTGGAAAACCCTGATTGCGACAATGATGTCAGCACAGTCACGTGATGAGACAACCATCCAAATCGCTGAAGATCTTTTTGAAAAATACCCAAACCTTGAATCTCTTGCACGGGCAAAGTATTCCGGTGCACTTGCAATTCTCAGAAGCCTCAATTACAACAAAACAAAATCCCGGCACATAATTGCCTGCGCAAAAGTGCTGGTGCAGCAACATGCTGGAAAAGTTCCGCACGATTTTGAAAAACTTATTGAACTTCCCGGAGTTGGCAGAAAAACTGCAAATGTTTTTCTTTCGGAAATTGGCTATGCTGCAATAGGTATTGATACTCATGCGGCATACATTTCACAAAAGCTTGGCTGGACAAAAAATAGAAATCCGCACAAGATTGAAGAGGATCTGAAGAAGCTGTTTCCTAAAAAATACTGGAGGGGAATAAATCAGATTTTGGTGAGGTTCGGGAAAACGTACACAAGCAAAAAGGAAAAAGACAAAATGTTAACGGTGATTAAAAGCATTAAATGATTACTTGCTTGCCACATAATTTTTGATTATTCTTTTTGTGCTTTGAATGAAAACACCATTTTCTCATAACTATCCCTCGCCATCGAACCAAAAGCCTTTAAATGTTTAACACGTGTTAATTATTATCTATTAGACAAGTTTTCGGAGGAATTGGGAATGGAAGCAGAAGCAAAATCGGCACAGAAGACAAGCACAAAAGAAGAGCCTTCAGCACAGATTACTAAAGACATGACAATAGGTGAAGTAGTGGCACGTTATCCTGAAACGGCTGAAATCATGCTAGGATATGGCCTGCACTGCATTGGCTGCCATGTAAACCCGTATGAAAGTATAGAAGGTGGTGCAATGGGCCATGGAATGAAGCCCGAAACTATTGACCAGCTTTTAAGGGATATGAATGAGGCTGTTTCTGGCAACAATTCAGATAAGGACATCGCGCTTTCAGATTCGGCGGTCAAAAAGTTCGCTGACTTAATGGAAAAAGAGGGCAAAACAGGCTGGGGCTTAAAATTTACTGTTGAACCCGGCGGATGCGCAGGCTACAGCTACTCAATGGATTTTGCAAAAGAGCCAGAAGCGAGTGAAATGGTTGTTGAAGAGAAAGGGATGAAAGTATTTATCGACAAGGAAATTCTGCCAATGATTAAGGGGGTTAGAATTGACTTTTCTGACGGGCTGCAGGGTTCCGGATTTAAAATTTCAAACCCAAATGCAAAATCCACCTGCGGCTGCGGAAAATCTTTCCACTAATTGGCGGCTAGGGTTTTTTTATGCCAATACAAATTTTTCCAGGCGAAGCTGATTTCGGCAGCGTGAAGCGGGCACAAAGGCAATCGCCGCAAGCCGCACAGGCAAACCCATTCGAGACCCAAAGAAATCTGGTTAAAAAAAACCTGGAGAATGTGAATAAAGTGATTGCCGTGCACTCCGGCAAGGGCGGAGTCGGAAAATCTTTTTTTGCAGTTAACCTTGCCTCAGGTCTTGCGCAGTCCGGTTTTAAGGCAGGATTAATTGATGCTGATGTTGATTGCCCTTCATGCCACAAGCTCTTGGGAAAAACCGAAAGGATTTTTGCCGATGGTTTGCAGCGCCTGCAGCCGCTTGAGGCGCACGGCATCAAATTTATTTCAGTTGGGAATATGGTTGAGAACGAGGATTCGGCGCAGATAATGCGCGGGCCGATAATGTTCAAACTGATTTCAGAAATGCTCTACAAGGCTAACTGGGGAACGCTTGATTATCTTATAATAGATCTGCCGCCCGGAACGGGGGACAATCCACTTACAATAATGCAAATTGCCCCGCTGCATGGGCTGATTGTTGTCACGCAGCCTCAGGAAGTTGCGCTTGTTGATGCACGCAAGAGCGCCGACATGGCAAGGCGCATGGGCATCAATGTGCTCGGGCTTGTTGAGAATATGTCCGGAGAAATTTTTGGCACCGGTGGGGCGAAGGCTGCTGCGGAAAAACTTGGAATAAAATTCCTGGGAACAATTCCACTGCAAAAAAATATCCGCGAGTTCTCGGATAAAGGGATTCCGGCTGTAACTGTGGACAAGAGTTTGCTTGAAATATTTGAAAAAATTTCTGACAGTGCCGGACTGTGAACTACCAGCCGCTGAAGCGGCTGGCGTCACTTGACATTGCCAACCGTTCCA
>CAZEBH010000061.1:0-8018 GCA_964510425.1 uncultured archaeon | reverse complement strand
TCGCAGGAGTAACTTCAATACTCGTAATGGCATTTGTTCTAGTGCCGACCATTGCGTGTGCCTTCACCCAAACACGTTTCTCTTTGTCTTCACCATATTTCTTTTCAAGCCAACGACCAAACAGGCTTGAAGAGAAGCCTGTTGAATCTGTTGCGTAAGTATCTTCTATCATTTTCAGAGGCATACTTGACAGTTCAATAAGGTGCTGCAAAAGCCAAGTGACATCATCCGAATTCATAGCCTTCAAAACCATGTTGAAGTGCGGAACATGAGAAATGTATTCCATACCATAAGAATACTGCAATTCTGAAATCAGCCGCCTGCTTGAGAAACCAGTATAAGTTTTCAAACAGACAGCAAAAACTAGGTCGCGAATATCCAAACGAGGCCTACCGAGCTTGCTACGCTTTTGTTCAGCGGCAGAAACAAGCTCAGAAAGAATCTTGCGAAGCATTTGACCTTCCTGCGCCTGACTCTTATTGTAAGCAACCCAATCCTGCGGATAAGAAAAACGAGGCATAGGTTCATATGGCACAGGTTCTGTTGCAGGGGCGATTATTTCGCCAGTAGTGAACTTAGAATCGCAATTCCGACAATACCACATCTGCTTAACTCCCTGGCGAGTCCTACGTTTGCCAGACCGATAGCAATTATCGGAATCACACCATTCACATTTCGGTTTTTCCATCTTTACACCTATACACATATGTGTATATAAGCAATAATCTTTTTAAATGTATGTGTGTAAATGTGTATAAGTGACTTGATGGGAAGAATGCAAATTGTAATTTCGGATAAAACCGAAAATGAGCTCAGAAGCAAAGCAGCCCAAAAGTTTGGCTTAAAAAAAGGAAGCATTTCCAAGGCAATAGAAGAAGCCATAAATCGATGGATTAAGAACGCATAGTGCGAGCTTATTGAAGTGAAAAACATCCTAAGGAACATATCACGGCCCCGGAACACCTAAGTTAGTGTAGTTATTAATGTTAGTATATATACTAAACAATATAAACATTACTAAATACAAACATGGTATGCGATTTAATCCATTTAATCCACAAATGCCGGCTCGCCCAGACTTCTTTGTAGGCAGGGAAATCGAGTTAAAGCAATTCGAGCAGAATCTCCTTCAAACTATAAACGATGCACCTATGAACATTTCCATAAACGGAAACAGGGGCATGGGAAAAACTTCATTGCTCGCAAAGATGGAAGAAATAGGTAAGGGGCATGGCTGCCTTGTATTCAGGATGTCGAATTATGAAGGCAATTTGAAGGACATTGTGTCCCTTACTGAATACCTCATTTTAGGAGTCAAAAGGGAGTTATTCGCCAACCAGTTGCTAAGAGGAAAAATGGCTCAATTTGGCGAGTGGATTGTGAATCTTAGACCGCAAATAACTTACAAAGATGTCGACCTCACATTCAAAGAGAAGGAAATGGCAGCGCAAACAATATTGCGAGATAACTTCCTAAGATTATGGGAAAAGGTCAAAGGCGATTATTCAGCAATTGTATTGCTTATAGATGAAGCTGAAGCATTGGAACGTATCAAAGAAGACGCACTAAGTTTCCTAAGAGAAACTTTCCAGCAATTATCATACGACTCAAGGTATATGATTGTGCTTTCAGGAAAATTAAATTTCCCACAAAGAATGTCCGAATCATTTTCCCCCCTAAACCGATTTTTTCCAACATATGCATTGGAAAACCTATCTGAATCAGAAGTGAAAGAATATTTGGTAAAAAAGTTGGCAACCGTAAATGTAACTGCTGAAGAAGAAGCCATCAAAAAAATATATGAGATGAGTGAAGGGCACCCTTATGTTACTGTAGCTATTGCATCTGACATTTTTGGAGAACTAAAAGAGGAAGATACAAGAATAAGAATGACTGACTTTACTCAAGGACGCGAAAAAGCAATGGCAACTCTTGAGAGAGATTTCTTTTTGCCCATGTTTCACCCGTTATCCAGAAAATCGAAAGAAATAATTATTGAAATAGCAAAACATGCTGAAAAAAGAGATTTTTTTTACAAAGACGCGGTAAAATTCTGCAATTCAAAAAGAACGGATGTAAGCCCCTTCATACAAGAAGCCGTCAGAAAAGGGGTTCTGAATAAGCCCGAACGAGCGCACTACGAGTTTTTCCACTCACTGTTCCTCGAATTCTTGAAAAAAAGAGCTGAATCCCATTACTGAAATTGTATTTTGTTCAGCACTCGCCCCATGTTTTTCAATTCATGTTCCCATATGCGAATCACTTTCCACCCGAGAAGTTTAAGCTCTTGATTGTTCTTCTTATCTCGCTCCACATTCCGTTTTAGCTTCGGACCCCAATAGGATTTATTGCTTTTCGGTTTGTGAGAATGCAAATGGCATTGGTGCCAAAAGCAGCCATCGATGAAAATTGCTATTTTCCGTGAAGGAAACGCAATATCGATTTTATGAGGACCATAATGCAGATTGTAACGGTAGCCTCTGCCGAATAGCTCTTTCCTGAGCAATAATTCGGGCTTTGTGTCTTTGCTTTTGATTGCCTGCATAATTTTGGAGCGCGCTTTTTTGGAAATTTGGTCCATAATGATTAAAATATGTTGATAAAGGGATTTTAGGGGTTTCGCACCGGCACCGAACCCCGAAATGGTTTTTAAGGCGTGAGACTATAATGTAACCGTGGGATTATGAAAATTGCATCTCTTTTTTCTGGCTGTGGCGGCTTGGATTTGGGATTTGAAAATGCCGGATTTGAAGTGGCTTATGCCAACGACATAGACAAGGCGGTTTGGGAAACATTTGAAAAGAACCATAAAATGGTAATTGACAAGCGCTCAATTGCAGATGTCAAATCAAGAGAAATCCCAGAAGTTGATGGGATTCTGGGTGGTCCACCTTGCCAGAGTTGGAGCCTTGCAGGAGCCATGCGCGGAATAAACGATTCACGCGGAAAGCTATTTTATGAATACACAAGGATACTTGAAGACAAGAAGCCGAGATTCTTTGTTGCGGAGAATGTGCCTGGAATAATTTCAAGTGCCCATGTTTCCGAGTTCGAAAAAATCCTCACAAAATTTTCAGATGTAGGATATAATATTTCTTACAAGCTGCTTGACGCAAGAGGCTATGGAGTGCCTCAAGAAAGAAAAAGAGTTGTGGTTGTGGGCTATAGGAAAGATATTGGCAAGAGCTTCGAGTTCCCGCAACCGATATATTCACAGGAAGCAAAAAAAACAATCTTAGGCGCATCGCTAATGCCATGGATTACGCTGAAAGAAGCAATTGGAGATTTGCCAAAAGCATGCCCAGCCAAAGAAAAAAACAAAGCAAACCAAGCGCTTGAATTCTCAAACCAAGAATACATGAACGGGGGCTTCTCAACTATCTATATGTCAAGGAATAGGCGAAAAGGCTGGGGCGAGCAATCATTTACTATTCAAGCAGGGGGAAGGCACGCACCTTTGCACCCAGACTCAGCCAAAATGAGAAAAGTTGAAGCTGACAAATGGGAATTTGAAGGAAAGAGCCCATACCATAGGAGGCTTTCAGTTAGGGAATGCGCGAGAATACAAACATTCCCTGATAACTTTAATTTCTATTACGACAAAATTGCTGATGGCTACAAGGTGATTGGGAATGCCGTACCAGTAAAGCTTGCTGAAGCAATCGCGAAGAAAATCAAGCAAGATTTGGATGCAGGCAAACCAGCTACCAAAGCCAAGGCAATTGCAATTCAGCGTTTCTGAATAGTGTCAGTGCTTATTAGCTGGCTAAGATTTATGCAAATTGGGTCCATTTTTTCTGTATCATTAACTCTTCCGTCCTCTTCAAATATCCTGCTGCTTGCATTATGTATCCTTACCCTTATTTTCCAGCCATTGCTAAACTCAAGCAAAAAATAATTTCGCGGGTTGTTCCCTTTCTCTTGGTAAGGGTAAATCACTGAATACTTTTCGGGAATTTTTGTATCTGAAAAATATTTAACCTCAATATTATTGCGTGTGTTTTTTATGACAATATAATCTGTTTTCCCGACAAGGTATTGAAACAGCGCAGAAGCATTTTCCTGGCTTTTTGAATGCTTGATTAAGAAATCAACTGCGTTTTTCATTAATGGCGCATACAAATGATTGGCCTTGAAACTCGAATCAATTTTCCCAAGATTGTCAAAAGTCTTGACCGTTGAGTTTAATGCGGAAACTTTTTTGCCAAATTTTTCCCAAATCACTGCATACCTTTTCCTATAATCGGAATCTTCTTTTGTGCCTTTTCCTATTCCACATTGCTGAGCCAATGATGGCAGCCTCGGATGCTTCAATGCATCATGCCTATGTTTTAAAGAAAAATTTTTGAAAGTCAATTGCCCCTTAGTATTTGAAATGCCAAGCTGGATGTCTGTCGGGTCCCTACCTTTTGCCCTGTCATCCCCAAAGCGGTCAATTGTAACAGTTGCCGCATCTTTCAGCCAGCCCTGTTTGTCAAACCATTTGACGAAAGTTGTTGCACAAAGCGAAAAATCACTTTTCGTGGGCTCGTCTAGCTCATCAAAATATAATTTATCCCTAAAATTAAGCCGCTTGGAGCCATCGGTTGAAATCACATCAAGCCGCAAGCTATCTGCAAGGAAATCGTGAACTTCAATAGCAATTTTATACTCTAAAGCCCTTCCACGTTCGTTGGAGTTAACCATTCACGAAATTAGGCGGAAACCTATTTATTAGCCTACTCCCTTTAAAGTGCAGAAGAAATTAGCGCAAATACTAGGACTACTGTTAAAGTGCAAAATAATTTCCTGCACACAAATGGGAGTTTACCCATTGTATAACCTCTCTATTACGTGCAAAGCCCCTTCAAAAGGAAAGTATTTATATATCATGACACTATCATGATTGTACATGAATAATCATGATACTTTCAAGAGTGTTATAAAGGAGAAGGAATTGATAGACAAGATTTCGCCTCTTTTCAATGAATTAAATGACCTCGAAAGCGTCATGGAGCAGTCAGAGAACCCAAAAGTGCTTGCCGCGCTGATGTTTAGGATAGTTCAGGAGCGCGAGAGGACAAATAAGCTGCTGGAAGGCATTGACCAGAAGTATGACAAAATAATGTTTTCGCTTAAAACGACCCCCGAAACCCCAATAAATAATACGCAACCCGAAGGCAGCAAATTCGAGGTCCTCCCCGAAGCCGACCAGGCAATACTAAAACTGGTTGAGGAGAGGGGGGGATGCTCTGCTAGGGACATAAAGACAATGATGAACTACCGCGGCCTTAACGCCGCGTGCCAGAGACTAAATAGGCTCTATCATAGCGGCCTTCTGAAGAAAGTTCAGAGTGGAAGAAAAGTATTATACTTAGCTAAAAGCTAGGGCAGGGAGGGAGAGAAGTCCGCCTATTTTAACCCCCACCATCTCGGGCTTCTCAACCTTACCCTTTTGCTTTTTTAAAAACTAAACGGAGATTTTAATGCCACCAAGGTTTAAGCCGGTTAAATTGCCACGAAGAAAAAAATATGCAAGGCTAACCCCCGAACAAAAAATTCTTGAACTACTTCAAAAAAAAAGGCTCGGAGTCAATAGCGGAATAAAAGCTTCAATAGAAGCTGGGCTTTCAAGGGAGCAGGCAGTTGCGGTTGAAACTTACAGGCTCAGACAGGTCAAATCTTATTCACCTGAAACGCAGGCAGAAAAAAATGTTGCTTTTGTCTATGGCAAAAAAAATAAACCCGGTTTGCCCCCAAACGCCAGAATTTAAATATTCGAAACTCCAATTCAGTAGCATGGCAGTAAACCTCACTGAAGATGCATCGATTATTGGAAGGTCAGAGCATGACATCGAACGATATGGCGATCGCGCAACCGCATATCTTGGAAAATCTGTCCTAAGTTCAGGCGAGAGACCCGTGCTTGGAAGAAAACTTTTAATTGATATAGCAAAGCCGCACCTGATGCTTGTGTGCGGCAAGAGGGGCGGCGGAAAGTCATACTCGCTCGCGGTTTTAATTGAGGAATTCGCGCGCCAGCCAATTGATGTGCGCCAAAGAATCGGGGTTGTTGTAATTGACCCTGTCGGAATTTTCTGGACCCTAAAAATTCCAACCAAAGAAGGCGTTGATGAACTGAATAAATGGGATTTGAAGCCGGATAAAACTGACATCAGGTTTTTGGTCCCTCGGGCCATGGAGGATTTTTACAAAAAGAAAGAACTGCCATATGACGGGGTTTTCACGCTGCGTGTTTCTGAACTCGAAGCCGCCGAGTGGATGACACTTTTTAATGTCACATGGAAAGATGCCGAAGGAGTTCTGATTTCTCGCGTGATTGAAACGGTGAAAGAAAAACTTGGGAACATGTACGGCCTTGATGAACTCGCTATCGCCGCAAAAAATGATTCCGAATCGGAAAAGAGCGTGCGCGAATCTGTCAGCGGAAGATTTGTCGCCGCCAAGGGATGGGGGCTCTTTGAAAAGGAGGGCACTAAAATTCGCGACATTGCAAAAGCTGGTTCGATTACAATAATTGATGTCTCCGCATACAGGCAGGCGGTTGGAATGGAGGGCGCACGTGATATTATTGTCGGACTTATAGGCAAGAGGCTCTTTGAGGAGAGAATGCTCTTTAGAAAAGAAGAGGAAGTGCGCCTGACAAAAGGCCTCTCGCGCAGCAGCGAGATGCCGATTATTTGGATGATGATTGATGAAGCACACATGTTCATGCCAAAGGATGAGAAAAGCATAGCCCTCTCCGTACTTCTTGAATGGGTGCGCGTCGGAAGGCAGCCCGGTCTCTCACTAGTGCTTGCAACGCAGAGACCGAATAAACTGCACCCGGACTGCATTAGCCAGTGCGATTTGTTTCTCTCGCACAGAATGACCGCACGCGAGGATATTGAGGCGGTCTCGCAATTGCGCCCGTCATATCTTCACCAGGATTTTGACAAGTACTACCAGGAAATGCCGCGCTCGAAAGGGTATGCAATTCTTCTTGATGACCAGACTGAAAAACTCTGGCTCATGAAAGTTAGGCCTCGCTTCTCTTGGGATGGCGGGGTTACGGCGAGCGTTTTTAGGGATTAGCCTAATTAAAATACTCCTGCGAATTTGAGAAGAAATAGTTTGGGCCCGGCAGGAATCGAACCTGCTGCCTCATCGATGTGAACGATGCGTTCTACCAATGAACTACGAGCCCTGGCAATAGATTAAGTAAAAAACAGCTTTTTATAGTAATCCATATTGGCTTATCCCATTTGCAAATTGGATAACCCTCGCACCCGTCCCCTCACGGGGATTTTGTGGTTTTTGCGAAAATCGCCAAAACCGACGAAACGGTTGTCTTAAACCCAGAAGAGGGCAAACTACTTTCGAAAGTAAAGGGTTATTCCTGCAAGAGCACCGCCCAGAATTGCGGTTGCAAACTGCAAAGCACTCATAGGCAAGAGCAGGATTTGGGGAACTGCCCCAAAAGAAACCAAGGTAAATGTTGGAATGCCGATCACCGCCGCCTTTAGAATTGAGGCAACAAGGACTGAAATTAAATAATTCATCTTCCCCGCAACTGCAAGGGCCTTGATAGAATAAACATAAAGCGCGTTCCCTGCCCAGATGAATGGAACAAGATAAAGAAGGAAAATTGTAAAGCCGCCAAATATTGCCCCCGAAAGAAGGACCGCAATTGCAGGAAGCAAAATCACTGGAACGGATTTTTTGAACGTTAAATAGAGCGCTGAACCTGCGAGAAGGGCATTTACAATTGTGCCGACAATCAGCTGGTTTGGGAATGCCTGCTGGTGCCAGAGAATTGGGATTATCAGTGAAACAATTGCAGTGGCAAGAAGGAAGGCGTTTTCTGAGCAAAATGCAAAAGTGAATTTTGCCGGGTTCACTGTTGAATAGCCATAATTGTATTTGGATTGCATATACAAATCTTAGGGCATTAACATAATTATAAATATGCCGACAGCCCAAAGTTGTGTTGTCCCGATTTATTGTCCGTTATAAAGGATTTCATGCCAATTCTCCTT